>CAWEEB010000058.1:0-24514 GCA_963807855.1 uncultured Gammaproteobacteria bacterium | reverse complement strand
TAGTCAGCCCTGAAGTATTTGTAAGTCATTGAGATACAAAATAAAACGCTAATATATGGTAAAATAATTTGCAAGAAAAAATATCTTTTCTCACAAAACCTTGCAAATTATGAAACCAAAACAGCCAAATAATCATCCTGACCTGTTTCGCTCGCAACTCTCTCAAATTATCAATCTCTCACATCCCTTGTGCCGATTGTCAGATAAAATAAACTGGGAAAGATTGAGCAATAAAATTGATTCGCTTTACACCGAAGGTGTAGGGCAACCACCACTACCCACTCGCTTAATGGTCGGGTTAAATTACCTCAAATACACGTTTGATGAGAGTGATGAAAGCGTGGTAGAGCGCTGGCTAGAAAACCCTTATTGGCAGTACTTCTGTGGTTATGAATACTTACAACATGATCTTCCTTGTGATCCTACCTCGTTAACACGATGGAGAAATCGTATGGGAGATAAACTAGATGCCTTACTTGAAGAAACCATCCTGGTTGCACAAGAAAATAAAGCCCTTAAGCGAACAGCTGTCAAGCATGTCAATGTGGACACCACCGTTCAAGAGAAAGCCATCACCTTTCCTACCGATGCGAAGTTGTATCAAAAAATGCGTGTAAAACTGGTACGGGAAGCACAGCAACAAGGGATTAAACTTCGACAAAGCTATCTTTTTGTTGGAAAGAAAGCCTTTATCATGCAGGGTCGTTATAGTAGTGCTAGACAGATGAAACGAGCTGCTAAGCAAACCCGCAAACTTAAAACCTACCTTGGGCGTGTTGTTCGAGATATTAAGAGAAAAACGGATCCCGAAGAAATGAACGCCTTGTTACAACTTGCGGAGCGTCTTTTAAAACAACAGCGTAATGATAGCAACAAGCTCTACAGTATTCATGAGCCTGAAGTAAAATGTATTGCCAAAGGTAAAGTACACAAACCCTACGAATTTGGTCAAAAAGCTTCTTTTGTGACCACCTCAACAGGCAACTGGATTGTGGGTGCCCAGTCTCTAACAGGTAACCCCTATGATGGTCATACGCTATCCCATGCTCTCAAACAAGTCGAAGAACTGACTCAGGTCATTCCTGAATTTGCCTATGTTGATCAAGGCTATAGAGGTCATGGAATTAAGGAAAAAACCAAGATACACATCGTAGGACGGATACCCAAACGAGCGACACGAAGTGTACGTCGTTGGATGAAACGTCGGGCATCAATAGAACCCAGCATAGGTCATCTTAAATCAGATCATCGCTTAAGCAGAAACTACCTTAAAGGTGAAGCCGGAGATCGTGCTAATGTCGTTTTATCTGCTTCAGCTTATAATATAGCTAAACTGTTGAAGTGGTTTTATTGTGCTTGCTACTTAGAGTTAATAATCAAATGCTCATTGACACATTTTCGAGTTCAAACTCAAATGTGACTAGTTTTGGATGATAAACTTCAGGACTGACTACTTAAGTTCAGAGGATAATACGTTACCACCAGGTTGGTTTTGGATAATAGTAATCAGAACATTTTACTATACAGGTATGAGAAGGAGGCAACTTGTCGGCCTCAGGTTTAAAGATTTAGATTTAAAACAAAAAACAATTCTACTCTCTTCAGATCATTCTAAAACCTTAAAGCAGTGGACAATACCCATAAATCGACGAACTTATACCTGACTTATATTTTTTAAAAGCACGTAACCATGAATTATTTGGTTATGAAGATAAAGATATCGCATTGCAACAAGTGTTCAATATTACTTATTTTAACCAAAAATATGCAGGAAAATATTTAACAATCCATCAAATTTCAGGCTTTTTTAGAAACCTATCTAAAAAATTAGGGGCAAAATGTAGTCCACATCGATTTAGACATAGGATTGCTACTGAATTGACAAACAATCAAACTAACATAAAAGTAGTTCAAGAGTTTTTAGGGCATAGAGATGTAAAAACCACTCTGGGCTATATTCATTCAGATATGAAACAGATGAGAAAAGCTGTAGAAACAACTTCGCCTATATTGCGTGAGAAGTAAGCAAGTAGTTGGCGTTATTGAGAAATTTGGTGTAAATTCTGACTTATAAGCGATTTCACGTAATTAATAATTGTAGATTTAATCATTAATTAGTAAAAAGCCTTATTCCAGATATACCAAAATAAGGCTTTAAATATGGTGGGCCCGGGAGGACTCGAACCTCCGACCAATAGATTATGAGTCTACTGCTCTAACCAACTGAGCTACAGGCCCCCAGTGGATTCAGGATTTTACTGATAACTTATACAAAAATCTATATATAAATCAGTTAAAAGGAATCCAATGAATTACAGGTTTTCACCTGCAAGATACAGACTATGATGCGCCTATATCTTTATCCATTTCCAGGAAGCTGCGTAGCATATCTGATCGACTCGGATGACGCAATTTTCTTAACGCTTTTGCTTCAATCTGTCTGATACGTTCACGTGTAACATCAAACTGTTTACCCACCTCTTCCAGGGTGTGATCAGTATTCATGTCGATACCGAAACGCATACGAAGCACTTTTGCTTCACGCGGTGTCAGACTACTAAGCACATCACGTGTACTTTCACCAAGACCCGTTGAGGTAGCAGACTCTATTGGAGATTGAACATTACCATCTTCGATGAAATCACCTAATGATGAATCTTCATCATCGCCAATGGGTGTTTCCATTGAAATAGGCTCTTTCGCAATTTTCATTACCTTACGAACTTTATCTTCTGGCATTTCCATTTCAACAGCGAGTTCTTCCGGAGTACCTTCACGACCTTTTTCCTGAAGTAATTTACGAGAAATGCGGTTCAGCTTATTGATCGTTTCGATCATGTGTACCGGAATACGGATGGTTCTTGCCTGATCCGCAATCGAACGCGTAATCGCCTGACGTATCCACCAAGTAGCGTAAGTTGAGAATTTGTAACCACGGCGGTACTCAAATTTATCTACCGCTTTCATCAAACCGATATTACCTTCTTGAATTAAGTCGAGGAATTGTAAACCACGGTTGGTGTATTTTTTAGCAATTGAGATAACCAAACGCAGGTTAGCCTCGACCATTTCTTTCTTGGCACGACGCGCTTTTGCCTCACCAACTGACACAATGCGGTTGATGTCTTTTATTTGTGTGATGCTAAGACGAGTTTCCTTCTCAATCTTCTGCAATTGAATTTGATTAAAGATGATATCTTCTTTAAACGGCTCTAAGCTCTCCTGAAATTTAGGCTTCTTTTCAATATAATTACTTAGCCAATCAGTATCTGTTTCACTCTTAGGAAAACTAGTAATGAAGTCTTTTTTCGGCATTGCTGCTTTTTGTACGCAGAGCTTCATTATTTGACGCTCATAACCACGAATTCGCTCAATAATTCCATGCAGTTGACTACCAATTTCATCAATAACTGGCTGAGTTAATTTAAACTCCAGCATTTTTAGCGCTTGTTGCTGACGAACTCTTTCATACTCTTCGTAATCATCATTTTCACATGCCTGGCATGCTTGAACGTATAATTCATTGAGCTCAGCAAATTTCTCCTGAGCAATTTCAGGGTCTGGGCCTGTATCTTCTAATTCTACTTCTTCTTCGTCATCCTCTGCATCACCGTCTTCTGCTGCCTCGGCAGCTTTCTTCTCAGCTTCTTCTTTTGATTCTGGTGTGACTATTGGTGCTGGCTCAGGAATTACATGGCGCTCAGCATTCGGATCAACGAAATCTGAGATAAGATCTGTTAAGCGCTTTTCTTCTGTTTCTACTCTATTATAGAAATTCAACAAGTATTCAGTTGATGCTGGGAATTCTGATAATGCTGTTAGTACTTCGTATAAACCTTCTTCTATGCGGATAGCAATTTCGATTTCGCCTTCACGCGTTAAAAGTTCAACTGTTCCCATTTCGCGCATATACATACGCACAGGATCAGTGGTTCTACCAAAGTCATTATCAACACTAGTTAGCGCTGCTGCAGCTTCTTCAGCGGCATCATCGTCAGCTTCAGTTGCTTCCTCAGTTAAAACCAGACTATCTTCATCAGGTGCTTTTTCATATACTTTGATACCCATATCGCCGATTGTGGTCACAATCTCTTCGATTTGCTCTGGGTCTACTATCGAATCTGGAAGGTGGTCATTTACTTCTGCATAAGTTAAGTAGCCCTGCTCCTTCCCTTTAAGGATAAGCATTTTCAAACCAGACTGGCTTTGCGCTACAGCTGATTGATCAGCTTTATTAGTGCTCTCTGCCGCCTGTTTTTCTTTATTTAGATCTTCTTTACTCATATTTTTTATCGCGCCTTTAACGCTTTTCCTAATGTAACAATAAAAGCACCTGTGATGCTAATAATGCTGATATTAAACACTTACATATAAAAAAATCAGTCGATCATTATAACACAGTCTGACACTCTAGAAAGTATCCATATCGAGAGAGATTTGATAATTCCAAGAACTTTTTTATAATCTTCTTAAGTGAAATATAGTGACGAAAAACAAAATTTAAAGTCTGTTTTAATATTATCCACGATACAAAGATCGAAACTTTTGCTTCTCCATTTCTGTCAGGCTATCCATACCATGAACTTGAGCTTTATGTATCAAGTTTTCTAACTTTATCTTATCTGCCCTATCGTATATTTTGGTTAAACAATCCCTAAACTCATCACTAAGTATGGCAATATCGTCTGACTCTGGTTGCCATTTCATTAATTGAATTAGCGGGACTTCAAATTCAGTGTTTTTCCATCGATCCAGCAATGCCACCGGTTTAATATCGGGACTCTCTTGAATTGCTTCAATGAGTGTAGTCAATAAATCAGATCCTGGCAGTTTTGATAACGCAATTTCTTCAATATTCTCAATTAGTTTTACTAATGAGGGCTCTGATAGTAATAAACTAATAGCATATCTTATTGGGGTCTGACTAACGCTACGATAATTTAGACGAGAACGATTAGAATTTGGTTCATTCGCAGAATGATTATTCAGTAATTTATTTGATGTGATTTCACGCTGAAATAATATCTTCTTATCCACGTTAGTCATGTCCGATAAACGCTGTACCAACTGATCTTTAATTAAAGTATCCGGCATTTGGGTTAAAAGTTTCGCAGCTTCTTTTAAGAAACGGGTTTTACCCTCATCAGAGGTTATATTAAAACGTGAATGTAAATTTTCGACAAAATAAGTGGTAAGAGAATTTGCTAGCTGGTAGTTATCTTCGAATGCATCCTTCCCAATTTTTCTAATCTGAGAATCTGGATCTTCTCCATCAGGCAAGAATAAAAACTTGATCTCTTTGCCATCCTGCATAACGGGCATCGCATTCTCTAATGCTCGCCAGGCAGCTTCTTTTCCTGCACGATCTCCATCAAAACAGAAAATGATTTCTGGTACAGCTCTAAATAACTGTTTTATATGATCTTCGGTAGTTGCTGTTCCTAATGTTGCAACAGCATAAGACACACCAAACTGTGCCAAAGCGATTACATCCATATAGCCTTCAACAACGATGATTCGATCCATCTTTTGAGTATTTATTCTGGCTTCGTATAAACCATATAACTCTCGTCCTTTATGGAAAATAGTTGTCTCAGGTGAGTTGATGTATTTAGGCAATTCATCACCTAATACACGTCCACCAAAACCAATCACCTGACCTTTACGATTTCGAATCGGGAACATAATTCGATCACGATACCTATCGTAAATTTTGCCATCATCTTTCTTGATAACTAAACCAGAATCTACAAGTTGTTGCTCAGTGTATGAACCTTTGAAATGGTTGAGCAGATGATCCCAACCATTCAACGAATAACCAATATTAAAACGTTTGCTGATTTCGCCATTCAGTTCTCTACCCTTCAAGTACTCAATTGCGGGTTGGGAACCTTTTAGCTGTAACTGATAGTATTGATTTGCATCATCCAGAAGTGTGTAGAGGTCTTTACTGCGTTGTCGCTGCGCTTCACTTGGCGCATCCTTACCGCCTTTTTCTCGAGGAACAGTGATACCCATAGAATCTGCAAGAGACTCAATCGCTTCAACAAAATCCAGATGCTCATATTCCATCAAAAATGAAATAGCAGAGCCGTGTACACCACAACCAAAGCAGTGATAAAACTGCTTGTTAGGGCTTACTGTAAACGATGGGGTTTTTTCATTATGAAAAGGACAACACGCAGAAAATTCGCGGCCTTTCTTTTTCAGTGGCACTCTCGCATTGATTACATCAACAATATCTGCGCGCGTCAGAAGATCGTCAATAAATTCACGAGGAATACGTCCAGATGCCATAGTCAGGATTCTTATTTACACGCCTAAACAAATATATTTAGATGCGCTAAATTTAAAACTCACCCCCCTACTTTTAGGAGGTTTTTTGTAAGGTTGATAGTTATGTTTCTTTGATTATAGCTCAATAAGCCAGAAACAATTACCTTGATAGGCTGGTGTAACCCATTAGATACTCATCAATGGAATGCGCACATTGGCGTCCTTCACGGATTGCCCAAACCACCAAAGACTGACCACGGCGCATATCACCTGCCGCAAAAACTTTATCCAGTGATGTTGAATAAGCCTGATAACCTTCAGTCTCACCTTTGACATTGCCACGGGCATCCAATTCTATTTCGAGCTCTTCCAGCATACCCTCATGAACCGGATGAACAAAACCCATGGCCAAGGTTGCAATATCTGCTTTTAATTCGAACTCAGAACCTGCAACTTCAGACATCTGCCAGGCACCATTCTCATCTTTATCCCAGGAAACTTTGACACATTTGATTGCCTTTAAATTGCCAGCCTCATCACCAACGAATTCTTTAGTGGCTACAGAAAAGAGTCGCTCACAACCTTCTTCCTGTGAAGATGAAGTGCGCATTTTATTTGGCCAATCAGGCCAGACCAGGCCTTTATCTTCTTTTTCAGGAGGACGTGGCATTATCTCTATCTGAGTAACCGATGCAGCATGATGACGGATTGAAGTTCCGATACAGTCAGATCCGGTATCACCACCACCAATAACTACAACATGCTTACCTTTGGAAGAAATTACCTGATCTTCCCCATGTAAACCCTGTACCCATTTAGTATTTGCCTTCAAATAATCCATGGCAAAGTGGACTCCATTCAAATCACGCCCGGGAATGGGGAGATCACGCGGTTTCTCTGCACCACCTGTTAGTGCAATTGCATCAAACTCAGCAAGTAATTTCTTTGCTGAAATATCAACGCCGATATTCGTATCTGTTTTGAATTCAACACCTTCAGCTGACATCTGCTTCATGCGGCGATCAATGATTTTTTTATCCAGTTTAAAATCGGGAATACCAAAACGCATCAAACCACCAATGCGTGATTCTTTTTCAAATAACACTACATCATGTCCAGCTCGAGCTAATTGTTGTGCTGCAGCCATACCTGCAGGACCAGAACCTACAACCGCAATTTTCTTACCTGTTTTATGCTTGGCAATTTCCGGGATAACCCAGCCATTTTCAAAGCCTTTATCGATAATGGCTGCTTCGATGGTTTTTATCGTCACAGAATTGTCATTGATATTCAGCGTACAGGACTCCTGACAAGGCGCTGGACAAATTTTGCCTGTGATTTCCGGAAAGTTATTGGTTGAATGCAAAGTTTCCAACGCTTCTTTCCATTCACCGTGATAGACCTGATCATTCCAATCAGGAATCAAGTTATTTACTGGACAACCACCTTCTGGGCCATCATGACAAAACGGGATACCGCAGTCCATGCAACGGGCGCCCTGAGTCTGCAATTCCTGATCATCTAATGGAATAACAAATTCTTGAAAATTTATAATACGCTCTTCTACGGGCGCATATGTTCTGTCATGACGAGCAAACTCTTTAAATCCTGTGGCTTTTCCCATGATTATCTAACTACCTATCTAAACGTTATTTCTTTGGTTTTTTATATAATTACTTGATATGTCTTTTCTTAAAACTGTACTCAAGACTATATTAGTCAGCAACTTAAGCTGCTACTTTCTTGGAGTTTAGTCCTTCAAGAGCTTTGCGATAATCAACTGGCATCACTTTGATAAATTTAGGCAAGTTTTCTGCCCAATTATCTAAAATAGTTTGAGCCAATTCTGAACCCGTATATTTTTGATGATTTTCAACCAATTGTTTTAAACGCGTTTCATCTGCTTGCAATAGATCTGCAGTATTCACATTAGCACCATCTGGACGTAAGTTCTCTAATTCGACCATTTCGGTATTACATAATTTGGAGAACTCATCATTCCCATCAAATACATAAGCAATACCACCAGACATACCAGCTGCAAAATTACGCCCTGTTTCACCTAAACAAACGACAACACCACCTGTCATGTATTCACAACCATGATCACCAATACCTTCAACAACAGCCGTTGCCCCTGAATTACGTACACAGAAACGTTCGCCACCGGAACCATTGAAGTAAGCTTCGCCAGAAATCGCACCATAAAGTACTGTATTACCAACTATTATATTATCTTGGTGCTTTTCTATCTTACAATCTGCCGGAGGATAAATAATAATCTTTCCACCGGACAATCCTTTGCCGACATAGTCATTACCTTCACCAGATAACTTAATCGTCACACCTTTGGTTGCCCAGGCACCAAATGACTGGCCAGCGGTTCCGGATACATTGATCGTAATCGTGTCATCAGGTAAACCTTCATGACCGTAATTTTCAGCTACACGACCTGACAACATCGTACCAAAAGTACGATTGTGGTTATGTATATCGACATCGATAACCACTTTTTCACCACGTTCCAAGGCTGGCTTAGCTTGAACGATTAGATCGTTATCCAATGCTTTTTCAATACCATGATCTTGCCCCATGGTGTGATGCTCATCAGCATGTGATGCTGCAACCGGCTTTGTAAGTATCTTGCTGTAATCCAGACCCTTTAGCTTTCCAGTGATCAATCGCTGAACGCATACGGATTTTATTGGATTGCCCGACCATTTCTGAAATGGTTCTAAAGCCAAGCTTTGCCATAAGCTGGCGCATTTCTTCAGCAACAAAGAAGAAGTAATTGATTACGTGTTCTGGCTTACCCGTAAATTTCTTACGTAATTCAGGGTCTTGTGTCGCAACACCGACAGGACATGTATTCAGATGACACTTGCGCATCATGATACAACCTTCAGCAATCAGTGGAGCGGTAGCAAAACCGAACTCATCTGCACCTAAAAGTGCTGCAATAACAACATCTCTTCCTGTACGTAGACCACCATCAGCCTGCACACAAACGCGACTACGTAACTTATTCAATACCAATGTCTGGTGGGTTTCAGCCAAGCCAATTTCCCAAGGAGAACCTGCATGACGTAGAGAAGTTAATGGTGACGCGCCTGTACCGCCATCATAACCAGAAATGGTAATATGATCTGCATGCGACTTGGTTACACCAGCCGCAACCGTACCCACACCTACTTCTGAAACCAGTTTTACTGAGATACGTGCTTTTGGATTTACGTTTTTCAAATCGTGAATTAACTGAGCCAAATCTTCGATGGAATAGATATCGTGATGTGGGGGTGGAGAAATCAAACCAACACCCGGTGTTGAATGACGCACACGACCTATCTGTTCATTAACTTTATGACCCGGTAACTGCCCGCCTTCTCCAGGTTTTGCACCTTGAGCCATTTTGATTTGTAAATCGTCTGCATTGACCAGATATTCAGTAGTTACACCAAAACGCCCTGATGCAATCTGTTTGATTGCTGAACGTTGAGGATTCATTGAACCGTCTGCTAATGGGTTGAAGCGTGACGCTTCTTCGCCACCTTCACCAGTATTTGATTTACCACCAATTTCATTCATGGCAACAGCCAGGGTCGAATGCGCTTCGTATGAAATACTTCCGAATGACATAGCACCTGTAGCAAAGCGTTTAACAATTTCCTTTGCTGGTTCTACTTCATCTAATGGAATGGGATTTTCTGCGTAATTAAAATCCATCAAACCACGCAGAGTTAATAAGCCTTCAGACTGCTCATCAATTGTTTTTGAAAATTCAGCAAAGCTTTTAGCATCATTACCACGAACAGCATGTTGTAACTTTGAAATGGTCACTGGTGTCCAGATATGTTTTTCACCACGAACACGATAGGCATAATCACCACCTACATCCAGATGCTTTTCGTAGAGCTTCTTGTCGCCGTAACCGCGTGAATGACAACGACGCGCTTCTCTGGAAATTTCTTTTAATCCAACGCCTTCAATGGTTGTAGAAGTACCTGTGAAATACTCTTCAATAAAGTTTGTAGATAAACCTACCGCATCGAAAATTTGTGCGCCACAATAAGATTGATAGGTACAAATACCCATCTTCGACATGACTTTCTTCAAGCCTTTGCCGACTGCTTTAATATAGTTTTCCTGAGCAGTTGCTTTATCCATATTTGGATCAAACTTTTTGTAGTTATCATCAACTGTTTGTAGTGCAAGCCAAGGGTTAATGGCTTCTGCTCCATAACCTGCAAGCGTTGCAAAATGATGAATTTCTAATGCTGCACCCGTTTCAATCACTAGACCTGTATTTGTGCGTAAACCATTCTTTATTAGATGATGATGAACTGCAGAGGTGGCCAATAACGAAGGTATTGCCATTCTTTCAGCAGACATGCTTCTATCGGAAAGGATCAAAATATTGTAATGACCACCTTCAACAGCTTCTTTCGCCTCGTCACACAAAGACTTAAGGGCCTTTTTCATACCCCCGCCTCTTAAGGCAGAGTCATAGGTCATATCAAGCGTTTTGGTACGAAAATCATCACCTGCATGATCATTGATCTTACGAATGGTCGATAATTGTTCGTTAGTCATAATCGGCTGATTAATCTCGAGGCGCATACTTGTACCTCGATTATTGTGACCCAGTAAATTAGGACGTGGACCTATCAGACTAACCAAAGACATCACTATTTCTTCACGAATTGGATCAATAGGCGGATTAGTTACTTGAGCAAAGTTCTGTTTAAAATAGTTGGATAAATGTCTGGCACGATGAGAAAGAACCGCAACAGGACTATCCACACCCATTGAACCGGTTGCTTCCATGCCATCCTTAACCATTGGTTCTAACAAGAATTTAATGTATTCCTGTGTATAACCGAAGGCTTGTTGTTGTTTAAGCAATTCAGCTGAATCTAATGACTCTGGAATATCACTATCACCAAAAATCTCACACACCTTCATCTGATATTCATCCAGCCATTCGCTATAAGGATGAGATGTTGCAAGGTCTGTCTTTAGTTCTTCATCTGAAATAATTCTGCCTTGTTCCATGTCTATCAAGAACATTTTGCCTGGTTGCAAGCGCCACTTCTTCACTATCTTGTTTTCGGGAATATCTAAAACACCCATTTCAGAAGCCATCACTACAAGATCGTCATCAGTCACTAAATAACGGGCAGGACGTAAGCCGTTACGGTCAAGCATTGCACCAATTTGACGTCCATCACTGAAAGCAACAGCAGCAGGACCATCCCATGGCTCCATCAATGCCGCGTTATATTCATAATAAGCAACACGGTCTTTATCCATATGCTCATTACCTTTCCAGGCTTCAGGTATAAGCATCGTCATTGCTTCTGTCATTGAATATCCACCAGCAACCATCAACTCTAATGCATTATCAAGACAGGCAGTATCAGATTGGCCTTCTGGAATTACTGGCCATATCTTTTCTAGATCATCACCCAGAATCGTGGATTTCATTGAATCCTGACGCGCAGCCATCCAATTCACATTGCCACGATTAGTATTGATTTCACCATTATGTGCAATCATTCTAAAAGGGTGTGCCAGGTTCCAGGTAGGGAAAGTATTCGTTGAAAAACGTTGATGTACAAGCGCTAACGCAGACTTTACGTTAGGTTCAACCAGGTCTTTATAGTATTCACCCACTTGTTCTGCGAGTAGCATACCCTTGTAAACAATGGTTCTAGATGACATTGAACAGATATAGAAGAATCGACTTCCATCAACCTCATCTGAATTTACTCTGGCTGTCAGAATTTTGTGGATCACGAAGAGTTTGCGCTCGAACTCATCCTGATCTTTGATATTATCACCCCAGGCTATAAACACCTGATATACAGCAGGCTCAGTAGGCTTTACAGATTCACCGAGACCGCTAGGATCAACCGGGACTTCACGCCATCCAATTAATCGTTGCTCCATTTCATTGATCACACTTTCAACAAGTTTTTTCAGTTCGGCACGCTGACGTCCGTCTTTTGGTAAAAACAACATACCAACGCCGTATTTACCTGACTCCGGCAAATTAAAATCCGTCGCATCACCCTGAAAGAACTCATCAGGAATCTGCATCAACAAACCAGCACCGTCACCGGCTTTGGAGTCCGCGCCTACAGCACCACGATGCGTAACTCTCTCGAGTATAGTAAGACCCTGCTCAACAATGCTATGACTTTTCTCACCTTTAATATGCGCGACAAAGCCGACACCACAAGCGTCATGCTCATTAGCAGGATCATACAAACCTTGTTTGGTTGGTAAAATATTCATGCTTTCATTTGTTGTTGGTATGTTTAAAGCATTATTCTTCAGGTCTGTGTTCGATAACTTAGCTTTTGAAGCTGATGTAGCATTAGTGCGCATAAATTTCCTCGGCGAATCCATCTTGAAAAGTCTATTAATTCTGATCGAATTTAATTAAAGACTCACCCAAATAAGTCCTTGTAATTAGGGATTTGGGATTAAAAGGGCAAAATAGTATACCAGCTTTTCAAAAGCTTTTTATACCTCCAAATGCATAAAACCCCCACCAGACATTTAATAAAGATTATTACTCTGTCCTTATATTGAACTATCCTGATATTTTAATAGTAAAATGTATTTACTATTAATGCACTTACAAAGAATAGGGCATTGACAATAAACTCAACTAAACAGATTCAACAATTTGATTATTTTTTCTTTTTAATTTTCTGACTAAATCACGCCCGACAATGGTTAAGAATTTATTATAAATTTTTATATTTTTTTGCTCGAGTTTATATAGGTCAGCATGTGTCCAATAGGCAACCACAACATCATTCTTGGCAAATACATCAGCTGAAGCAGTTTGCTTACTCATAAAACTCATTTCACCTATAAAATCACCACTGGTGATAGATGCAATTTCATTATATGAAGAAATAACAGAAGCAGTCCCACTCAATAATAAGAATAATTCATTAGTATCCTCACCTTCAGACATAATCCTTTCTCCTGCTTTATAAACATGATAGGGATTAGTCGTGACAATTTTTTTAAATTCGCGCGTTGTCAATGTTGTAAATGCTTCTTTGTATATACCCTTTATCTGATCTGGCAACATCACCGTGCTTCGATTAAACAAGATCACCGCTGCATGATATGAATTAATAACCAGATAAGCCGCATTCCATCCTGCCATGGATGTTAAACCCAAACTAACACCAGCAACAATGTATAGCAGTGCAGCAATGATTAAGAAAACTCTTAACCATAAAATGTTACTAAATACATAGGCTGCAAAACTAAAAACAGCTGCCACACTGTAAAGGTACTCTCCTGAATCAGGAGTGAAAAATAAATCCATATTTATAAGCCCATCCAACACATCACAAATACTCCCTATTAATAGTAGAAAATAAATTAATAATCTCATATTTCTAGAGTCACCCCCCACTTTTTAGTCACTTTTTTGTTTGTGATACAAAGAAATTACTATGCTACAGTTGCTGCAAATGAATAGACCACAAACACACTTGGGAAGCTACCAACAGGCGATAAGACTTTTCTGGAAAGAACTCTATATTACCGGTGGTAAAACACTCTATAGCCAGCAACAATTCGGACCGACAAGACCAGACTGGATTAATATAGAACATGTATTCCCGATGGCCTGGGTAGTCAAAGCCTTAAAATGCAAAGACCGCAGAGATTGCCGCAGTAATTCCACTAAATTTAATTTTATTGAATCCGATATGCACAACCTATTCCCCAGCAGGCGTGATTTGAATATGCTGCGCGGCAGCCATCGTTTTGGCTCCGTCAAACATAAACACTCACCAATAGACGACAAAATAGACAGGGTAATAAAAGGCGAAATACGATTATTCGGCTCTTACGATTTCAAAGTAGACAATAAAAGAAGAATGGTAGAACCTGCACCAGCAAGTCAGGGCGAAATTGCACGAGCGATGTTTCACATGTCAGCGACATATAAGCTTAAGATATTTTCTAAACAAGCAAAACCCTCGCTTACTGGAATAAAGTTGACCAACCCAGCAAAGAAGAAAAACGTCGCAACGATATAATCGAAGACCTGCAAGGAACCCGAAACCACTTCATTGACTTCCCAAAAGAAATCGACAACTTACTCTAGGGTCCTTGATAGTGATCAAGCCATAAGACTTCTTAATGAGATATTCTTTCTCAAAATCGGTACAAACTAATGGATTCAATTGACCCATGCAAGTCCTCAACCTAAGCTCTCCCAGTAACCCACCTAAATTTTCTTTTTTTGAATTGGGTTTCAGACCCTTTTTCCTGGGTGCAGCTTTATATGCTGTTATATCTATCTTAATTTGGTTACTTGTCTATTCGATGGGTTATCAAATGCCACAATCAACTATTTCAAGCATGCAATGGCATGCACATGAAATGATTTACGGGTATAGCATTGCGGTAATTGCTGGCTTCTTGTTGACCGCGACCAAGAACTGGACTGGCATACAAACCATTAACGGAAAACCACTTTTGGCACTTGCCTGCGTCTGGATTGCAGCTCGTATTGCTTTATTTTCTGGCCAAATAATGGCTGCTGCGATATTAGATTTATTTTTTGCATTGTGGCTTTCTCAAGCTATTGTCTCGCCCATCATTAAGGCTAAACAGTGGTCGCAACTAGCTATTGTGGTAAAACTGATGTTATTACTCGTAACCAATGCCCTGTTTTATTTAGGTGCAATGGGAATGCTCGATCAAGGCATTAATTGGGGCATCTATGGTGGCTTATATCTGGTAATTGGCCTGATACTCATGATGGCTCGTCGAGTTGTGCCATTCTTTATAGAACGTGGTGTCGATGAAACAGTTACGCTCAAAAATTCAAAAATTCTCGACTTATCTAGCTTAGCGTTGTTTTTGATATTTATAGTGCTGGAACTTGGCAATCTAAGCCCCATGTATTCAGCCTATAGCGCTATATTGCTGTTTATAGTGAATGCAATTCGTTTAATCAACTGGCATACCATAGGCATCTGGCAAAAGCCCTTGTTATGGAGTTTATACCTTGCTATCTGGTTTATCTGTGTTGGATTTTTACTATTCGGTTTAAGTTACTTTTTAGGTATCTCCAAATTTATTGCCATCCACGCATTTTCTTATGCGGGCATCGGTGCAATCACTCTAGGTATGATGTCAAGAGTCGGCCTCGGACACTCCGGAAGAGATGTCAGCAACCCACCAAAAACCGTTGGCATTGCCTTGGCTATTTTGATTCTGGGTGCAATTGTTCGCGTATTTCTGCCATTAATCGATTCCAGTCATTATGTACTCTGGATCACTATTTCTCAGGGCTTATGGATCTTGGCTTTCCTGATTTTTTTCGTTGTTTATTTACCGCTGTTGACTAAAGCTAAATAGATAGAATTAAAGATAAAAACATTTCAAGACTTGTCTGAATCAAGACGAACTTATAGGATGCGATCTCTGCAATTTATATGGTGAAGATTTAATGGCAAAATGGGCTCAAATTAATTATCAGGGCAAGCCGACAATAGCTGAAGTCAAAGGCGATACCCTACATTTACACGATGGCGAGTTGTTTGCAGATCATCAACAAAACGGAATAACAGTTGCTATAGCAGATGCAGAATTCCTTGCTCCCTGTAATCCAAAACAGTTTTTAGGATTGTGGAATAACTTCCACGAGCGTCGTGTGCTAGACAAGCTCTTTATGCCGAAGTCACCACTTATTTTTGTCAAATTACCTAGCTGTATAACTGGCCATAACACTGATATCTCACGCCCTAAGGGTTATGATAAACGCGTTAAATTCGAAGCAGAATTAGGTGTAGTTATAGGTAAAGAATGCTTCCAGGTCTCTGTCGACGAGGTGGATGACTATATTTTTGGATATACCTGTGTCAATGATGTCACCGCCCCGGAAACACTGTTTGAAGAAGAAGGGTTTACCCACTGGTGTCGTTCTAAAAGTTTTCCTACGTTTGGCCCTTTGGGACCTGTTATCGAAACAGAAATTGATCCTTCAAATCTTAAAATTCAAGCAATACTGGATGGCAAGTTAGAACAGGATTACCCTGTATCGGACATGATTTTTAGTCCAAAAGAAATCATTAGCTTAATTTCACAAGACATTAAACTGCTACCTGGCGATGTCATCGCCTGCGGTACGTCTTCGGGAGCGATTGATATGCAACCAGGACAAAAGATTGATATTAATATTGAAGGGGTAGGACGACTTGAAAATGTCTATGTGGGTTAAAACACTCTCATCAAGTCGAACAATATAGCTAAAAACGGCCTAGCTCTGCATAAATCCCAATGTCGTTTTTAAAAAACAAAAACGAGTTGTCATTCAAGTAGGTGGGTGACTTTACCTCCCTACTCTGTTTATTTATCTAATTTAGACACCTAACTAGCGTCGAATAATCTCTCTGACATTATCACTCAGGAAACGTTTATTGCCATTAAAAACTTCAAGTAAACCCGGTGATTTGTCACCATTCGCATTTACATTAAGGTGATAACTAAAGTTGCCGTTATTGAACACATAACGATGATTTCTGCCAGTTCTATCCACTTCTAAACGACCATTAGATAGGACAATATCGGGCTTTTTTGCTGTGCTGACATTCACCGGCCATGAAGCATAACGTAAGCGTCCATTACCCATATCGTCGACGCGCACGTGATAACGATTGGTTTTCCATTCGAGCACAGATTGCGCATAGTTACTAACGCTTCGGTGTAAAGCGCTGCGGCCTCTGGCTAGCACTTTTGAGACTATTGCTTTTGAATTATTTGCAGTGTTGTTTGCCGCATAAGTCCTGGACGGTTTAACGGAAAGAATATGTCCATCATGATCAAGCCATACATCGCCATCAAATAACATAATGCCGCGCCAGCCTATCGTATTCCAGTCTCTACGAGCATCTGAAGACATAATAGTATTCAGCAAATTCTGATCAAACACTTCATCGAAGCGCGATACGAATTCGTAGGCATTATTAATGGGTGTACTGTTTGTTTCTGTAAATAAAGGATAAGAAACTATCTTGGCAATACTTGCCGTGTTTCTACTTTTGAATGCCTCTATAACGTTTTGTACTTTAGCGACATCCTTCTCTTCCACCGCAAATGCTTGTGGAGTAAATAATGACCACGAAAGTAACAGATAAGGTAAATATTTGGTAAATTTCATAATCTGATGCGCCCCATGCATTTTGGTGTTTTTATTATTATGTATCAATCTTACCACAAAAAAGATATTTTATCGAATATAATCAGAATGTTAGCTATGATATAAACTTTCTTCGAAATTTTTTCTTCTGCGGTCAATTAATCGTTATTTAATTTTAATATATAGCAAATCTAGCTATTACGAATAAGTCTATCTATCCTTAAATCTAGTTCATAAAAATCAGCTAATCATGATAAACGGTCTTTTAGAGTTTCTGAAAATGCATACTAAAAAAGACAAAGAAAGTGTAAAAGAAACGTACAAAGAATCGAACGAACAATCGAACAAATAATTGAACTACTAAAGAGACAAACAGATTTAAAAAACATCTATGATAAAAAAGGGCTATAAGTAGGGGGGTGACTATAGCTATGACTAATTTCGAATTTATACAGAAGGGTTTTTATCACGAATGCTAGTTAGCCCCGAATTTCTATTCATTGCTGCAATTATATTCTTTTTTGCAGCCCTGTTTCACGGCAGTATAGGCACTGGTTTTCCAATGATTGCCACGCCTCTACTCGCATTAATTACAGATCTTCAAACCGCAATTATTCTCACTTTAGTCCCCACTATATTAGTCAATACCGTGAGTATAGTAAGCGAAGGTAATGTCAGAACCGCTATTAAACAACATTTACCTTTGGCTTTATACGCATTATTGGGCAGTTCACTGGGGACAGTATTACTGATATCGATAAATTCAGAACTATTCAAAGCCTTATTGGCAGTAGCAATTTTGATCTATTTATTCATCGATAAAATCCAGTTCAATTTATCCTGGATAAGACAACATCCAAAGCTTTCAAAACTCTTTTTCGGGATCTCGGCAGGGGTACTTGGGGGGTTAACCAATGTAATGGCACCCATTCTAATTATCTACTCATTAGAATCGAAATACTCCAAAACACAGATTATTCAAGCCAATAATTTATGTTTTTTATTCGGGAAACTGATTCAAATCGTACTTTTTTCAAGCTATGGTGAAATTAATAAAAGTGAAATTACAACCTCGATAATAATGCTGATTGCCACAGCACTTGCTCTGTTTATTGGCGTTAAAATCAAGAAAAGAATCGAATCCGCTGTTTATAAAAAAATATTGAAAATACTTTTACTGGTATTAGCCATAATCATTTTGATTCAGGTTGTTGTTTAAAGTCACCCCCCTACTTTAGGCATCCTTTTAGTTCTAAATTTCACACAATATTGATTGAAAAGTCCCTGAAATAAGTGAATGATAATTTTTTATTCAATTTTTTTGAATCTTTATTCAATTAATTTTAAGCCTTTATTTTTCCTCCTCCCAATCTAAACGAAACCCCAGCATTTATACTCATATCTATTTAATAATCAATATCTTAATAACCAACTCAATAGTTACAGATATACCTAAAAATCTATTCCTTTGTGATGATCTCGGCATTCATAAAATAATAATTTTAAAAATAATTGAATCCAAAAAAAATAGTGTTGCGTTACTACTAGCAAGACACAGACGATCAAAGTCTTAAAAAAATAACAGGAAACATTAACTAAATTTAAAAGGTAAAACATTATGAAAATTCAAACTAAAGCAATCTTGGCAAGCACTCTTTTAACAGCAATTTTTGCAGGTTCAACTGCAATCGCAGGACAGGATAACGATCGAGGCGTTTTCGCAACTGACACTGCAATGACAGAAACAATCTCGACTCAGAAAGTTCGCTACGACGCACCTGTATTTGATGCTGAAGATACTGTCGTTAGCGGCAGAAAGTAAACACCAACCCGGTAAACATAACGTAACCAGTGATACCTAAATACACTTAAACAAATACAAAGGAAATTAAAAATGAACACTAAAGCAATCATAGCAAGCACACTTCTTACAGCAGTTTTCGCAGGTCAATCTGCAATCGCTGGACAAAATAATGACAATGGCGTTTTCGCAGAACTTTCTGGAAAAAGTCAAACAGTGATGATGGATAAAGTTAATTATTCAACATCTAGCGAATCTACTATCAGTGCAGAATTAGATGCAGAACTCTTCCCACAAGGTGAAGGTCAGTAAACCGAAACAAAAATATTCATTCACTATAATTGAGCCCCTTACATATTGAGTAAGGGGCTTTTTTTATTGTATATTGTTAAATTCAAAGAGAATCTGATTGAAATAGAAAACTAGATCACCCCTCTACTTTAAGGGTGTTTTTTATAAACTTAATAAGTATCAAGAAAAATTAAAACGGGCAGAATTTTGCCTAGTCTTTTTTTTATCGGCAATGTCACCAACCCGATAAGCATCAACAATACTCAATAGCCAAACACCCAAATAAATCAGAAAAGCGGTATTCATTACACCCGTATTTGCTTCGACCATACTGTTCGAAAGTATCCCCATTATGCCGCCGCCAGTTGAATCTAAAACACTGTTATTAAGCTTCTCAACAATCACACTAGAAAGCTCTATAACTTTGGCAATAATCACCGATAAAGCGATCAACGAGATCAATGCAAACACTGCCCCAGAAAAATAACGCTTAAGCATAATCTGACCCGCACCCGGCAAAACCAATGCTGAGAGTAGAGCAGCTTTTAATGAGTTTTTCATAACGATTATTGTATCAATTCAATACTTAGAGTCTATAGTGACATAGCAGCAATGAATAAGTGCTTAATTCACTATTTTACGGTTGTTAATAGATTACCCCCCACTTTTTACTCGTTGCACTCGCCCTATGGGTCGTCGTCACTGCGTTCCGATGTTATCTCCGCTACGCTCCGGTTGACTGTTACTCATTTTTTGTTAGGCATAAAAAAGCCTCATTCTAAGATGAGGCTTTACTAGAACAAAAGCTTGGATGTCCTTTTGATTTCGAGATTTTCTTCCTTTAAAGGACACTACCCCCTTTTACCTAAACCTTATAACTTAACTAATGGCGCGCTCTAAGAAATCTAACCTGTCTTGACCCCAATACAATTCATCTTCTAATTGGTAGGTTGGTGAACCGACGACTCCTAGTTCTAACGCTTCTTTTGTGGTGTTTGCATAGGCATTCGACCATTCTTCATCTCTCGCACTCTCTAGCAAGTTCGAACCTTCTAGCCCAACACTATCAGCGATAGCAATTAACGTCGCTTCATCCGCAATATTCTTCTCTTCTTGCCCATACAGCTTTGAGTAAAGCATCTGATAATTTTCCTGCATCAGGGTTTCCATTCGCCCCACCTGCTGCCAATACCATTTGAGCAGCTAATGTTTGATCAACAGGGAAATGTGCTGGTGTTAAATTCATAGGTAATTCTAACAAACTAGACCAGCGTTTTAACTCATCCATACGCATGCGTTGCAGTGAAGGATGGCGTTTACCCGGTGGCAACACACTTAACTCAGCAAATACATCCATAACGGATATGGGCAAGTAATTAACAGTAAGATCATGCTTGGCTGCAAGCTCGTTAAAACGCTCAATCGCCAAATAGCTGAAGGGTGAAATTAAAAAGTGGTAATAATTAATAGTTTTACTCATGTAAAAATCTCGCTTGAATGGATCAATTAAAATATTGGAAAGTAGATATAAGGTAACAAATATATCTTAGTGTAATTTGTTCTTATGACCTTAGTACAAATAACGACGTAATTCTTAGAAGGCTTGTCTTATGTTTAGCTATTTTTAATTTTATAAGGAGAAGTTTGAAAGACACTCCCTCTACTTATTACTCGCTGCACTCCAGCTGACTGTCTGGATCGAACAGATCAGTTTTTTTAACGGCTTTTACAAATCATGACGAGCAGCTATGACGAGCAACTATAATGTGACGTGCCACCGGCATTAAAGAACTGAGATGGTTTCAGCCTATTGTATTTCTCCTCAACCTCCTTCGACTGTTCTGCGTATGGCTGCGTCATGACTTCCTGTAGCTCACGAATTAAATCGTAGTCCCCGACTGCAGCTTCTTTATAAGCAGGTACCACGAACCACTCTCGCAAAATATATTTTGGATTAACGCGTTTCATCTGCCTGGAAAGTTCCTCATTTGACTGAGAAGCTGACGCACTGTTGGTCAGTGCCGCTTTCCATTTTGTAAGCCACGCTGACCAGCGCTCGTCCAACTCTTTTGCGCTCGAGTTCGAATTTGAGTAGAAACTCTTTTTGAGTGGATCAATGTTGTCAGGTATCGCTGAAAGTTCGCGGAAGAAAATCGTGTAATCGACAGACGTTTGCATCATCAACGTGAATAGTTCTTTGAATAACGCTGGGTCAAATGTTCCAAGTCCAAGTTTGGCAGCCCACATCTTTTCCATTTCGGTTTGCATCTCGATTGCAAAACCACCTTCAATGTCGTTGAGTTGTTGCAAAGCCTCTGGATTAGTAGCCAGTAAAGGCTTTAAAGCCGAACAAAAACTCCCAAAGTTCTTTTCCGCTGCCACTGGTTGATTCAGGAAGGAATAGTGCTCTCCACCGCCCGTCCAGGGTTGGAAACGTGGATCAAATAGTTCGCAAAATCCATAGGGACCGTAATCAAGTGTGAAACCACCGGCTGCACAGTTATCACTGTTGAAGTTGCCTTGACAGTAGCCGACGCGAATCCAGTTTGCGATAAGTGACGTCAGGCGACTGCGAAACTCGCGCGCAAGCAACACGACTTTTTCATCAGTGCTTAATTGCGGGTCGATGACGTCAGCATACTCACGATCGATCAAGTGCAACACAATCTTCTCTAACTCTGCCATTGCCTGTGGATGCTCATTAACACGCGCTCGACGACCGAAGAGTTCGAGTTGACCGACCCGAATAAATGATGGAGCAACGCGAGTCGAAATAGCAACTGCATTGGAAACCATGATATCTGGATCTTTCTGTCGCGACCCTTCCGAATACCACGGTCGCTTAACCGTTTCTGTTTTCGATGCGTACAAACTTAAAGATCGTGAAGTGGGAACGCCCAGCGCATGCATATGCTCCTGAGCCAAAAACTCACGCACGCTTGAACGCAACACAGCACGACCATCTGCGCCGCGAGAATAAGGTGTGCGTCCGCTTCCTTTGAGTTGCATTTCCCAGCGTTGGCCTTTAATAACAGCCTCAAGCACTGAAGCTGCTCGTCCATCGCCGTAACCGTTACCGGTTTTGAAAGGGCATTGCTGGGTGTATTCGTTACCGTAAATAGAAAGCGCATACCCAGTTGACCATCCTACCTTGCGCATCGGATGTGGAAGGTTTGAGAGATCACCAGAGAATAGTTTTATGAAGTCAGCTGATTGCGCCATACTGTCAGAGAAGCCCAGTTCACGAAAAAAGGTTTTGCTATGCGTGACGTATTCGGGGTTTTCAATTGGCATCGGAGTAACCGGCACAAAGTGCCCCGAGTAAACTTGACGAGTCGAGTGGTTGGCTCCGTTTGCGTCCGCATCAGGATCTGCATTGAGCGTATTCAACAGCGAATAATCTACCAAACTTGCAAGGTCGTTGAGCGTTTCTATGTTTACCATGGTTTCATCCTCATGCAGACTCTCTAAACTAGCAGTCGAACTGGGTTCTACTTCTGTTGCAGGGTCTTGATTGTGGCTAGGGTCCAGGGTTTGCATGAATAGCTCTTAATGTCTTAAGGAGTGTTAATCGAAGCGATCATAATAAAAGGGGTCAGCCTCAATAGATATAAATGAGTCAATTTTATAAGGTTTTTAAACTTTCAAATTTTTTTCAACGTTGGGGTGTCCTAATTATTACTCGTTCTTAGTTTAATTAATGAAATGACACCCCCCTACTTTTAGGTTCCCTAGAAACCAAAGGGGTAGTAGAGCTATCTTTCCGTCAAGGAAATACCGAGGGAGGTTAAAACAAAGTGCTGAGTCTAATAGAACACTATGTTTTTTGGGCTGTTTAGATGACACCCCCCACCTTTTGGGCTGTTTTTGCGAATCAAAATAGTTTTTTTACCTCTAATTCAAAATCGGCTGAAACGCACAACCCATTCCCTTAATCCATTTCCGAGAAGTCATCTCAGCTAGTGCTTTAAGCTTATCAATATTGCCAGCAACTGTAGGAAATTGTCGTTCAAAATAATGAATATGATTAACCCAGTCATTCTCATTAATCCCCAACCTAAGTAGTATCGGAGGAGTATTTTCTGGTATCGACCCACGCTTATTATAAAGAATCGCCCTACCTGACCAATCAACCAAAGCAATGTACTCATCAAGCTCAAACGGAATCGCTTTATATTGGTCAGAAGCTTTAGCCTTATTGGTAAAGGGTAATAAGTCACAGGATGACTTTTGCATGATGGTTTGTATCCGCACCTGAATCGACGTGAAATCAGAAGACACAGGCGTATCAACGATACCCGCTCGTACTGGATTTAAATCGACATAAGCCATACAAGTAATCAATGCTTGCTCATCCAGTAACGCCTGGCTTTTAAAACGACCTTCCCAAAACCGACCAGTAACATTATCTTCTTTATTCGCTTCGCGGGCGATATGCTCATTTAAAATGCGCATAAACCAGCTGATGTCACAAAGCCGCAATCGCCATTCTTCAATAATTTCATCAACCTTTAACAATTCGGCCTTGGTCGTGCATTCACCTTTTAAAAACCGAAAGATAATCACAGGAAGTCTAAACAGCTCACACCAACGATTGATCACCTCTAGCGAATTCCACTGTTCAACAGACTCCTGATCAACGCGTAAAACGATATGATAGTGATTATTCATCACAGCATACGCAGCCACATCAATCGCAAACACCTCAGACAACGATTTAATCTTATCCGCAATCCAACCACGTCTATGCTCATAGCTTTGCCCCGTATGTTTATCTTCACCACACAGAAATGCGCGACGAACACAACGGTTTATACAATGGTAATAAGGCGTTACGGATAAATCGATTTGCTGTGAGCGAGAGATAGTAATATATAGAGTATGAGCTAACTCCCTACTCCCGATGATTTGACGTGGACCAATGGACGAATTCTCCAGACTAAATGTTGGATGTCCTATTT
>CAWEEB010000057.1:0-21364 GCA_963807855.1 uncultured Gammaproteobacteria bacterium | reverse complement strand
ATCCAGAAGACCCAGCATTTTTCATGTTAGATACGGTAAAACAAGCTCAGGTGAATACCCAAAGAGCTTTACCCGGAGTGAAACTGGTGTCTACTGATGGGCTTGGAAAAATTTACGATCATGTACATTACAACACTCAAGGTCAGTTGGAATTAGGTAAGCGCTTCGCCAGAGCGTATACCAATCGTTAAACTTATTTGTTTAATCAATGAATAATGATTTAATATCATTTTTTCACTACCGTTAGTCAGTAAGTTCGAACAAGGTTTAATTTCAAACCACTTAAAGTCAGTATCAATACGATAAGCAATATAAAAAATTATAATTATTGTGTTGATTCATATTTAAAGATTCAAACCAAAGTCAAACAAGCATTATGTGCTGGTTAATTTAAGGCTATGCAAGCATGTCAAAATTTCGTTCAGTAATTACAGGCTCTGATTAACATTAATTACTTAATTTATCATTAAAATGGCGTAGAATGCGCCTCATGAAAAATTATAAAGATCCGCACAAAGAACGCGAGGCGAAAAAATACGATCGCCCTATCCCCAGCCGTGAATTAATGCTCGAGGTCATGGACAAAACTGGTCATCCAGTGGGATTCAACGAATTAGCCGATGCTCTCGGCGTTACCGAAACAACAAGATCTCGATGCTATGAAATTCCGCTTACGCGCCATGGAGCGTGACGGCCAGATTTTATTCAATCGTGGTAAAAAATACGTACCCACTACTAAAGCCGACCTGGTTGCAGGTCGTGTACAGGGCCACCCCGATGGCTTTGGCTTTTTAATCCCTGAAGACGGTTCCGATGATCTGTACTTGCATGGCAAACAGATGCGCAAGGTTTTACATGGTGATAAAGTACTTGCCAGTGTAACTGGAATAGATCGCAGAGGTCGTCGCGAAGGCGCCATTATCGAAATATTAGAGAACAATACTGAGACTGTTGTCGGCCGTTATTTCGTCGAAAGCGGCCTGGGTTTTGTAACGCCCGATAACTCACGAATCGCACAGGACATTCTTATCCCACCTGAAAACAGTGGCGATGCTAAAAGCGGGCAGATTGTTGTTGCGCGTATTGTTGAATATCCAACATCAAGACATCAACCGATTGGTAAAATTACTGAAACACTGGGTGACCATATGGCACCGGGTATGGAAATCGATATTGCGTTGCGCTCTCACGATTTACCGCATGTTTGGCCAGAGAGTGTTAAAACCGAAACCGATAAACTCAGCGATGAGGTTTTAGAAGAAGATAAAAAAGGCCGTACCGATATTCGTAAAATGCCATTGGTTACGATAGATGGTGAAGATTCGCGTGACTTCGATGATGCCGTTTACTGTGAACAAAACAAACAAGGTAACTGGGTACTGACTGTTGCGATAGCCGATGTTTCGCATTATGTACAACCGGGCACAGAATTAGATAAAGAAGCGATTGAACGCGCTACTTCGGTGTACTTCCCAGCGGAAGTTATCCCGATGTTGCCAGAGAAAATCTCGAATGGTTTGTGTTCCGTTAAATCCGAAAGTTGATCGTTTATGTATGGTGTGTGAAGCCACAATAGATACCCAGGGCGAAGTAACTAATTATACTTTTTATAATGCGGTGATGCATTCAGCAGCGCGTTGAACTTATAAAAATGGCTCCAATCGTTGTTGATCACGATGGTGAATTACGCCAGGAACATGCGTCCATCATTGATCATCTGGATGATCTCTACAAACTCTATAAAGTATTACGCAAGGCGCGTGATGAACGTGGATCAATTGATTTTGAAACCACCGAAACACAGATTATTTTCGGTGAAAATCGCAAGATTGAGAATATTATTCCTACTACTCGCAACGATGCCCACAAGATTATCGAAGAGTGCATGGTGACAGCGAATATGTGTGCAGCCCGTTTCGTAAAGAAACATAAGATACCGGCATTGCATCGTGTGCATGCGGGCCTGAGACTGAAAAACTGGCAAAGGTGTCATGAATTCCTTAATGGATTAGGCTTAAAGTTGGGGGGTGGTGATAACCCTCAACCTAAGGATTATGCAGCTTTATTGTCCAGTGTTTCTGATCGAACCAGATGCACGTTTGATTCAAACCGTCATGTTACGCTCGATGAGTCGCGCGCAATATGCACCAGAAGATAAAGAACACCCAGATAACACGCGTCATTTTGGCCTTGCCAGAAGTGATTACGCACACTTTACCTCTCCGATTCGACGTTATCCTGATTTACTGATGCCATCGTGCGATTTTACATATTTTAGAGCATAAAACGGCAAAGGGTTACAGATACGACTACCCCACAATGAAGAAACTCGGCGAACACTGTTCACAATGTGAGCAACGCGCCGATGATGCGAGCCGTGATGTAATGTCTTGGCTTAAAGCCGAGTATATGCAGGATAAGATAGGCGAAACTTTCAAAGGCATTATTTCAACAGTGACCAGTTTTGGTTTATTCGTTGAACTTGATGATGTATTTGTTGAAGGACTTGTGCACGTTTCTGCGCTTAAGAGTGATTATTACCACTTCGATGCTGCGCGTCATACTATGACTGGCGAGAACTCCGGCAAGACCTTTAGATTGGGTGATTCGATTGAAATCCTGGTTGCTCGTGTAGACCTTGATGATCGCAAAATAGATTTTGTACTGCCTGAATCTGGTGATGGAGATCAAGGATCAAGAAGACCTCGTAAAAGAAGGCTGGGAGCTCTTATTCGAAAAAGGCGAACAATGACGATAAGTATATGGGTAAGAAAAAAAAGAAAACTACGCCAAAAAATGTGAAGAAATCCAAAAAGAAGGCAAAGTTAGCGTCTAAGAGACAAGGCAAACAATAAGGAAATTTGTATGTTTAAAGACATTATCACTTATGAATTAGACGATGACATCGATGAAACTCACCTGCTAGAAATTGCAGGCGAGATCATCGAAAGCTGGATGAGTAAACAACCAGGTTTTATCCAGTGGGACATTCATAAAGACACCATAGGAGATGGTTACACTGACATCGTCTATTGGGAAACCCGCGAAGCAGCACAGGCCGCCGAACAACAAATGGGAAATATCCCAAATGCTGTAGATTGGTTTTCCTGCTACAAAGAAGGCTCGATTGGTAGCCAGAATCTAAAACAAATCAAAAGCTTCAAATAAAAAAATACTTCTAAGACTCAAGGTCGCTGCGCATATTGTTCTCTAGTTGGTTAAAGCACGAACCAGAAAAGAACAAGGCAGAAAAGCACAAGTGAATAAGTTATACACGAGCATTTTCTAACGCAGTTATTGAGTAAATAGAGGTTAAGATGAGTAGCAAAGAATATGAAAACATTGATAACAGGCATTCATGCCGTCGAATCTGCATTAAAAAATGATGCTGATAATATTACCCAGGTCTGGATTGCAGAAAACAAACGCAATCAACGCGTTAAAGAATTAATCAACCATGCACAGAAACGCGGCTTAATTGCACATCGGTCTGACCCTGCTAGCCTCGATAAACTTGCAAAGACCCACCAACACCAAGGTGTCGTTGCGGAATACAATGCACCAAAGAGTTTTCAGGAAGATGATCTTTTTGATCTTTTAGAGAAAATAGAAGGCACCCCCCTACTTTTAGTGCTTGATGGTGTTACTGATCCGCATAATTTAGGCGCATGCTTAAGAACTGCCGAAGGTGCTGGCGTACATGCAGTTATTGCGCCTAAAGATAACGCTGTGGGTTTAACACCGGCTGCGCGAAAAGTTGCTTCTGGTGCAGCAGAGATTGTGCCGTTCATTCAAGTGACGAACCTGGTACGTACTATCGAAAAACTGAAGAAAGAAGGCATCTGGTTTATTGGCACTAGCGATAAAGCCACTGGCGATCTTTATACTTATGATTTTAAGACACCTAGCGCGATTGTGATGGGCGCTGAAGGTAAAGGCTTACGACGTTTAACCGAAGAACATTGCGATACACTGATTTCTATCCCAATGGCTGGGCAAGTATCTAGCTTGAATGTTTCGGTGGCTACGGGTGTATGTCTTTATGAGGTCGTAAGACAACGCCAAAATTAATCATTTGAGCATCCATTTCTTGCTCTATCCCTATGTTGCATGCGTTCTCGGACGATCACATACTCAATGTATGCTCACGCCCTGCGAGCGCGTGCGCCTTGATCTAGAACAATAACTAAACGCTCAAACGACTAATTAAATATCCCCAAACTACCTTAACTAATTATTAGTATTCAAGGCAATGAAGGCAAAGGTAAATCCTCAAAGATATCAATCAAGGTAAATAGGATATTAAAGGGTAATTCCGGGAAAGCATCACCATTATTTCTAATCAAGTTTACAGGTGATGGAATGTTGAAAACCAGATCACCGCTATCTAAAGTTACATTGGCAAAACCGCTATCATCAGACTCATATGTCGTTGAATCATTCGAAATGTTAATTATAGATGCTGTTATCAATAGAAAGTTTCCTAAAGGATTTTCTGTCTGGCGTGAAATCAATTGCTCCAGTGAAGAAACCAAAGTGTATACACCAGGACCTCTGTCTTTATAAGAGAGCGCAACTATAGACGTTACAATCTCACCATCATCATTTATACCAAGGCTAGTTGTTGTCAAAACATCGTAGTTTAATAAATCATTCTTTTTAGAGCTTTTAGCTACAAATTTCATGTCACCGATATTCCAGCGGGGCAATGTATCGATTATGTCATCGTTAGCATCAATAACCGCATTTATGATCGAGCTAGTACTTCCTCCGCCACAAGCCGTAATCAAAAATACTAACAAAACGATCAGTGGCGCTCTAGTTAATAGTTTGATCATAGTGATTTTTTTCCTGATGAATAAAATAGATAAATAGAACATAAGCAATCTCATTAAAGAAGCAATTCTAGTTATGGTTCGATAAAAAATGTGTTAATAAAAGGGTCGATGAAAATTACAATTTCTCCAAAAAACAGGTTACTATCTTAAAAAACACGATCCCAACTTTCTTGTTCAAATCGTATAGTTACTGCTTATTTAAAAAAGTAATACGGTATAGCATTAAGGAGTTATCAAAAGGGAAAGGTTCATATAATTATTTAGGGTTTACTATAACTATGATCACGCTTTACCAATTTCAGTCCTGTCCTTTTTGTAGCAAAGTCCGTGCGTTACTAACTTTTATCAAAGAACCATTTGAAGTAGTGGAAGTGTCACCTTTTGGAATGAAGGAATTAAGTTTTACCGATCACAAAAAAGTACCTGTTTTAAAAGATGGTGATGAAGTTATTGTAGAATCTTCCACGATTATTGAGCATATCAACAGTAAATATGCCAAATTCGTGGTAAATGATGATGCTAAAGAGTGGACCAACTGGATTGATCAAACATTGGTGCATTATTTACCACCTTTGATTCACCCTGATTTCAAAACGTCTTTACATAATTTTCAGAGAATCATAAAGCCGGGACAGTTTGGCTGGCTTAAAGGAAAAATCGTACGATTCGCTGGAGCTCTCGCCATGCCGAAAGTCGCGCGTAAAATGAAGGATAAATACAATATTGTTGATGCAGAAAAAGAGTTTCTGGAAGCCATTGACAATTGGGCGCAGAACGGATTAAAAGGGAATGAATTTTTCGGTGGCGATAAGCCAGATTACGTTGATTGTAGTGTATTTGGAGTATTAAATTCTTGTCACGAGTTAGGTGTAGTTAAACGCTCCATGCAACACAGTAAGGAATTCGCACTTTGGTATAACAGATGCCACCCTTTAATGGCATAAAATAACTAATTAATAAATTCACGTAACAGTTGAAGAAGGTTATCTATGAAATACACAACTATAGTCTCAACCCAAACACTGGAAGATAACCTGAATAATCCTGACTGGATAATATTTGACTGTCGGACATCGCTGGCTGATCGCAGCCTGGGTTTAAAAAACTATCAGGAAAATCACATTCCTAATTCATTCCACTGCCATTTGGAAAATGATCTTTCATCTGAGATTACTCCTGATAGCGGCCGCCATCCTCTTCCTGATTTTGCTCAACTCATAGAAAAACTACATGCATGGGGCATCGGTAAACACACCCAGGTTGTTGCCTATGATGATGCCAATGGAGCCTATGCAGTAAGACTTTGGTGGCAATTGCGTGCTTTTGGTTTCAACCAGGTTGCGGTACTCGATGGGGGTATCAACCAGTGGATAAAAGAAAATAGAGAACTGACTCAGGAAATTCCGCAAGCTTCACCTAAGGCAAAAACAGAACAATTTGATTTCAAAATAGACCCTAACGAAATTATCAGCACCGCTCAGATACAACAAAACATCACCGATAAATCATTTACCTTGATAGATGCACGTACCCCGGAACGTTTTAGAGGCGAAGAAGAACCTTTAGACACAGTAGCTGGACGTGTGCCCGGTGCGATAAATAGAGCATTTCAACTGAATCTGGATGAGAATGGATTATTCCTGCCTGCAACCGAGTTAAAGAAGCAATTCGAAGCGTTATTAACGAATGTAGAGTCATCAGCGAATAAAAAAGATGAATTAGTCAATATGTGTGGATCTGGCGTGACTGCCTGCCACAATATGCTAGCTATGGCAATTGCAGGATTAGCAGATTCTAAACTCTACGTAGGCTCGTGGAGTGAATGGATACGCGACAGCGAAAGACCGATTGGCTTAGGTTAATTTGGAACTGATACGACAGTCGCACTTAAGCTTATAAAAACCGGTTTCAACCTATTGAGGAAGATTCCATTCAAATTTGATGGCTAATAGAAATGAATCCGGGAACGTTATCAAAGTATCCACAAACTTATTAATACGACAAACAGTATCTATACTATATTTAGTGTAGAGCTTCACCAGAAGCTGGTAACTGTAAATATTAGCAAGGGAGAAAAATCATGAAAAAATTATTTGTTCTAAGTTTTTTAGCTGCATTGAGTTTATTCTCATCAATAGTTTTTGCGGAAGGTGTTCCTGTCTCAAAATCTCCAGAAGGGGCAAAGGTATATATTATCTCACCCACCGATGGAGAAACTGTCGGAACTGAAGTATTGGTGAAGTTTGGCTTAAAAGGTATGGGAGTCGCACCAGCGGGTACAGATAAAGAAAACACAGGACATCACCATTTAATTATCGATGGAGAAAAGCTGCCGGATCTCGATAAACCTATGGGTTCTGATGTGATGCATTTTGGTGGCGGGCAGACCGAAAAACTCATTAAGCTGGAAAAAGGCAAACATACGTTGCAGATGATTCTGGGTAACTATTTGCATGTGCCACATAATCCACCGGTAGTTTCAGAAAAGATTACCATAAATGTAGAATAATAATAACGTAGATAAATAATGGCTGCCGAAAGCTGTATTGTAAAGTCACGGCTTTCGGTATATTTGATTCCATCTTTATCAAAGATTATGTCTATCTTTAAAAAACCTCTAAAAGTCGGGGGGTGACATTTAATAATTTAAATATTGTTACTCAAGTAGCCAGATATTCTCAACCGCCGCACACTTCTTTTTCAAGCCTCCAGGCACATCAATACTCTCAAGCAGTGTTAGCTCAAAGATATCAGCATAGTGCTGGTTTACTTCTTCGTTGCTTACCGAAAAAGGAGGACCATTTAGGCAGGTTTGATCGTAGACAAAACTAATCACCAATTGCTTTTGATTTTCAGTAATCTCGACTAAGTGTTTTGTATATTGTTTTCGCATTGGTTCGGGCAAGGCAACTAGAGCGGCGCGATCATAGATTGCATCAACATGACCCAATATTTCACCGGTCAATTCAAAGAAATCTCCAACAAAAATTTCCAGTCCTGTTATTTGATAGAGTTTAAACTTATCTAACTCTGTTATCTCGGGCTCAACCTCTAACTCTTCAAACAGTTGCTGAATCGCCAACTCACTTAATTCAGAACCAACAACACGATAACCCTGCGAAAGTAACCAGGCGATATCGTTTGTCTTTCCACACAGAGGCAGAAATACGCGTTGATCTTGCTCCAAAGAAAGCGCCTTGAAATGCTTTACCAGCAATGGATTCGCTTCACCTTCGTGAAATGCAATCTGATTGTTTTCCCAGCGCTCATGCCAAAAATCTGCTTCCATTTCCGTTCCTTCTTCTTTAAATGATTTAGATCATAGTTTGATATAGAGAATTCTAACAGCAATAGAGAAACAAGAAAGTCACCCCCGGCTTTTACGAGGTTTTTCTAATTAATGAAAACCTCGCCCTTCGGGCCGTCGTCGTTCCACTCCAACGTTGTCTCGGCTACGCCTCGGCTTAGGCTTTTTTAAGATGATGATTTAGACAACTCTATTATTAACTGCTAACTGATCATCTCTAATCGGCGGATTAATAAAGACATCAGCCCAATCGGGGTCAACAGCTTGTTTAGCTTTGTTGATTAAAGGCAGATCCGAATCGTTCCAGCCTTTGATGCCGGTTTTCAGCGATACCACACCTTCGTACCCCATTAAGGTCATGGTTAAAGCTGCAAGCACACTTCGATTACCAGAACGACAAACAACGATGATCGGGCGTTTTCTAGCCTTTACTAATTCAGGTACAGTCTCGGCGTAATCCCAATCGCAAGCCTGTTCTAAAACTCCTCGCGGTACGTGAAGTGAATTCTCAATATAACAACCATCAAATTCATCGTCCTCACGAATATCCAGCATCAAAGTGTCTGGATTCTTCTCCATAAAATCCTCTACATCCCAGGGGAATATCTCTTCAATGTAGGATGTCAGCGCATCATCTATTAACTCTTTAAATGTTAGTGCCATAATCTCACCGTAAAGCTGTAATTTGTTTGGTAAATTATAAATGAGTTAAATTCTGAAAATAGACTCATAAATGGATATATTTTTCATAGCCTTTGAGCAAATTGATTGGCAGTTTTTAATATTATTAATCATTTTGAGTACAACTCTTGATTAATCCAGTTGTAGACACTATATAATCAATAAATAACTAAATTATTGTAAGAGAACCTTGTAAGAAATATAGGAAGGTCTCTAGAAAAATAACAGGAAACAATGCCTTATTTAATTCAAAAGATTATTGGCTTCATATTACTTTCAGCCACCGTGGGTTTAGTATCACTTCAAGTTCTGTTCCATCTAAACTAGTCCTTCACTAAAGATATAAGTAATCATGACTAAAGCCACACGCTACGATCCTGAAAACCAGATTCTTAATACAGTGAAAACTGGCATTAAAGGCACCCTGTTGTTTCTGATGCCTTTACCCGTATTGATTGGTGCGATTATTCATTTACTCAAAGGCAATGTTTTTGACAGCATTGTCGCTGGTGCTTTATTTGCAGGATTCATGATAACGGCAGTGATCGCACGCCATGGTTTTAAACTGGAAAGTCGATTTAAACAAAAAAAGCTGGCGAGAGCGCCGGGTATGCCTTTTAAATCACTGGCTGCCACCCTGCTCGCAATTACAACAGGCTTAACCGCCTTTATGCTTTCTGGCTATACATTGCTGGCTAGTATCCTCATTGGGTTTGTTGCTCTGATTGGTTTTTACCTTGCTTATGGCGTTGATCCGCGACAGGATAAAACAGGCAATATCTCTCTAGGTGTGAATCCCGATGAAGTCTTCGAAGCATTAGAAGCAGCGGAAGCAAAAATCGCAATTATAGAAAGCTCACGAAAAGACATTAAAAATATTAAATTCGACCAGCATTTAAGACGCATTATCGAAAAAGCCCGGGGTATTCTCAAACTGATTGAAGACGACCCAAAAGATTTATACCGCGCGCGTAAATTTTTAAAAGTATATCTGGATGGAACTGCTCGAGTTACCGAAAGTTATGCCAAAACACACGGCAAAGATGCCTCTACGGCTGAATTGGATAAAAACTTTCAAGAGGTTTTAGATTCGATCGAATCTACCTTTGATGAACAGCACAAAAAGCTTTTAGAAAATGATCAGCTCGATCTTGACGTAAAAATAGAAGTATTAAAAACCCAGTTAAAACATATTTAGTCAAAACATTGCTTGTCAAACCTTAGGCGGCGAAATGCTACCTAACTATTAATAACTCTCAATTTGACTAACTTATTTAATCGTTTATTAAGGAATTTTTCATGTCTGAAACTACCACTCAAACAGCTACTGACGTTACTATCCTGCCAGGTACTGAAATCGCAGAATATAAAGAAATCTCCAAAGAGATCATCGCTTACAGCAAAGCTGATAGTGATGAAAAGAAAAATATCGATCAATTAATTGCAGAAATAAATGTAGAAGATAGAAGCTCTATTTTATTCTTTGGCAGTAAAGCACAGGAAGAGATGAGTACCATCTCTGAAAATATGCTCGAAGGTGTGCGTAATAAAGACTTAGGCAAAACCGGTGCGCCGTTAAATGACATGATTGCAACGATTCGTGGCTTTGACATCGACGAACTCAACCCGAATAAAAAGCTGGGTTTCTTTGCGAGATTATTTGGCAAAGCAAAACCAGTATCAGTATTTTTGAGCAAGTACGAGGATGTACGCAAACAAATCAATAAAATTACGGACAAAATGGAAGAGCAAAAAACACAATTGCTCACCGATATTATTTCATTAGATAAACTCTATGATGCCAATCTTGAGTACTTCCACAAGCTGGAGCTTTATATCTCAGCCGGCGACGAAAAGCTTCGCATGATCGACGAAAACCAAATTCCTGAGCTTACAAAAGCGGCTGAAGAAGACGCTGAGAACATGTTAGCCGCACAAGCCGTTAGAGATTTACGCAGTGCGCGTGATGATCTTGAACGTAGACTGCATGATCTACGTTTAACCCGTCAGGTTGCAATGCAAAGTTTACCTAGCATTCGTCTGGTTCAGGAAAACGATAAGACCTTAATCAACAAAGTGAATTCAACGCTAATTAACACTGTGCCTCTCTGGAAAAACCAGTTAGCTCAGGCTGTGACTATTTTCCGCATGAGCGATACCGCAGAAACGGTGAAACAGGCGACCGACCTAACCAATGATTTACTCGAAGGTAATGCAGACAATTTGCGAACTGCAAATGCAGAAGTGCGCCAGCAAATGGAGCGCGGAGTTTTCGATATCGAATCGGTACGTAAAGCGAATACACAGCTCATCGAAACCATTAATGATAGTTTGAAAATTGCAGAAGAAGGCAAAGCAAAACGTGCAGAAGCTGCAAAAGAACTGACGCATATGGAAAGCGAATTACGTGCTGCATTGGTTGCGGCTAAATCTCGCGCAGATTCGCCAGTGAATGCGGTTGCAGAAGAAGCCACGAAAGCACTTAAATCATAAACAATCCCCTCTCCCCTCAGGGGAGAGGGTTAGGGTGAGGGGCGAATCAATTCCCTCTTATCACCCTCACCCCCAGCCCCTCTCCCTGAGGGAGAGGGATTTAAAGGAGTAAAATATATGGGAATCTGGGATAAATTATTTGGCGAGTTCGTCGATATTATCGAATGGACTGACTCAAGCGTGGATACGATGGTTTATCGTTTTCAGCGTTACGGCAACGAAATCAAATTCGGCGCCAAGTTAACCGTACGCGAATCACAAATCGCAGTATTTGTCAGCGAAGGTCAGATAGCAGACATTCTTGGCCCTGGTTTATATGAACTAGAAACCAAGAACCTTCCTATCCTGTCAACACTTCAGCATTGGTATCACGGTTTTGAAAGCCCATTTAAAGCGGAAGTTTATTTTTTCAATACGCGTCAGTTTGTCGATCTTAAATGGGGCACAAAAAACCCGAATTATGATGCGCGACAAAGAATTTAATATGGTGCGATTACGTACCTTTGGAACTTACAATATCCGTATTGATGACCCGGCAAAATTCATCACTGAAATCGTTGGGACGGATGGTCACTTTACCGTCGATGAAATCAGCAGTCAGCTGCGTAATTTAATTGTCACGCGCTATACCGATATTCTCGGTAGCTCTGATATCCCGGTACTCGATCTGGCGGGCAATCAGGGTCAGTTAGGCGAATTGCTAACGCAACGCATTGCCCCTGAATTCAAAGACTATGGTCTCGAACTCACCAAGGTTCTGGTAGAAAATATATCCTTGCCGCCTGCAGTTGAAGAAGCACTCGATAAGCGTACCAGCATGGGCATGATTGGCAATCTGGATAAATACATCCAGTTTGGTGCTGCAGAATCGATGCAAAATGGTTCAGCCGGTGGTGGTGCAGGAAGTGCCATCGAAATGGGATTGGGTTTTGCCATGGCAAATAAAATGGCGAATGATATGAATACTCAAGCTGCGATTGTAACTCCGCACTCAACAGCTCAAGCACAGGTAGCTCCTGCTCCTCCTCCGTTACCAGATACAAACTGGCATGTAGCAATTGATAGAAAAGCCGCTGGACCTTTTGACTTAACAGAATTACAACAGCTAGCGATAAATAAGCAAATTTCACCGGGTACCTTAGCGTGGATTGATGGTATGGAAAAATGGAAATCTATTGAATCTATCACCGCTTTAGATGGCTTGTTCGAAGAAGATACCCCTGAACCACCAGCAATACCAAAAACCAAGTAATAGTAACTACAAAGTCACCCCCCTACTTTTAAGCACTTTTTTAAAAAGCTTAGAAAAAAACACGCTAAAAGTGGGGGGGTGTCATTAGACCTATACACTAGGCCAGTTCATTGACAAGAAAAATGAGATTCGACAGTTGTGAGTAGTTTATCCGATAAGGAACTGCGTTTTACGCCCCTTTATCCCACAGATGAAGAAGGTCAAAAGGCCAAAGAAGCTAAAGAGAATGAGCATGTGATTACGCAAGCTCACTTTAGCTGCAAGAACTGTGGTTCGGATTTAATCTATTCACCTGCCTCACAGGATTTGGTCTGTCGTTCCTGTGGTCATCACTACCCCGTTGATACCAAAGTTGAGCCCATCAAAGAGTACGATTTTCAACAGGCACTGAAAGAACTGAATCGGCTACAACACAACGACCCGAATAACCCAAAACAGATATCAGTCATCCAGTGTCCATCCTGTGGCGCAGAATTCAGCTTTAAAAAACACGAACACGCCGGCGAATGCCCCTACTGTACAACACCTGTTATTGCCGGAACGGCAGAAGCACGCTTTATTGTGCCGCGCTCCTTATTACCATTTAAGTTCGAAAAAAAACAAGCCATCGAAATCTTCGACAAATGGATTGGCAGTCACTGGTTTGCGCCCTCCTCGCTAAAAAGCCACAGCAAACGGGAAGAAAAGCTCGTCGGCATCTATCTGCCATACTGGACTTACGATAGCCAAACTTATAACCAGTATCGCGGACAACGCGGCACCACCTATTATGATCGACAGGTTTATTCCACCGTTGTTAATGGTCGACGCGTTCAACGCGTAAGAACCGTTCCAAGAATTCGCTGGGTGCCAGTCGGTGGGCGCGTCGATTTACACTTCGACGATGTTTTGATTGGTGCAACTAAAACTTTGCCCAGAACCATTATCGATCATTTGCAACCGTGGGATTTAGACAATCTGGTGCCATATTCAGAAGAATATATCAGCGGATTTCGCAGTGAAATTTATCAGGTCACGGTCGATCAAGGCTTCCTCCAGGCAGAAAACATTATGGAGCACAAAATCAACCAGTCGATTCGCTACGATATCGGCGGCGATCACCAACGCATTTCAGCAGTCAACACCCAACACGAAGACACCACCTTCAAACACGTGCTATTACCTGTCTGGTCAGCCGCCTTTGAATACCGCGGCAAAACTTACCGCTATGTCATCAACGGCCGGAATGGAACCATCCAGGGCGAACGCCCTTACAGTTTTATCAAAATCGGGCTCGCCGTTATCACCGCGATAGCAGTCGCATTAGCATTGCTCTATGTGATGGAAACTAATGGGGTGTTTGAGAATATGAATCAGGGTGGTGGTTTTCAAATGGCGCCGATAGAGTTTCGGTTTTGATAGAAAGTACTAAGTCACCCCCCTACTTTTAGGTGGTTTTTTCTTTAAAAAATAACGATCTAATAAACGACGTGGTAGTTTGCGTTCGCTTGATTTTTTGGTTAGCGCATTCTTGACTCAAATAGTTAATACTGTTGCGTTGTGCCGCTCAACCCATCATCCTCAGTTAAAAAAAGTTTAATATTAGCTTGAGTTCCCATGATCTTATTTTAGTATAGGATTTATTTTACTTGATATGAAAAAACATTATTTAATGATTGTTTCTTGGATAAAAGTCTGCAAAATCTTTTTATAAGTTCCGTCTTTTTGTATTTTTTCAAGAGCTGAGTTAAATTCATTTAGAAAATTTTCCTTTTTAAGTTTTTTAGGAATAATCAAATATGCATTATTCATAGAAAAAGCATTCGGCAATCTAATAATTTGATCATTAATTCCCATAAGTCGAATATATGATTCACCTGATAGCTGATCAAGGATCAAGCAATCAATTCTACCATGAGCGAGCTTATTGAAATTGTCATTTGGATGGGTACTTATATTTACGGTGAATAATTTTCTCGCTCTGGCTGAATCAAATTCTTGCCCATAAGACCAACCTAGATTAACACCGACAACTTTACCTTTGAGATCTTCGATAGTATTAAATTCAAATTGCTTATTTTTGTTGACAAATATAACAAGCTTTTCCTGATATAGTGGATTGGAGTAATCATACGTTTTAACACGGTCATCATTTTTATAAGCTCCGCCAACAGCTCCTTTGCCAGTAGCTCCATAGAATAAAGCCCTTTTCCAAGGATAGGCTTCGATTTCTACTTTATATCCTGCCTGTTTTACAATTTCTTCCAGTAATCTTGGATATAGTCCATCTGCTTCTGTATCTTTGAGTTTATACATATATGGTGAATAACCATCATCTACAAAAATAGTTAATTTGCCATCATCTTGCCCGTGTGCATTGGAAAGTAGACCCAATATAAATATAGCGATAATAATAATTACATTTCTAAACTGAATGAATTTCATCGCTTTACCATTCTACAATTTGTTTTAAATTCAAGGTGTATCATTTACCTAGTTTAATTTACTCATCTCTTTAAACGTTTAGTCATGTCCTTATATTTTTATTTATGCTTTATACTATAGACGTACCGCCAAACTTTTTATTCCGTTTTTATTTCCTTTTATTTTATTAATTTTGATTCGTATTATTTGGTATTGGGTATTGCACTAACAATGTATTAATAAGGCCGCTTGTCCTTCTTAATATATTATCGTGCCGCGCGCCTGCTTTTTTACATTAACTAATTTCAAAAGTACCGCATAAGCCATTTACTAATAACATAAAAACATATTCTATGCTGGAGTTTTTACTATTAAGCGGGCTACTACCTCGCTTAATAGCTCGCTTTTTATCCTATTAGTTATGGGGATTAAAAAGGCCGCCACCTACTTTTGGGCTGTTTTTATATTAATAACTCTACAACACATCCCCCTCAATAGGATAAAACTCACTTGCCAAATTAATCAAGGAAACCGCCATAAACTGCCGAATTTGATATACCTCAACAAAGAAATTTAGAGATTTTCACGTATGATACAATTCCAGCACAGTAAAATTTAATTAGTGAGAATTCATGCTTAAAAACACTTCTAAATTGACGCTATCTGCATTCTTGATTTTAGGATCGGCTCACTGCATATGGGCTGAAACGCCCGGTACATTGGTTAAAACTGCTCAATCTCAAAAGTTACCCGCAGTTTGGAAAAACAAAATTACTAAACTCGCAAAAAGTATTAAAAGATCCCACCAGAGCCTTATTAGTAACCGTGAGCATATCTTCAATGACGCATTCAGGACAAAGCAGTTTGCAGATGGTATCGCAAACTACCGAAGCTCCTTATCCAGAGTGCCAGCATCAAGTGATCCATTGCTTTTATCCACAAATGAAATGTTGGCAAAATTAGAAAAAGATTTTTCTTCAGCAAAAACCAGCAAAGCCATTCCAGCAACACCAAGTAAAGCTTCGCCGAAGACAGCGACAATAAAACCAGCACAAGGAACGGATAAATCGACGGCGCCTAAGCCTTCAGATAAACAGCTGGTTTCTGGTCAGAAGGTTCAAATAAAAAAACTGACTCGTGACATGAAAAGTGTCTATAGCAGTATTAAAACAGAGGGGCCATCTGATCTGCAAAGCTCCAGCGTCGTCAACAAATACAAAAAGGCCATTGAAAAATACACCACAGCTCTGAATCGCTACAAAGACTACGCTAGTGATCCACTCTTATTAGAGGCAACGCAAACATACAAGGCATTACGCGCCACTTTATCCTCTGAGTTCAAGCGTGCCCAGGCACAGCTGGCTGTACTCGGGAACCCTGCGGAACTAATGGCAACAGTCGATGCTAAGCTGCAAGGCAGGAAAGCACCAAGATCATTCCCTGCTCCCTTCTCCGATGAAGAAGTTCAGTCGTGGGTCAGGCAAATCAAAGATATAAAGTTGACCTCTGCTGATGTTATTGCCGAAGTTCAGAGGGTTTCGGCCGCCACCAACCTTGATCTTACCGGTGGCAAGTATGGTGTTCAAAGAGCCAACAGCATGCTCCATTGGGCAGATAAGGCTGTGCGAGACTCGGATGCCGCCCTAACTGAAACTGAAGCGCAATTAAACCATCAGTATCAATTTCAGAATAAACATTCGCTACCCTACTTCAGAAACCTTGACCCAGGTAATGAAATGGATCGTGCTAACGCATTCTTGCAGGAGGGAGCAGAAGCGCGTATCTACGAAAGACTCGACAAACAACTGGCGATGGCTGAATCGTTCGCAGCCTTCGAGAAGGCTACATCAGGTAGTATTAGTGACGGGAAAAAGGCACGCGTTGCTGAGGTAATTGCCCTGCGCAAGAAATACAGTGAAGACCGTATTAAGGCTGTTGGTATATCAAAATTACCCACACCTGCCAGTAACGATGCCAAAATACTCGCTATCGCGAAACAAATTGTAGAAAAACCCAGTTACAAACTGGGACAGCATGGCCCAATAGTGCTGACAACCAAGCAGATAGTTACGCGGGAACAAGAAGTTAGTCGCGACACAGTAAAGGATGTTGATATCTCATTGTCTGGCAAATTGACCTGGTCTGGAACACGTGAAACCTGGCAGTACAAATGGCAGGAATTCAAGTTCGCTACACCCATCAAGGATGATTCGGGTGACTGGTACATCTGGTGGATTACTGCAAAAAACTATTCTTCCGGGGCCAGTACCACACCACTCAACGAATGGGTCTCAGGAAGAACCACCAAGGGTAGTTTGATCCTTGAAGAAAATTTCTGATAAAGAAAGACAACTGTTAATTTCATTTAAGTCACCCCCCTACTTTTACGCATTTTTCTCTACAACAACAGATCTGACTCAATAGGGTAAAACTGGCTTGCAGAATTTATCAAAGAAGCGGCTGTTAGTTTTTGAACGCCATAAACCTCAACCCTGCACTGATATTTGCTTATCATTTTTTGCGCCAGTAAATCAAAATCACCATCGCCTGAAACTAATACAACCGTATCGCTTTGCTCTGCATATTCAATCGCATCCAGTGTGATACCTACATCCCAATCACCCTTCGCTGAGCCATCACTGCGTTGAATATAGGGTTTGAGTTTTACTTCGAAGCCAATGGCTCTGAGTATATTCTGAAATTGGCGTTGCTTTTCATCTCCACTATCGATAGCGAACGCGATTGCTTTAACCACTTTTCTGTTTCGGGTCACCTTGGCCCAAAACTTATTGTAATCAAAGTTACGGCTATAGGCAGACTTGCTGGTGTAATAGACATTTTGCACGTCTACCAGGATCGTAACTGTTTCCATGATATTTAATTGTTATTTATATAAGATTGACGCTGATTCTAGCATTAGATGAGAAATTTTATTCGTCACTGCTATCGAGCTTCACTTTTATTCAATCTATCGCATCACTCCATTTTTCAAAAGCACCCACATCTTGCAGATAATCCAGACTTAGTTTGGTACACGTCCCTTCTTTGACGATTTCATCCTTTCGAATAAAAATTAGTTTTTGTTCTTTGAAATCGGTTTTGGAATTTATATAGAGCCAACCACTTTTTTAAAGTTAAATCATAATCTCTGTTTTAAAAGCGATTACTGCATCACCACCTATTTGAACTTTGGTTGGCAAGCCCTTTTCAGTATCAACGACGACGCTAACTATGCCGGGTCGTCCCATAGCTTCACCTTGGATTCCTTTGAAGCTGACTTGACCTTTTTCAATCTGATTCACTTCTAATATTTTATGTTTAACCAAATAGGCACCTAAAGGCCCATTTGCATTACCAGTTACAGGATCTTCATTGATTCCAATGGCGGGAGCAAACATACGACCGTGACTTAGAAAAGGCTCGCCGTTGTCTATTTTAGAATTATTAGCATCATCATTTAACACAAACACAAAAAAACCATTCGAATTTACCGACTGACTAACCAACACTAAAGCAGTCATATCAGGCTTCAACGCCTGTAATCTATCAATGCTATTGATGCCTATCATCACTTTAGAATGGCCTGTAGATGATATTTGAATAGGACAACGCTGATCTCGATCCCTTTCCATAATACCTAACGCCAAAAGAATATCGTTGTTGGTTTGTTCACTAACGGTAGGAGAAATTTCGACACTACCTTGTGTCATCATAATGCGGTAATCCCCATCCTGACTTTTAATGATTTCAACGGGCAAAACACCTACTCCAACCTTCTGTTTTAAAACGCAAGAGGGTAAGTTGTTTTCCATAGCATAAATATAATGAGCAGATACTGTGGCATGCCCGCAGATCGGGACTTCAGTAGTAGGAGTAAAAAACCTAACCCAGATATCATAGTCATCAGCGCTATTATTGGGGTCAGAGTCAGGAGAAAGAATAAAAGCGGTTTCAGAATTATTTAATTCTCGTGCGATTGATTGCATTTGTTCATCGCTAAGTCCATCAGCATTGGCGACAACTCCTGCCGGATTACCTTCTAACTTGGTTTTTGTGAAGGCATCAACTTGATAGATTCGATATTTGTTCATATTTACACCTATTCTCAATTATCACTTGGTAAAAAGTCACCCCCCTACTTTTAAGTGATTTTTCATTTTTTTAATGACAATAAGAACTTATGCTTCGCGGAATGATATTACGTTTTAGTTATTTGAAAACGAAAATAGAATTTATGCAGAGCTTGGTCGTTTTGTTAACCAATAACTCGCGGCTCTGGTTCTAAAGTAATGCCAAACTTATCTTCAACCGATCCGATAATATCTTCTGCTACTTGCCAGAGCTCAGAGCCTGTTGCATTACCATGGTTTACTAATACCAACGCATGTTTATCAGAAACCCCTGCATCACCGTTTAGATGGCCTTTCCAACCACATTGATCGATCAGCCAGCCAGCTGAGGTTTTTACTTCCGCATTATGACTTTGAGGGAAGCCGGGTAGTCCTTCGTGATCACTTTTTAACGATTCAAAATCACTCACTTTCATCACAGGGTTTTTAAAAAAACTGCCTGCATTTCCAATTTGTTTTGGATCAGGCAATTTACGAAGACGCTCAGCGATTACCGCCTGGCTGATTCTGTCTGCGGTCAATACCTCGCCATCAAGTGCTTCTCGTAAACCTGCGTAGTTAATATGCCATTCCGGTTTTTTGGGCAAACGAAAGGTCACAGATGTGATTAGTAATTTGTCTAATGCCTGTGACTTGAAAAAACTCTCTCGATAACCAAACTGGCAAAGCTCTTTATCGAATTCAAGTATCTCTCCATTATCGAGATTTACCGCTTGTAGTGAGTGGAAGGTATTAGATAATTCTACACCGTATGCACCGATATTCTGGATCGGTGCCGCGCCAACACAACCCGGTATTAATGACAGGTTTTCTAATCCTGTAAATCCTTGATCGATTGTCCAGCGTACAAAGTTGTGCCAGTTTTCACCACCCGCTGCTGATACATAGACGGCTTCATCGTCCTCTTCCGCGATATCTTTTCCCATCAAACAAACTTTAGCGACTAAGCCTTCAAAGTTATTTTTGAAGAGTAAATTACTTCCACCGCCTAATAATAAAGCCGGTAGGTTGTTGGTAGATTTCCATTCGTAGAGTGCTTCGATATCCTGTAAATTTGAAATTTCACTAAGATATTTCGTGTTAGCCGATACCCCAAAGGTATTTAAGTCTTTTAAAGACACATTTTTAGTAATTTCCATGATGTATATTCTACTTTATCTTGGGCGGAACTGGAGTAAAAGATCACAATAGATGTATAATCTCCCGCCTCTATTGAGTTCAAACATGGAATAAATATGTCTTCAGTAAAAAAGCCAAACATTAAAAAAGTCGTTCTTGCCTACTCAGGTGGTTTAGATACTTCGATCATCATTAAATGGTTAGAAGAAAATTACGGCTGTGAAATCGTAACATTTACCGCTGACATTGGTCAGGGTGAAGAAGTAGAACCTGCACGTGCTAAAGCGATAGAAGCAGGTGTTAAAGAGATTTACATTGAAGACCTGCGCGAAGAGTTTGTACGTGATTTTGTCTTCCCGATGTTCCGCGCGAATACCATTTATGAAGGTGAATACCTTCTAGGTACGTCGATTGCACGCCCTTTAATTTCAAAACGTTTAATTGAAATTGCCAATGAGACAGGTGCTGATGCGATTTCTCACGGTGCAACCGGCAAAGGTAATGATCAGGTGCGTTTTGAACTCGGCGCTTATGCACTTAAACCCGGTGTTGCCATAATCGCACCATGGCGCGAATGGGATTTGAGTTCTCGTGAGTCATTGATGAAGTACGCTGAAGAGCACGGCATCGAAATCGATTACCAGAAACAAGGTAAGAAATCACCTTACTCAATGGACGCTAACCTGCTACATATCTCTTATGAAGGCGATATTCTTGAAGATCCATGGAATGAAGCAGAAGACGATATGTGGCGTTGGTCGGTATCACCTGAGCAAGCTCCAGATGAGCCAACGTACATCGAAATCGAATACAAAAATGGTGACCCAGTTGCTACTAAACGGCGAAGCATTAAGCCCAGCGACTATGCTTGAAACCTTAAACAAACTTGGTGGCGACAACGGTGTAGGCCGTTTAGACATCGTTGAGAACCGTTACGTGGGCATGAAGTCACGTGGTTGCTACGAAACACCGGGTGGAACGATTATGCTTAAAGGCCATCGTGCAATCGAATCTTTGACACTTGACCGCGAAGTTGCACACCTTAAAGACAGCCTTATGCCTAAGTACGCTGAGTTAATCTATAACGGTTACTGGTGGAGTCCTGAGCGTGAAATGATGCAGAAGATGATCGATGATTCTC
>CAWEEB010000056.1:0-35704 GCA_963807855.1 uncultured Gammaproteobacteria bacterium | reverse complement strand
CATTGAAGGGCTCACCTCCAGGCTATGTCGGTTATGGTGAGGGAGGGATACTTACCGAGGCAGTACGTAGAAGACCTTATAGTGTAGTTCTGCTTGATGAAGTAGAAAAAGCCCATCCAGATGTACATGAGATTTTTTTCCAGGTGTTTGATAAAGGACGGATGGAAGATGCGGAAGGAAGATTAATTGATTTTAGAAATACATTGATTCTTTTAACTTCAAATGTGGGTACCGATATGGTTATGGATATGTGTGCCGATCCTGAATTAATGCCTGATGTAGAAGGGCTAGCAAAAGCATTACGTGAACCTCTGTTAAAGGTTTTCCCTCCTGCATTGATCGGTCGTTTGGTGACCATTCCTTATTATCCTTTGAGTGATGAAATACTCGGAACTATCATCAAGCTTAAGCTGGATAAAATAGTAAAACGCATTAAACAAAATCATGAGGCTGAAATGACTTATGGCGATGATGTGATCAAGTTGATATCTGAACGCTGTAATGATTTAGACAGTGGCGCAAGAGTGGTTGATGCGATATTGACTAATACCGTATTGCCTCAGGTGAGTCAGGAATTCTTAGAAAGAATGATGGAAGGAGACAAAATAAGTACAGTCGCGATCTCAGTAAAAGATAGTGAATTGGTTTATAAATTTTCATAGTAATTAAGAAGGGAGAGGTTTTTGCTGAAAATAGTTTTTTGATTTTATTTTTAGTATAGAAATGACACCCCCCACCTTTTAGGCTGTTTTTTGATAAGTACTATTGTAATAGTGCCGAAGCTAAAAAAGCGTAACTTTTATAACTAACACGTAAAGATAAACATATGTCAGCAACCCAGAGTAATAGCCACGTTAAAATAAAGACCCCGCTAGGGCCTGATGTATTATTGTTTCGAGATATGTCGATGACCGAAGAATTAGGTCGATTATTTACGATTGATCTTAATTTGTTAAGTGAGCAGGGAGATATTACATTTGAAGATATTCTTAGTCAGAATGTTACGATTGAATTAGAGTTATCAGAAGGAGGAAAGCGTTACTTTAATGGGCACGTCACAAGCTTTTCTCAAACTGAAGGTTTAGATCATTTTGCGTCATATCAGGCAACCGTAAAGCCCTGGTTTTGGTTTTTAACACGCACCGCCGATTGTCGAATTTTTCAAGAAATGTCTGTTCCAGATATAGTAAAAAAAGTTTTTCGTGATTTAGGCTATACAGATTTCGAGGATAAATTAACCAGGAATTACCGGACATGGGAGTATTGTGTTCAGTATCGCGAAACGGATTTTAACTTTGTTAGCCGTTTGTTAGAACAAGAAGGTATCTATTATTACTTTACGCATGATGATGGCGTTCATAACCTCGTGTTGTCAGATGGAGATGCAGCGCACCAGTCTTTACCTAGTAATTCGGTGATAGATTTTTATCCACCCGATAGCAGGGTTGTAAAAAAAGATTACATTTTTCGCTGGAATATTACTAAACAGGTACAGCCAGGAAAATATGAATTGAATGAGTTTGATTTTAAAAAACCTAGAGCTAAATTGGATACAAAGTCAGAGATAATCCAGAGCCACAAGATCTCAGATTATAAAATCTATGATTATCCTGGTGAATATTCTGAAACCGATGACGGTGAAAAGTATGTTCAAGCGCGAATAGAAGAATTACATTGTCAATATGAAAAGGCTCAAGGGCAAAGTGTTGTTCGTGATTTAACGACTGGGTATAAATTCAAGTTAAAAAAACATCCCCGCGATGATCAGAATCGAGAATATTTAGTTACCAGTGTTACGCACACTATACATTCTCAAGGCTTTCTTAGTAGTGGTGGTGGTGATGGCGACCCTTATAGTAATAGTTTTTCTGTAATAGAGAGTAAGACGCCCTTTAGGGCTTCTCGAATAACGCCAAAACCAATCGTTCAAGGAACCCAAACAGCAATAGTAGTAGGGCCTAGTGGTGAAGAAATTCATACTGATAAATTCGGGCGCGTGAAAATTCAATTTCATTGGGATACATACGGTCAAAAAGACGAGAACTCTTCTTGTTGGGTGCGTGTCGCACAAATATGGGCCGGTAAAAAGTGGGGAGGAATACATATTCCACGTATTGATCAAGAAGTTATCGTAGATTTCATGGAAGGAGATCCTGATAGGCCAATAATCACAGGGAGAGTATATAACGCTGAGCAAATGCCACCCTATGATTTGCCTGCTAATAAAACCCAAAGTGGTATAAAAAGTCGAAGTTCAAAAAGTGGGACAACCAAAGATTTTAATGAAATTCGTATGGAAGATAAGAAAGGGAGTGAAGAGTTATATCTGCATGCGGAAAAAAATCATACCAATATTACTGAAAATAACCGTAAAGAAAGAGTTGGCAATGATCGCAAATTAAAAGTTGGAAATGATAAGTTTGAAGAGATCGAGAATAACAAAGAGATCAAAGTCGAGAAAGAACATAAGGAAGAAATTGGCGAAAACATGGTTATTGATGTAGGGGGGAATCTTAAGGAAAATGTTGTAGGCGATTTTAAAAATAGTTCTAAATCCATACTGTTGGTTGCTAAAGAAGAAATTGTACTAAAAACAGGTGCCTCAAAAATAACAATGAAAAAGAATGGTGAGATAACAATACAAGGACTCCAAGTAAAAATGTCGGGAAGTGTTACTGCTGATGTGAATGGCGGTATTGTAAATATCAAAGGTACACCTTTGGTAAATATTAATTAATATAAGGAGTTAATAATGGGTCAACCAGCAGCAAGAGTAACAGATATGACTTCTCATGGTATTCCGCTCACGGGAGCTGGATGCCCAAACGTTTTAATTCAAGGGATGCCAGCATGGCGGGTGTTTGATATGCATACGTGTTCTATGCCAAATCTTCCACCTCCAGCAGGCAGTGGTACTCCTCATGGTCCTGGGTTTGTGCAGAAAGGGTCGCTTACTGTTAAAATAGGTGGTCTGCCGGCCGCTCGACTGGGAGATATTGTCATGGAAGCCGGAGCTCAAGTCCCCCCTCCTGCTAACCCTATAGTCTCAGGTTGTTTTACGGTTCTCATAGGTGGCTAATATTGATTTTTAAAGTAGTTGTTAAGTCATCTAAAACACAATCAAATATTTAATCGTTTAGGAACTTAAAGGTGAACTCTGCTCACAAAACAATACTTATATTGGTCGTTGAATCAGAATTAGGTTTAGGCGATGAATATACAATAGGCAACGATAAACGAATTATTGTTGGGCGCGGAGACACAGCGAATATACAACTTTCCAATGATAATTTGGCTTCGCGTGAACATTGTGAAATCTATTTTAAGGATTCAAGTTTTCAGATTCATGATTTAGGGAGTTCAAACGGGACGCAACTAAATAATCAAGACATTAAAAACGCCAAGATAAACAATAACGACCAGATTGGAATTGGTACGACTCTTTTTCGAGCAAAAATAGAAGCACAAGAAGTCGATGTGGATGTTGAAATTGCAGTGCCTAGTCAGCAATATTTTGATCATGAAAGTGCTTCTGCAAATGATGCTACGATGGCATTTAAAAGTAGCCCGAAAGCCGAGCCTACAAAGGAGGCTTTTTCTCTTTTTGCTGATAACGAAGAAGAGCCTTCACCATTAGTAGAGAATACCTCTAGTTTTAAGGTTCAGATAATGCTTTGGCAGGATCAGGATGGCAGCAACAAGTTAAGTATTATTGCAAAAAACACCTTTAAGATGCTTCCTGACAATGAAGCTCAGCTTTCTGATAAGCCCATTCCACTTTTTAAACAGACATATTTTTATGATGATCAAAGATCATGGTTCGATTTTGTATGAGTCCGACCTTGTGCCTTTTAAACCATTCGCGGATATTGTAGTTGTAGGCAAAGCGCATACACCCAATAAGTTACCACAACAAATACTTGATGCAGGATTACAGGTAGGAAAAACAAAAAAAATAATAAAAGTGTTTGGAGATAGAAATTGGTATCAAGCTGAAGAAGAGGGTGATTTTGTTATTTCAGAACCACTAGCCGTTTACCAGCATGGATTTAAAGTACGAAAAATCTTTTGGGGGCTAGTGATCTTGATAATGGAATTTATTTTCATCAGAATCCAATTGGTTGCGGTTGCGTTATAGAAGAAAGTTTACAAAATAATGCACTTCGTAAGTTACCCAATATTGAGAATCCACAAGATTTATTGTGATCATGGGAATCCAGGCCTGACCCTGTAGGTTTAGGGTTTTATGCCAATAACTGGCAGCCAAGAATTCAGTATCTAGGTAGTTATGACGAAGAATCGCTCGAAGGCGATCAAATAGGCTTACCGAAAAACTTTTCCATCGTTTTTATAATTCTGCACATCCTGATTTACAAGTAGAAGGTTATCTTGAGGGTGATGAAAAAGTCGAACTCGTTAATTTATCCCCGAAAGGCAGATTAATTTTTAACTTGCCAAATCTGAAACCAAAAGTGCTTGTAAGTAAAAAGTAAACTGGGTCTCGATGATGCTGAAAACAGTAAACGTGTCGAAAGTGACATAAAAATGAATTTAGATACTGTAGTCTTTATTCCAGATGAGGATGTCTTTTATGAAGTATTTCGAGGTGTTTTTCAATTAGATTCGATGGAAGATATTCAGAACATATCAGTACTCGTGAGCTAGATATTGCCGGTTAACGTTTTAAAAAGCCGTATAACCTGATAATACTATGCACAAAATGGTTTAAAAGTGGGGGGGTGTTAAACCTTTGTGAGCCTGTTGTTTAAGCAGAAAATAATGGTGGATTTAAGTAAAATACGTCAGTTAATCAATTATGCATGGCTCCTTTGGAGGAATTATTTAGGAAGTTTCAAGGGTTAGTTTGAATGCTCGGGAATATCTTGTCCAAAGAGTAGTAATTGAAGTGGTGCAGGGAATCGAGTTGTAATTGGGCTAGTTTGACTCTTGATGCTAAAGTATAGAAAGGCATAAATCCTTATTTTTTAAATAAGTATTTCAAATTGTGGAATTTGTCACAGTTCTGAAAAATCTGCACTTATATACTAAAATATCTGTAGGAATATATGCTAATTTAATTAACAGGCACAAGTTTATAAATACTTGTTCAAAAAGAGTGCTTATAAGTAGGGGGGTGATAATATATAACCCCATAGAAGAACCCCTCGATATAAACCATCAAAATACAGGAAATAATATCGACTGATGATAGAAATTCCAAATTATACCGTTGATAGTGAACTAGGCCGAGGTGGTATGGCTACAGTATATCTGGCTGTTCAGGATATGCTGAGTAGAAATGTTGCTTTGAAAGTAATGCTGCCAGATATGGCAAGGGATGAGAATTTCCGTAAGAGCTTTTTAAGCGAAGGGAAGATTATTGCAAGTCTTGAGCATCGTAATATCGTACGAATTTATGATGTTGGTAGTAATCGATGATTCTATTCTTTATATGGCTATGGAGCACTTGGCCAATGGTACGCTCAAGCAAAAGTTGAAAAAGGTAAGCTTTCTTACGCTGAATCATTAAGAATCCTGGAGCAGACATCGAGTGGTCTGGATTACGCACATGGTAAAGGTTATATCCATCGCGATATCAAACCTGGCAATATCCTATTTCGAGAAGATGATACTGCGGTTATAACTGATTTTGGAATAGCTAAACTACAGGATACATCAGGTGAATTGACGCGCATGGGTTATACCATGGGGACAGTTCAATACATGAGTCCTGAGCAAGCGGTTACTACTGATTTAGATCACAGTTCTGACATATACAGTTTAGGCCTTGTTTTCTATGAAATGCTTACCGGCAAAAAAGCATTCAAGGCAGATTCAACCATTCAGGCTATACATCAACATACAACGGTAGCTCCACCTGAACTACCTGCAGAATATGGTTTTTTACAACCTACAATTAATAAAGTACTGGCAAAAGAACCTGCAGATCGATTTCAAACTGTTGGTGAGTTTGTAGAATCAGTTAAGAATGCTGCAAATGTTGATGAAACAGTTATTCATAAAATTCCCTCTAATGTTGATAATGATAAAACACAAATTCTACAGACTGGTCATTATAAAGTTCGAAAACAAACCTAAAAGTAAGAATGGTCTTTATGCTGGGATACTGGGTTCTTTAATTGTTATTGGGGGACTTGCATATGGAGTTACATATATTCCTCAGGTTAAAAATCTATTTAGTTCTGCAGATACAGATACTCAAGTTGAATTTATTAAACTTAAACCAAAAGAACAAAGTGAAAAAAATTCAGCATTAGAAAAGGAACGTTTGTTACAAGTAGAAAAAGAACGTGTAATACAAGCAGAAAAGGAACGGTTATTACAAGCAGAAAAACAAAGAGAACTCCAAAAAGAACAGAAGACGCCTTGATGATTTAGAAAATGAAAGGATAGAGCAGGAACGCATTGCACGTCTTAAGGATTTAGAAAAAAGAGGTGAGTTAAAAAAGCTTGAAGAACAGAGAGAAAAAGATCGTATTGCAAAATTACAGCAACAAGAAAAAGCGAAGTTAGAAGAAGAAAAGAGAAAAGAACAAGAAAGAATATTCGAGTTAGAAAGAAAGAAGGAACAGGAACGCTTAGCCGAAATTGAAAGGCAGGAACAGGAACGCTTGGCTGAAATTAAAAGACAGGAACAACAGAGGCTAGCTGAAGAAAAAAGCAAGAAAAGATCAGGAAAGAATCAAAGAATTAGAAAGAAAAGCAGAACAGGCTCGGCTAGCGGAATTGGAAAGAAAAGAGCAGGAACGTTTAGCTGAACTTAAAATTAAGGAGGAACAGAAACGTTTAGCTGAATTAAAAATTATGGAGGAACAGGAACGTATAAGAGAGCTTGAAAGAAAGGCACAACTAGATCGCTTAGCTAAATTAGAAAAACAAAAAGAAGAACAGTTAGCACAACAAAAACGAGAATTTGAAGAAAAACAAAAAAGACAACGGCAAGAAGAACAAAAAGCGCGGGATGAGCTTGAAAGAGAGAGAGAGCGTGAACGTATTGCTGCAAAAGAAAGAGAGGAGCAGGAAGAAAAACTAAAACTTAAGCAACAAGAAGAGCTAAACTTGGAAAAGAAAAGGGAAAGAGAGCGATTAGCAAAATTAGAGAAACAAAAGGAAGCAAAACGTTTAGCTGAACTTAAAGAAAAGGAAAAGTCTGCTACCCGTAATATAAGAATTTCAGCTACATTAAATAAAAAACCTTTGAAAACCTCATTTATTATTAAGCAAAAAGGCAAAGTAGTAAAAAGAATAAGGTCAAGATCTAAAACAAGTCTGAGTTTAAAACCAGGTCGATACCAGATTTCGGCAAGCTATGCAGGTCAAGTTAAAAGTTTCGATATAAATTTAAGAACAAAAGATATTTCAAGAAATTTCGCCTTTGTTGAAAAAGCTGCACCTCCAAAGCCACAGAAAGTTGTTGGAGGACAAATTCGTGCTTATGCCACCTTAAATGGAAGACCATTGAATACTACTTTTGTTGTGACAAAAATGGTAAGCGTGTTAAGTCTGTAAGCGGCAGATCATCTGCTAACTTTACCCTGCCTCCCGGAAACTATGTAATCTCGACACAATATGGAGGACGGTCAAGCAAGGCCAATGTGAATCTTGGCGCATTTGACATAGCTGAACAACGTTTTGCATTTAGAGGGAGTGCACCTGCCCCTGTAAATAAACCAAAGAACAATTGGACGCATTCACATAATTAAGAGGTGATAATAATTAATGTCAAAGTTATGTAAATTATTGGAGTACTAGATGTTGGATATAGAATCTATATTAGTAGATCATGAGGGTGAAACTCCTTGTGGTGAAAACCTTGAATATGACCCGTTATTATTAGAAGCTCGAGAGGCAATTGAAGGTAAACCTGATCAGCAAATTGGTGATGATGTAATTGAAGGGGCTGAGCCTGATTGGAAGCTGGTTAAGAAGAATTGTTTAGATTTGTGCAAGCAAACACATAACTTAGAAGTAGTCATTAGCTTAACACAGGCTCTAATGAACATAGAGGGTTATGCTGGTCTCGCCGATGGATCTATGTTACTGGAGGGTACTATAGAAAAATATTGGGGCTGTTTACACCCAGAAATTGATCCTGATGATAATGATCCAATAGAACGCTTAAATATGTTGGCGTTATTCGAAGACTTTAATTTTTTATTATCCCTACAAAAAATTGAATTAATTAACTCTAAAGGTGTGGGAAGTGTAAGTTTATACGATATTCGCAATGCAAAACAAAGTAAAGAAGGTGAGGAGGAAAGCAGCGCCAAAGATGAAAAATTAATTGAAGCTATTCTCACAAGTGCTGTTGAAGAAGATAAAAAACAACTCTATTCCAATTTGGAACAGTGTGCCTCAAGTTTTGAAAGTGTCATAAGATTGCTACAAGACGAAGAAAGTGTTGGAGCATCTAGATCACCACGCTTTAATGAATTATTGAAAATAATTAATGAAGCAAAACAGGCAATAGGTTCCCATTTAAAGGATATTGACAATAGTATTAGTGATGAAGCTGTTGGTGATTCAATGATCAATCAGGAAACCAATAGCCCGAAAGGTATTGTTTCTAAAATAGAGGGAATCAATACTCGAAAGGATGTTATATCTTCTATAGAAGATATCGAAGATTACTACCATAAAAATGAGCCAGGTAGCCCAATACCGTTATTATTACAAAGAGCAAAAAAACTTGTAAATAAAGACTTCATTGCATTAATGGAAGAACTGTCTCCTGATAGCATAAATCAATTAGAGATGATTATTGGGAAAACACAACCTAATAACAGTTATGATGAGAACAGTGATGATTCTTAGATTTAATTTAACCCATGAACGTAAGTGTTTATGCAATATGACCATAAAACATAGATGCTGGTGATTCAATGTCATTAATACTTAAAGTGTCAGCTGTTAAAAACCAAACTCTCAAGACTTCGATGGAGTTTGAGTTTGATGAAAGTGGAGGAACAATAGGAAGAAAGTTAACAAACACATGGGTGTTACCTGACGAACAACGACATTTATCAGGAAGTCATGCTAGAGTCGAGTATAGTAAGGGTAGTTATTATATCGTTGATACTAGTACCAATGGTGTTTTTGTCAACGGTAATCACAGTCCATTAGGTAATGGTAACAAGCAGCAATTGGAAGATGGTTTTCAGTTGTTAATGGGTACCTTTCATATCGAAGTAAATATAAGCACTGAAGATTCTATTGTTGCAAATGATTTACCTGTCGATGTTTTGCCAGATTTTGCTGAGAGTACTTCTTCTGTCAGTTCTGAGGATGACCTTTTTTCAGATTTGTTTGAAGATTCAAAAAAATCTCTTGCAGATAAGCCTTTTGAACCATTAAATCCAGTACAGAAAAAACAAGCAGCCAATATTGGATCGGAAGACCCTTTTTTTGACTTTGATGACTTCAAAGCTGAATCAGGTCCAGCAAAATCAAATAAGCCTCCAGTAATTGATAACAAATCAGAGATGGATAGTTTTTTTAAACCAGCTGATGTTAAACATTTTACAGAAGATCAATTATCTATAGATACTCAAAGTGAAGATAATTCTAAGCAAGTTATAGATGAAGAATTATTTGAAACTGGAAATAATGATGTGGGTATACCAGACGATTGGAATTTGCCTGATAACAGCAAAGATTCCTTTGATGACTTGTTAAAAGGGTTTGATAAGCCTTTAGAGCCAGAAAAAAAAGAGATTGAGTCAAGTGTTTCAGACTCAAAAAAAATTCCTGAAAACGCAATTCCAAAGACTGAAGTTGCAGATGTGCAATCTAAAAGTCAAGCAGACAGTTTGCATGGTGATGCTTTTCTAAAAGGCTTGGGACTAGATGAAAATAGTTTTAAAAATGGTTTAACAGAGCAACAGCTTTTTTTAGCCGGTAAATTATTCAAAAGCGCGATTAAAGGAACTATAGAAATACTTCATTCTCGTGCTGAAATTAAAAATGAAATGCGTATGGATATGACAACCATACAACCAGTTCAGAATAATCCGATTAAATTTGCTGTTGATATTGATGAAGCAATAAGAAAGTTACTAGACATAGATAATATATCTTACATGGAGCCAGAGCAGGCTATGAATGAAGTGTATGATGATATTGCTTCGCATCAGTTAGCTATTATTTCGGGAATACAAGCATCGTTATCACATGTTCTAAAACGTTTTGAACCGAAGCAATTAATCACGCGTTTCGAAGAAAATAGTCCTATTAGTGCAAGCATACCAGTGCATCGTAAAGCTAAGCTTTGGGAGGCATTTGAAAATTTGTATGAAGCGATTGGTGAAGAAGCGGAAGATGACTTCAATAGATTATTTGGGCAGGAATTTGCTAAAGCCTATGACGAACAAGTCGCAACTTTAAAGAAGAAAAGGGCAAAGTGAAAATGTCTGTAGAGGGAATTAAATGAATAAAAATAGAGTCGTTTGGCATGAAGGATTATTCTTAAGGCCGCAACATTTACAGCAACAAGAACGTTATATTCAGCATTTGATAGAAGGGCGAAGTAAGAGCATTCGACCGTTTAATTGGGGCTTAACAGAAATAGAGTTAGACCCGCAATTATTAAAACTAGGAAAAATTTCAATAACCAATGCTCAAGGAATCTTCTCCGATGGTACACCGTTCGATATTCCTCATGACTCACCAACTCCAATACCTTATGAAGTGTCTAAAGATACAAAGGAAACACTAGTTTATTTGGCTATACCACTTATTCAACCTAATGCGTTGTTGATGACTAATAACGAAAATAATAATTCATTGGCTCGAAATTCTATAAAAGATATACAGGTTTCAGATTTGCATACGGGTCAGGTCGAAGGAACTGCTGATGTTCAAGTTGGAGAATTGAATGTTAAACTACTCACTGATGCAGATAAATTAAATGCTTATAGTATTATTCCAATTGCCCGTATTGTGGAGATAGATAAAGATAAAACTATTCATTTAGATGAGTATTTTATACCTGCAGCAATGCATTGCAATACTAGTCCTAATTTGGTTGGTTTTATTAAAGAAGTTCAAGGTTTATTGAAGCATCGGGGAGATGCATTGGCCAATCGTTTAGCGGCACCGGGTTCCACTGGTGTATCAGAAATCACAGATTTTTTAATGCTACAACTAATTAATAAATATGAGCCTCTTTTGCTGCACTTATATTCAAATAAGGGCATATTTCCTGAAGAGCTATATCGGGTTTTAATTATTTTAGCTGGTGAATTAGCGACTTTTACTAAGGAAGAACGCCGTCCAGAAAATTTCCCTGTATACATACATGATAAGCAGCAACCTACCTTTGAATTCGTTATGAATGAAATTCGCAATGCATTAAGTACTGTTATTGAACAAAGAGCGATAGGTATAGATATTAATGAACATAAATATGGAATTTGGGTAGCAACGCTAAATGATAAAAGCTTGTTGGATGATGCAATGTTTGTACTTGCTGCAAAAGCGGATGTTTCTTCTGAAAAAATTAGAAGCTCATTCCCCAAACAGAGCACGATTTCTAGCGTTGAACGTATTCGAGATTTAGTTAATTCACATATTCCAGGTATTGAGCTCGATCCTTTAGCAGTTGCACCACGCCAAATTCCATATCATTCCGGGTTTACTTATTTTGAACTAAATACAAAACATGAATTTTGGAGTCAATTAACAAGCTCGGGAGGAATGGCTGTGCATGTAGGTACTAAATTAGATAATCTAGAGTTAGAACTTTGGGCAATTCGGGATTGATCATAAATTAGTAAAAAGCATATTAACAAGCGCTACGTTTAGGCTAAGAAAGATACAGAGGAGCAAAATGTCAGACAAAGATGATCCTTTCTTTTCTTCTAATGATTCTGATCATACGATAATAAGACCAATACCTGGCGGTCGTCGTAGTGATTTGGAACGTCAAGTCGATAATAATTATACAACTGGTATAGAAGAAGTATCACTAAAAAATTTGGGTAAGCTTAATCCGTTAGAAAGTTCCGCTTCCGCGTTATTAGCCATTATATCTCGGTTGTACAATAGCCCATCTCACAGTAGTCCTGATAAACTTAAGCAGAAACTCGTTGAGGAAATTAAGAGTTTTAACCTTAGTGCAGAGAAAGCAGGCTATGAACAAGAAACTATAGTTAATGCAAGATATGCCTTATGTACAACTATTGATGAGGCTGTTTTTAATACACCCTGGGGCTATCAAAGTGGTTGGGGGGAACATAGTCTGCTGAGTATGTTTCATCAAGAGGTATCAGGTGGAGATCAGTTCTTTTACAAATTAAAAGAGCTTGGGCAAAACCCATCGAAGCATTTAGATTTATTAGAATTAAAATATGTATGTATGGCTCTTGGCTTTCAAGGTCGCTATAGAATTGTTGATTCAGGCAAAGAAAAACTTTCCCAAATTAGAAGTTGGCTTAGTGAATTAATTCGTAAGCAACGAGGTTCCACAGAAGCCTTATTATCCCCACATTGGCAGGGCGTAGAAACACAAAAAAAGAGCTTGGCTAAAACCATTCCATTATGGGTTACGCTTGCGATTGCAAGTGCTCTACTTTTAGCTGTATTTATGGGGTTATATTCTTTACTTAATACCAAAGCAGAACCGGTAAAAAGAGAAATCGTAAAATTAGATGTCCCAGAGGTACCTGTTGCTCCAAAAATTACAGAAATAGAAGCAATTAGAGCTGAATTACCAATAGAAATAGGCAAAGAATATGTTGATGTTAGACCTAGAGAAAATGATGGTAGAACACTTATCGAACTTCGAGGTGATAGGGGGTTGTTTGCATCAGGTAGCGATAAAATAACTCAACAACGTGTACCTCTAATTAAAAGAATTGCCGCTATCATTTCTGTTCCTGAATACGATTCTCATGGTATCAGAGTTATTGGTCACACAGATAATGTGCCTATCAGGAATTCTATTCGTTTCGCCGATAACTTTGCTTTGTCAAAAGCAAGAGCAACAACTGTTAAAGAAATGCTGCAAGAGTTTGCCCCCAAATTGAAAAATAGAATAACTGTGCAAGGCAAAGGGGATATTGAGCCCCTAGATGCTCGTGCAACTAAAGATGCACGAGCAAAGAACCGACGTGTTGAAATCATACTCGATTGAACTTTAAGGATACTTAATGAAAAAAATATTTGGAATACTTAAAAAGTCTTGGTTTCAGTCACTTCAAGGTGTAATTGCCGTGTCTGCAATTATTTGGTTCTTAGGCCCATTGATAGCTATTGGGGGAAATCAGCCCTTTGATTCTCGAAAAAACAGACTCATAGCCATTATCGTCATCATGTTACTTTGGGCAGTGATCAATTTATGGAAAGCTTATAGAGCTAAACAAAAAAACCAACAAATGATTGATCAAATATCAGAAGATTCTGGCTCTTCTGTAAACTCTGATGATAAAGCAACTGAAACAGAAGTAGAACATTTGGATTCGCGTTTAAAAGAGGCTGTTGAGGCTCTTAAAGGGGTTCGTTTAGGGGATAAAAAATCATCCGATAAACAATACCTCTATGAATTACCTTGGTACATTATTATTGGTCCACCTGGTGCTGGTAAAACCACTTTACTAGCTAATTCTGAGTTGGAGTTTCCCTTATCTGAAAAGTATGGCAAAGAAGCATTGCATGGAATTGGTGGTACACGTAATTGCGACTGGTGGTTTACAAATGATGCTGTTTTGTTGGATACGGCAGGACGTTATACCACTCAGGACAGCAATAAAAATGTCGATAAAGGCTCATGGTTAGGATTTCTTGATTTATTAAAAAAATACCGGGGACGTCAACCAATCAATGGTGTGATCGTAGCAATAAGTCTTGTTGATATGATGAAGTTATCTGGAGATGATCTTGAAAGTCATGCGAATGCGATAAGAGATCGTATTGCAGAATTATATGAACATCTAAATATTAGTATTCCCGTTTATATGATGTTTACTAAAAGTGATTTACTTGCGGGTTTTAGTGATTATTTTGATGGTATGAATAAAGAACAGAGAAAGCAGGTATGGGGAACCACCTTTGAGTTAAATGGCCCTTTGAGTGGAAATATCTCGGAATTATTTAGTTCTGAATTTGAATTATTAGAGGATCGAATTCATCAGCAATTGTTACAAAAATTAGAAAACGAAAAAGATCTTGAGAGACGTCAAGCAATCTATCTATTCCCACAACAATTCAGTTCCTTAAAGCTAAAAATACATGATTTTTTAGCAAAGATTTTTCAAGATTCACAATTTCACAAGCCTGTCATGTTTAGAGGCTTCTACTTTACTAGCGCCACTCAAGAAGGCACCTCAATAGATAGAATCATGAGCTCACTAGCCAGTAGTTTTGATATTGCCAGACAGCAACTATCAAGTTTCTCTGGTCAGGGTAAGAGTTTTTTTATTAATAATTTACTTAAAGAGGTTATTTTTACAGAAGCGGGACTTGCTGGAGTAAACAGTAAACTAGAAAAAAAAATTCAATGGCTCCGTTCTGGTTTAATCATTGTTATTGCCTTAGCAACATTAACGGTTGCTGGTTTATGGTTTAATAGTTATCTTAAAAATCAGAAAGTGATAGATGATTATCAACAGGAAGTTAAGCTTATCGAAAACCAAATTCAAGCAGTACCTTATAAAGGTTCACTTGAAGACCAATTGCCACTATTAAATCAATTGAAGCAGCTGACACTTAGTTTCTCTGATTATTTTGAAAAGCCGAGTATGTTTGCACGTCTGGGTTTATATCAAGGTGACTCATTGAGAGAGATAATGGATGAAAGATACCGTGAACTATTGCGTAAGATATTACGACCTCATGCAAAATCAAATTTAGAAACACTTGTGAAGAAAAACATTGATAATCCCACAGCCTTATTTGGTTTATTGAAGACCTATTTGTATTTGGGAGGTAAAGCTCCAGATGGAATAACTGCCCCCTCAATTGGTGTAGTTGATTGGGATGGTAATAATAGTAATAGTGATGCACTGGATATTACCCTTACTGGTCATTTTAATGCTTTATTACACGAACCACCGAGTGATCCGATTACTGTAGATGAATCCCTTGTATCTCAGGCTAGATCATTACTCTCGATTGATCCTGCCAAGCTAGCTTATATTCAACTGAAAAATTCTGCATTAGGTAATGACACTGTGCCTGATTTTAAAATTGCAGAGTTTGAAGGCCTGAGTTCTATTGGTAGCAGTTTTGAAAGAAAAAGCGGTAGTCCATTTCTTGCAGGTATACCTAGCTTGTTTACTAAAGAAGGTTTTTCAAAACTCTTCTTACCTAAATATAACGATATTGTTAAGAACCTGAAAGAAGATCGCTGGGTATTGGGAGATTCACAACAAATCTTGACAGATACTAAAACGATAAGGTCAACAATCCAACAACTCTACCAAGATGATTACATTCAAACTTGGAGTAACTTATTACTAGATTTACAGATTAGACCACTTAAAAACACTAAACAGGCATCAGAAATCCTTAGGCCTTTAACAGCAGATAGTGGAAATCTATTTACACATATTTTAAAAGCCCTTCAAAGTGAAACGGACTTTAGTGATGATAATAAATTACCACTTATAGGAGATGCCATTGAATTAAAAAAGACTCTCAAAGTTGTAGACAATCATTTTAAACCTCTCCATAAACTAGTCGCAGAAGATCAATTAAAAGAAACGATGCAATTAATTGACGATCTATACAAAGGATTGTATCAGGATATTTCTGGCGGCAAGGGCACTTCAGATAAAGTTAAGATTACTTTAGCTGAATTAAACGCCGCGGTAGATAAATTGCCAGAAATATTACGTATTTGGCTGAATAAACCGATTCTGGAAGCAAAGAAAATTATTGGCATTGAAGTTACTAAAGGTGCAACTAAGGAATTAATCAAAGCTGCAGGGGCAGAATTATGTGAACCTTGTGAAAAAGCGTTTAATAATAAATATCCTTTCAATACAAGGGCAAGAAAGGGGGTTGATATTTCGGAGTTTAATAGTTTTTTTGCTCTTGGTGGCATAGCTGATATTTTTAAAAAGACATATCTAAAAGAAAAAGAAAACCTTGAACCAAATATAATAAACACTTTAGAAAAGATACTAGTTGAATCAGAAAGGATTAGATCAGTTTTTTTTTCAGCGGGGAATCTCAATATTAATTTAACTCTTCAATTAGTTAGTTCCAGTAAGGATGTTGAAAAAATACAACTATCCATAGGAAGTACAAAGAATAACTTTTTCCCAGGCTCGTCGGTAAGACCTCAGGAAGTTTATTCTTGGCCAGCTTCCCCTATAACCGCAGTAGCAAATTTTAGAAATCCATCTATTGCCCCTAAATTTGTCACTCTATCTGATGCTAAAGATCAGTGGGGACTTTTTAAATTAGTTAAGAATGATCAAATTAGAATCCCAGCATTTGGTAATGCTGTTTTTGCTGTGAAAACACCAACACTAAAAGAAAACCCATTTAAGTTATTTAACAAAATGAAAAACCTTAAATCATGTAGGTGCCCAAAGTGACAGAAGAAGAATCGATAATTGGTTATTACGGTAAAATCCCTTCTAAAGGGGATTTTATTTCTAAATCATTACCTAGAAGTTTTACTGATCCATGGGATGCCTGGTTAAGGGAGGTTCTTGCTCACAGTAAGTCTGAATTGGGTGAAGACTGGATGGAACTCTATCTTACAGCGCCTTTGTATCATTATGTTCTAGCACCTGGTATCTGCGGCAATCAAACCTGGTTAGGTGTAATGATGCCGAGTGTTGATAGTGTAGGAAGATATTTTCCTATGACTATTTGTAAGGCATGTTCCAGTAATAGTAATCCCCTTCTTTTGATTGAAACTAGCAGGGAGTGGCTAACTAAAGCTGAAGAATTACTTTTATTTGGTTTAGATGAGAATTTCTCTATCGAACAGTTTGATTTGAAGTTATCTGAATTACAAGATCAAGAAGAAAAGATGAAAGTACCATCACGTTGAAAAAATCTACGATGAATCGATACGAAGATTCTGCCTGGAATTTTCCCGTACATGAAAATGAAAGTCTACAGCGTTGTCTATCCGGAATTAGTTAATAGCATGCTTAACACTTTTTATCCTTCTTATAGCGTATGGAGAACATTGGGTTCAGAAAAAATACCGCCAAGTTTTGTAATAACAGAAGGCTTACCCCCGCATAAAAGCGTGGCTACTTTTATGGATGGGGAATGGGATAAAAGAGGGTGGAGTGATGAACAGATTATTAGATAATAAATTCACTTTTCAATCTTATGGAATTACCAACCAGGGATGCGTAAGAGATCACAATGAAGATGCTTTTCTGGAGTCGAGCGATAAAGGATTTTGGGTAGTCGCAGATGGAGCAGGTGGACATCAATCGGGTGATGTGGCTAGTAAATTGATAGTAGAAAACCTGTCAAAAATAAAGAAAGGACGTTTTTTCGGAAGCTTCGTGAATAAAATCAACGATAGTCTGCAAGAAACCAATAACGAACTTATAGAAAAAAGTGGTGGTGAAGAAACGAGAACACTTATTGCAAGTACAGTATGTGTATTAATTGCTCAAAGAAGTAGAGTAGTTTGCCTATGGTCTGGTGATAGTCGTATCTATCAATTTAGAAATAGATAAATTGACCACAACTTACGAGAGATCATAATCGAGTGGATGAATTTATAAAAGCCGGCTTTTCGCCTGAAGAAGCTGAAAAGTACCCTTTGGCTCAACATCTAACAGCAGCAGTTGGAGTCCAATCACCACTATTCATTGAAACCCAAAGTTTCGAAGTAGTTGACAGGGATACTTATCTACTATGCAGTGACGGCCTTTTTAAAGAGTTGACTGAAAAAGACATAGCTGAGACCTTAAAACAAGAAAGCTTAAAATACGCTGCTTCTGATTTGATGGACTTGGCAATTTCAAGAGGCGCAACAGATAATGTTACAGTCTTATTGGTTAGGTCATACAAGAACAATTGATTAGAATGAATATAAAATTCTTCTAGAAAATAATCTGAGTAATAGTCGTGGGTGTTAAATAGGAACTTTTGAGGCAATAAAAAACTATTGAATTTATACTTTATCTATAAAAATCAATAATTTATTTGTTTTTATGGGAGGCGCCAACTCTAGACTTAAGTTTTAACTCATACTGTTCTTGGGAATTACATTATAAAAACGTTACTGGATAAATTAGAATTTCATCTGTTGTTCGATAGAAAATAATGAATTGAGTATAATGGTCAATGCTAAAGCAAAGACTAGTATTTAAGAATTAATCAGTTTTCTTAATATATTTTAAAGAGTATATATGAAGGTATTAGTCAAGAACCTAAGAAGATATAACCAATAAAAAAAACAGACAAAGATCTGGTTTTATATGTATTAGATTTTTTAAATTTGCTAAAAAGATAGTTGATTGGAAATATGCTTATGAAGCAGCTGATATCTTATTTTTAGTTTTGTTAATATTCCTAGTCAAAACACCATTTAATGAAGCATCTAAAAGGGTTTCTAAATAATTTGGCAATGGTTCTTCAATCATATTATCCAGTCTTAATTGAATCATCCTTATTGCACCACCGAATATTGTTGAAGCTGCTACCCATGAGTCTATTTCTCTTATTTCGCCACATTTCATTCCTTCTTTGACTATATCTCTTATTTTAATGAAGGGTAGGGTATTACAAATTAGTGGTTCATCTGGGACAAATTCTGCGTGTTTTGCATGAAATATGAATGCCATAATGTCGTAATGAGTTTCGGTGTATCCACACAATAATCGTATGATTTCTTCGCATTGTCTGGTTGGTGATTGATATTCCTTTCTTACGTCATCAACAAGTTCATCCATTTCATTTAAAATATGTTTATACAAGGCTTTAGCTATACCTTCTTTGCCTCCAAAGTGCTTGTATATAGAGCCAATACTGACATTGGACTGTTTTTGAATTTCATGTACAGATACATTATGAAATCCATTATTCACGAATAACTTTAAAGCTGCCGTAAGAATTTTACAATCTGTGGGTTCTGGTATAGGAGCTTTGCGCTTTAAGTATGGCATTTAAAAGTCCTATTAGAAGTGTAAAAAACATTCTTATCTTAGAGAAAAAAATATTAAATTGCAATTGACAAAAATGAACATTCATTCTATCTTGATTTGTATCAGGTTTATATAAGTGCTAATTAAATTCATAGCAAACAATAATTATTTGTTAATTGTTAACGAAGTAAAGAGTATTTGTATTAAATAACCCGCTTAATCAGGAGCAGAATAATGAGATAAGTTATAGATGTTATAACAAAGCTTCTCTAACTTCTTTTACAGGATGAATTATTGAACTACCTTCAGTTAAACATGCTCTTTAAATGATAATAAAATAATACACGTAGTATTACGTATTCATCCTTTTTTTAACAAAAGTTAGACTAAAGCCTACCCATAAACGGCAGAAGGAAATGTTAAAACAGCACTTTGGTTTAAAACGATTGGAATTTTTACTGCTATATTTATTGTGTTTACCCTCGGTATGGCCGAAGAGAAAAAGCTTGTATTATCGTCTTCGAGGTGAAAAAGGTGCTAGTGCTATTACTGAAAGTATCTGGGAAAATCACAGCAAGCATCCCATCGTAAATAATCGATTTAGTAAAAGTGATCCCGCTTACGTTAAGCAGAAAGTGTTTGAAATTCTTGCCGCTTCAACAGGAGGTCCAGTCAAATATACTGGTAAAGATATGGTCACTACACACTACTTCAATGAATATTAGTGACATGGAATTTAATGCGGTAGTCGATGATATTTTACAAGCATTGATTAAACATAATATTGAGCAAAAAGAACGGAATGAGGTACTTGGTATTCTGTGGTCGGTAAAAGATCAAGTGGTGAATGCGAAGCTAACCAGTGAAGCATTAGTCCAGTAATACCAGAAATCAAATATTTTTTTAAACTATCAGAGGACGAGATAATGAACAAAAATTTATTAACCTTAGTAAAACAAAAGGTGACTACTGCAGTAGCAGTTTCAACTCTTTTGTTTGCTGTTACAGGAATAGTATCCACAACCCACGCCGACGAAACCTGTATGTCACCATATATGGCGAAAATCGTAGGTCAGGAAGATTATGTATATGTCTGGACTTTAGGTGTTGAAGGTCTTGGTGATGGTCAGGATAAATTAGTTACCGTAGACGTTAATCCTAACTCTGAAAAGTACGGCAAAGTTATTGAAACTTTATCCGTAGGTGGACGAAATGAAGCGCATCACTCTGGACTAACAGATGATCGTAAATACCTTTGGGCAGGTGGTTTAGACACCAACAAGATATTCGTATTTGATGTTCATACAGATCCAGCCAAGCCTACTTTGTCGCAAGTTATAACTGATTTTGTATCAGCAAGCGGTGGTGTAGTGGGTCCGCATACTACTTATGCTCTTCCTGGACGAATGATGGTAACCGGTTTGTCAAATAATGCCGATCACGGAGGAAGAACTGCGATGGTAGAGTATACCAATGCAGGTAAATATGTAGCGACTCACTGGATGCCAACCGATGAAAATCTAAATGGTGCAAAGAAAAGTGGAAAGTACGCTGATGGTTATGGTTATGATTTGCGCGCCTTGCCACGCCGCAATGTGATGGTTACTTCGTCATTTACTGGATGGTCTAATTACATGATGGATCTAGGTAAAATGGTAAAAGATCCAGAGGCTATGAAACGTTTTGGTAATACGGTAGTCATTTGGGACCTGCATACTAAAGAAACCAAAGAAAGTTCTCGATGTACCTGGTGCTCCTTTAGAAGTTCGTTGCGCGTGGAACCACATAATAACTGGTGTATTACAACCACCGCATTAACGTCAAAACTCTGGTTGATTTATGAAGATGATAAAGGCGAGTGGCAGGCAAAAGATATTGCTGATATCGGCGATGCATCAAAAATTCCATTACCTGTAGACATTTCTTTACAGGCAGATGATAAAGGCGTGTGGATTAATACCTTTATGGATGGAAAGACCCGTTATTTTGATCTGACCGATATCCAGAACCCTAAGGAGACTTATACAAAGGTTATTGATAAGCAAGTCAACATGGCTTCTTCAAGCTGGGATGGTAAGCGCATCTATTACACATCATCTCTTTTAGCTAACTGGGATAAAAAAGGGCGATGACAATGCTCAGTACTTCAAACTTTACCATTGGGATGGAAAAGCACTTGATGAACAGTTTAGCATTGACTTTCAATGCACTGAAGTTGGGTAGAGCTCATCAAATGCGTTTTGGAGCCTATTCTTTGTATAGTAAGTATAAGAAGAAATCGGAAGCAGAGACTAAATTCGCTAAGCTGTTAAAGTAATACTTTCCTAGTAGTACCCTCAAGCATGTTTGAATTGAGGTTTTGAATCGTTCTGATCTATCAGAACTGATTCATTTTTAGCCTTAAATCTTATCCGGTATATAATGGACAAATAGAAAATGATTCGCTTCTTTTCACTCACATTTTTTCAATATCAATACTATTCGGCATTGGTATTATCGGAATGCCAATTGCATCTGCAGCTTCGGAATCAGTAACAGAACCCGTATCTATTCTGGCCCGGCTTACGGAAAATTGGGTTATAAATTAGCAGAACCTGGCACTTATAAATTACCATCACTGGGTAAAGCCCCTGACGGTAAAATTCTTGATGAACAAGGTAATAACGCATCGTTACAAAACTTGTATCCGGGTAAATACACACTCTTAAGTTTTATTTACAGTAATTGTAAAGACGTTAATGGTTGCCCCTTGGCGGCTTACGTTTTTTATAAAATTAAAGCCGCGATGAAAACCGATTCAGTACTCGCGGCTAGATTACGCTTGGCTAGTTTGAGTTTTGATCCTCAGCACGACTCTCCCGAAGTGATGCGTTTATATGGTGCTAATTTTAAATTTGCGGGTGATAAAGGAGAATGGCGTTTTTTAACTACTTCATCATTGACATCACTTGAGCCAATTCTAGAATCTTACAATCAGGATATTCAGCGTGAAATGCTTGTCAATGGAGAGCAATCACAGGATATTTCGCATATCTTAAGAGTGTTTCTAGTCGATCCAGAATTAAATATTCGTAATATCTATAGTTTGGGTTTTTTACATCCGGATATCATTTTAAATGATATTAAAACACTGATGCTAGAAGACGATGAATCAAAGCTTGCGACTAAAAACGATTCTATGAATAAACCTTCATTACCAGTTCTTATCCGTGCCGGGTGATGATAAAGATGGTTATGAAACGGGTGACTATTCAACCAGAAGTAAATCTATAACAGCACGTCGTGGAGCAAAAACTGACTTGTTAGCCCTGGCAAAAAATCCACCATTAGGTTTACCTAAAGTCCCTGAACCAAAAACTAACCCGTTAACTGCGGAAAAAATCGAACTGGGTCGTAAGTTGTTTTTTGATCGTCGCTTATCATTAAATGATACTTTCTCTTGCGCTATGTGTCATATACCAGAGCAGGGGTTTGCTAATAATGAACTTTCCATGGCAGTAGGTGTTGAAGGAAGGAGCGTACGTCGTAATTCTCCATCAATTTACAACGTAGCCTATGCCACACGATTATTTCATGATGGGCGAGAGACAAGTCTGGAGCAACAGATATGGGGTCCACTATTAGCCAAAAATGAAATGGCTAATCCATCTGTTGGTTATGTGATTGATAAGATAAAGAAAATGCCAGATTACGCAGGGATGTTTGAAAAGTCATTTAATGGCGATGGTGTAAATATGCGAAACCTTAGCCAGGCATTTGCTAGTTATCAAAGAGCATTGGTTTCTGCCGATTCTGCTTTTGATAAGTGGTATTTCGGTAAGCAGGAAAATGCACTCAACGAAAAAGCCAAACGTGGATTCAAGTTATTCTCAGGAAAAGCAAAATGTGTTACGTGTCACAGCATAAACGAAAAACACGCTATTTTTACGGATAATAAAATGCATAACACTGGAATTGGGTATAACGAATCTATGGGGATTAGGCCTGCTAAAGAAAGAGTCGTTTTGGCTCCGGGTGTTTTTGTCGAAGTGGATACATCGATTATTGATTCTGTCGGAGAGAAAACTCCTGCCGGATACTGGCCTTTATGAAATCACTCAGAACCCACATGATCGTTGGAAATATAGAACGCCAAGCTTACGAAATGTTAGCCTGACTGCACCTTACATGCATAATGGTTCACTGAGTCGCTTACAAGATGTAGTTAGTTTTTATAATAGCGGCGGGATTGACAATGAACTTAAAGATCCTCTCATAGCTCCGTTAAATCTTACAGAACAAGAACAAACTGAACTTGGTGTCATTTTTGAAGTCGTTAACGGGTAGCAATGTTGATACCTTAGTTTCGGACGCTTTTGCAGCACCTATCGGTGATTTGACTCAGAAAGATCCAAATTGGGCTCATGATAACCGGGTTTTAAGGTACAGACCATTGATTAAACTTTTTACAAGTCAAAAACTATTTGGCCTATTTGGCACCGTTTTGATATTTTCTTTGTTAGTGCAATGGGGATCTGGGCCTGTCCATGCACTTGAAAAAACCACTGTGGGAGGTGATTTTACGCTCACTGATCACAACGGCGATAAATTTGAATTAAAACAACAGCGTGGAAAACTTGTACTGATTTTTTTCGGCTATACCTTTTGCCCTGATATTTGTCCATCAGAGCTTTCGTCATTAGCCAAGGTGTTAAGGTCCTTGGGTAATGATGCCGACAAGGTAAGTGCTTTGTTTGTATCAGTAGACCCCAAAAGAGATACACCCGAAAAGTTAAAAAGCTATGTGCCTTTTTTTAGTCCGGAATTAATTAGGCCTAACAGGCAGTGTAAGTGAAATTAGAGCTGTAGCGGATGCCTATAGAGTGCAGACTAAAATTCATTCAAAGAAAAAAAATAGCTGGATTATTATCTGGTAGACCATTCTGCCAATTTATATGTATTGGGACCAAAAGGAGATGTGCTAAATATCATTCCTTTTGGTTTACCTACCGACCATATTTTACAAGTAGTAAGAAACGAAATTAACAAACTTTAGTAGATTTTAATAAATAAATACCGCCAAAAGGTGGTTAAATGCTAAAAAATTCATTTTAAATAAGGAGAATCATCCAAATGAAATGTAAAGCAGCAGTAGCGTGGGAACCAAAAAAGCCTTTAGTGATAGAGGAAGTTGAAGTAATGGGCCAAAAGAGGGTGAAGTTCTTCTTAAAGTCATCGCATCAGGTGTCTGTCATACCGATGCTTTCACACTGTCAGGTGACGACCCAGAGGGTTCATTTCCGTGTATTTTAGGTCATGAAGGTGGTTGTGAAGTAGTCGAGTTAGGTCCCGGGGTCAAGAATCTAGAAGTCGGTGATCATGTTATTCCACTTTATATAGCTGAATGTGGTGATTGTGAATATTGTAATTCGACCAAGTCGAACCTATGTCAGACAATTGCTGGCACAATCTGGACCGGTTATATGCCAGATGGTACGCGTCGTTTCTCGCAAGGTGGTAAAGACATTTTCCATTATATGGGGTGTTCGACATTTTCTGAGTACACAGTTGTACCTGAAATCGCACTAGCGAAAATCAATAAAGCTGCACCTCTCGATAAAGCGTGTCTTTTAGGTTGTGGTGTTACAACAGGTATTGGTGCGGTGCTCAATACTGCGAAAGTTGAAGCTGGTTCTACAGTGGCAGTATTTGGTTTGGGTGGTATCGGACTTTCATGTATTCAAGGCGCGGTAATGGCAGGTGCGAAGCGCATTATCGGTATCGATATTAACCCAGATAAATTTGAATTTGCCAAGCAGTTAGGTTGTACTGATTTTGTAAATCCTAAAGATATTCCAGAAGGTACATTTGTTGAGTACATGCAGGATAACTTTGATGGTGGGCCAGATTACTCATTCGAGTGTATTGGTAATGTCCATGTAATGCGTGATGCGCTTGAGTGTACTCATATGGGTTGGGGTAAGTCGGTAGTCATCGGTGTAGCTGGAGCAGGTCAGGTAATACAGACTCGTCCATTCAATCTGGTTGTTGGTCGTACCTGGATGGGAACAGCATTTGGTGGCGTAAAAGGTAGAACAGAACTTCCGGGTTATGTTGATCGTTATATGGCAGGTGAAATCGAGCTGGATAGTCTGGTGACACATAAAATGCCTTTAGAAGACATCAATAGAGCATTTGATTTAATGCATAGCGGCGAGAGTATTCGTTCTGTTATCGAATTTTAATTAAAAAAATGCTTAGCTCTGCATAAATTCTATTAGGTTTTCAAAAAACAAAAACCTAACATCAATCAAAAGTAGGGGGGTGTCATTATTATTAATTGGCACCCTCCGATTTAGTCTACCAATAAATAACAAAAGAATTAAGAAGGAAATAGAAGAAATATGTCTATTCAAGAAACTGAAAGTGTCAAAGAGTTTGGCGGTTTTTTAAAACGCTATACGCATGAATCATCAAGCTGTAACTGTGAGATGACTTTCTCGGTTTATTTACCACCATTAGCAGAAACTGAAAAAGTGCCAGCTGTGTATTGGTTGTCTGGTTTAACCTGTACCGATGATAATTTTCGTACCAAAGCCGGAGCACAGCGTTATGCATCTGAACTGGGAATTGCTTTGATTATTCCAGATACAAGTCCTCGTGGTGATGATGTCCCAGATGAAGAAGACCGTTACGATTTGGGTAAAGGTGCAGGTTTCTACGTTAATGCAACACAAGATCCATGGGCGAAAAACTACCAGATGTACGATTACGTCACCAAAGAACTGGTCGAGTTAGCAGAAGAAAACTTTCCCGATTATTCCTGGAGTTCGTTCGGTAACAGGACATTCAATGGGTGGTCACGGCGCGTTAATCTGTGCCTTTAAAAATGCGGGAATGTATAAGTCTGTTTCAGCGTTTGCACCCATTTGTAACCCTGTGTAATTGCGGTTGGGGAGAAGGTTGTTTCAGTGCTTATCTTGGTAATGATAAAGATACATGGGAAGACTACGATGCAACGAGTTTGGTTAAACATGGAGCGGAAAAATTCCCTGTCTTAATTGATCATGGATTAGATGATGAGTTTCTTGCCGAGCAACTACATCCTCAAAACTTGCTTGATGCCTGCGAAACTGCTGATTTCCCTATCACTTTAAGAATGCAAGATGGCTATGACCATAGCTATCATTTTATTTCTACATTCATTGGTGAACATCTCGCTTTTCATGAAAAACAGTTAAGAAAGTAACGATTGTTGTTCCTGTTATGTAGTGTATCAACTATCGATTAATCACCAGTCTCCTGTGATCAACAAAGAATGGTGATTAATCGAACTTTAAGTTCGCAATTAAAACAGTCAACAATCTCGCTTTGGCTATAGTCAGGTTATCAAGTACATAAAGTTTGTAAAAAGGCGAAGAAAGCAGATGAAAAAGAGAAAAAACATCAAAAGAAGAGGACGACCTTTATCTAATGAGGCGGTTCTAGAAGTACAAGCTCTTCTAAAAGAAATGCCTTTACAGCGTGATTTATTGATTGAATATTTGCATCTAATTCAGGATGAATATCAATGCCTGGCCGTCGAGCATCTTCATGCACTAGCTACTCTTTTAAAAATCAGTCAAACAGAAGTGTACGAAGTTGCTAGTTTTTATCATCATTTCGACATTATAAAAGAAGGTGATCAAAAACCCACGAGTCTTACCGTTCGGGTGTGTGACTCAGTTAGCTGTGAATTGGCAGGTTCAGAAGAATTAGTAGCAACTTTGGAATCAGCTATAGGCAAAGAAATTCGTGTGCAACGCGTGCCCTGTGTAGGTCGCTGTGAATCAGCACCAGTTGCGGTTGTAGGAACAAATCCAGTTATTCAGGCCACTACAGAAAAAGTGATCGACGAAGTTAAAGCGGGTAATACCTCTGATTCTGCCCCGGAAAATGCAATCCTTTTCGATGCATACGTCAAAGATGGGGGCTATGAATTATATAAAAAAGTGGTTGAAAAAGAGCATCATCACGAAGATATCTTAGCCGCTAAAGATGATTCTAAGTTACGTGGATTGGGTGGAGCAGGTTTCCCGGTTGGACGTAAATGGCGCATTGTTAGAGATCAGCCCGCTCCTAGACTCATGGCTATCAATATTGATGAAGGTGAGCCAGGTACTTTTAAAGATCGCTATTATCTAGAGCGTGATCCGCATCGCTTTTTCGAAGGTATGTTAATTGCCTCAGAGGTTGTAGGAACCGCTGAAATCTATATCTATTTGCGCGATGAGTATGCGGGTTTAAGAGAGTTACTTGAACAAGAACTGGTTGTCTTGAGAGAAAAATTTCCAGAAGCGCCTCCGATGCATTTACGTCGAGGTGCAGGGGCTTATATCTGCGGTGAAGAGTCAGCAATGATCGAATCCATCGAAGGCAAAAGAGGCATGCCGCGGTTACGTCCACCCTATCTGGCAGAGGTTGGCTTATTTGGTCGTCCGACACTCGAACACAATATGGAATCACTTTATTGGGTCCGTGAAATAGTTGAAAAAGGTGCGGATTGGTTTACCTCTCACGGTCGAAATGGTCGACAAGGTTTACGCTCTTTTTCAGTCAGTGGCCGTGTTAAAAATCCGGGAGTGCATCTGGCACCAGCCGGTATTACCTTACGTGAGTTAGTTGATGAATACTGTGGTGGAATGCTGGATGGCCAAGAACTATACGGCTACTTCCCAGGTGGTGCTTCGGGTGGAATTCTACCCGCGAGTAAAGCTGACATTCCGTTAGATTTTGATACCTTAAATGAACACGGTTGTTTTATCGGTTCTGCGGCAGTCATTGTGCTTTCTGATAAAGATTCGGTACGCGATGCTGCAATCAATGCGATGAATTTCTTTAAACATGAGTCGTGCGGTCAATGTACACCTTGTCGTGTTGGTACAGAAAAAGCGGTTAAATTAATGCAAAAAGATGAATGGGATACCGACTTAATGGCCGAATTATCCACGGTGATGATGGATGCTTCTATCTGTGGTCTAGGGCAGGCAGCACCTAATCCTATGAACAGTGTGATTAACTATTTCCCCAATGAAACTACTAGCAAAACAAGAAAAGTGCCTAAAAGTGGGGGGGTGTCAAAATGAGTACAGTATTAAAAACAACAGACGACTCTAATAAAACCACCGTTGAATTCGAATTAAACGGTAAAACCATTACCGCAAATCAAGATGAAACCATCTTGAAAGCAGCACAACGCCACGGCGTTGAAATTCCACACTTGTGTTACACAGATGGATTGGAAGAAGTTGGAAACTGTCGTTCATGCATGGTCGAGATTGATGGTGAGCGAGTTTTAGCTCCCTCCTGTTGTCGACATCCAAGCCATAACATGAAGGTTTCGACCAACAACGAGCGTGCCGTTAATGCACAAAAAATGGTTTTGGAATTGCTCAACGCAGATATGCCAGAACAGCAATACACACTCGATAACGAACTGCAGCAATGGTCGCAAAAACTCAATGTGCAGTCGTCTCGTTTTGAATCTCGCGCAAAAGTGAAGAATGATTTTTCCCATCCGGCAATCAGTGTAAATCTTGATGCCTGCATTCACTGTACGCGTTGTTTACGCGCCTGCCGGGATGTTCAAGTCAATGATGTTATTGGTTTAGCCAAACGCGGTGGTGAAACCAAGATTGTCTTCGATGTTGATGATGCAATGGGTGAAAGCACCTGTGTAGGCTGTGGAGAATGTGTTCAGGCATGTCCGACTGGAGCGCTAATGCCAGCCAATGGCGTCGGCATGATTGTGCCCGACAAAAAAGTCGATTCGGTCTGTCCTTATTGTGGTGTGGGTTGTTTACTCACCTACAATGTCAAAGACAATAAAATTCTGCATGTTGAGGGCCGTAACGGTCCTGCAAACCAGGGACGTTTATGTGTTAAAGGTCGATATGGTTTTGACTACATACACAATCCGGAACGTCTCACTGTTCCTCTAATACGTCGTGATGATGTGCCGAAAACGGCTGAACTGGATTTTGACCCAAGTAAGCCATTAGATATTTTCCGTGAAGCTACGTGGGATGAAGCACTCGATTTTGCTGCAGAAGGCCTAAAGAAAATAATCGTCAAAGATGGTAAATATGCGCTCGCCGGGCTGGGTTCCGCCAAGGGCAGTAATGAAGAAGCCTATATCTTCCAAAAGTTAATTCGTACCGGTTTTGGCACGAATAACGTCGATCATTGTACACGTCTTTGTCATGCTTCATCGGTAACTGCGATGCTGGAAGGCTTTGGCTCAGGAGCCGTTTCAAACCCGATGGCTGATGTGCAAAAAGCAGATGTGATTATCATTATCGGTGCAAATCCAACGGTCAATCATCCCGTAGGAGCGACATGGATGAAGAACGCCATTAAAAATGGTACGCAATTGATTCTTATGGATCCGCGTGGTTCTGATATGAAACGTCATGCTACACAATATGTACAATTTAAGCCCGCATCAGATGTGGCATTACTCAATGCAATGATGCATGTGATTGTTAATGAAGATCTGACAGATAAGGACTTCATCAAAACCCGCACTGAAGAGTACGATAAATTAAGCGAACATGTGCAGGCCTATTCACCTGAAGCTATGTCACCGATATGTGGCGTTAGCGCGGAACAGATCCGTGATGTTGCGCGCATGTACGCAACGGCGAAAAATGCCATGATTTTATGGGGTATGGGTATCTCACAACATGTCCATGGCACCGATAATGCCCGTTGTTTAATTTCACTCTGCATGATTACGGGTCAGATCGGTCGTGATGGTTCTGGTTTACATCCTTTACGCGGACAAAATAATGTACAGGGTGCATCGGATGTTGGATTGATCCCAATGGTATTTCCTGACTACCTACCAGTTACACTCGCAAAAAATCAAGATCGATTTAGAAAGCTATGGAATATGGAATCGCTCGATGATAAACCCGGCTTAACCACCGTCGAGATGATGAATGCTGCATACGATGGTGTGATTAAAGGTATGTATGTAGAAGGTGAAAACCCAGCAATGTCTGATCCGGATGTTTTACATGCACGTGAGGCAATGTCGAAACTTGAGCACTTCGTGGTACAGGATTTGTTCCTTACAGAAACTGCATTTTATGCTGATGTGGTTTTTCCAGCAGCAGCAAGTCCAGAAAAAACAGGAACTTATAGTAACTCGGATCGTTCTGTTCAAATGGGCCGTCAGGCAATTACTCCCCCGGTGATGCAAAACAGGACTGGTGGATTATTCAGGAATTGGCGAAACGTTTAGGTCTCGATTGGAACTATGCAGGACCTAAGGATATTTTTAATGAAATGCGTCTGGCGATGGATTCTATTGCTGGAATTACCTGGGAGCGTTTGGAAAATGAGAGTGTAACGTATCCTTGTGAAAACGAGGGTGATGCGGGTGAACCCGTTATCTTCAAAAAAGATTTTCCTACAACCAGTGGAAAAGTAAAACTAATTCCCGCTGATATTGTTCCTCCCGATGAGCAACCTGACGAAGAATACCCTTATGTTCTCATCACAGGTAGACAATTAGAGCACTGGCATACGGGCAGCATGACACGTCGCGCAACAGTATTGGATACTTTAGAACCAGAGCCATGGATCTCGTTAAATATGCGTGATGCCTTAAAATTAGGCCTGGGTGATGGAGACATGCTCAAACTTGAAACTAGACGTGGTGAGCTTCAAGCGAAAATCAAGATTACCGATAATTCTCCGGTTGGTACAGTATTTATGCCGTTTTGTTATTTTGAAGCTGCAGCTAATGTGTTGACTAATGCCGCGTTAGATCCTGCCGCGAAGATTGCAGAAGTGAAGTATTGCGCGGTTAAGCTAAAGGCAGTTTGATTTAGTTTTTTTTATAAAAAGTATTTAAAAGTAGGGGGTGACATTTTTAACTCATGCTGGTCATTTAAATGCAGCATCAAGCTCGAATACAAGTCAGCATTATTCGCTGAACTCCTACAACTTATTTGAAAATATTTTTCCCCATTCCCGGCAAGAATTAGTAACAAACTGTTATAAGTGCGTATCACAAAATAATCACTTTGCTTTTTCCGGCTTAATCCATCCAAGGTCTTCAAAAATCACAAAACAGCTCGGTATCAAGAACAGAGACAATATCGTTGCAGTAAATAAGCCAAATGTCAGACTGACGACAATAGGAATTAATAGCTGTGCTTGTGTACTGGTTTCTAGCAGTAATGGTAATAAGCCTGCAATGGTGGTTAATGAAGTCAGGATAATGGCTCGAAAACGATCATGTGCTGCCTGTTGTACTGCATCCGTGATCGAGATATCTCGCGACCAGTGTTGCTTGATAAAGGTAACCAGCAGGATACTATCATTAACTACGATTCCCATCAGAGTGGCTAATCCTACAAGGCTTGGCATCGACAATTCCAGCCCCAGTAATAGATGCCCCCACACCACACCAATAAGTCCCAAGGGTATGGATAGCATGACTGCAATGGGTTGCAGGTAACTGCGGAACTGGAAGGAGAGAATCAGGAATACGCCGAATAAACCGATCATTACATTGCGCTGTAATGAGGCCATAGTTATCGCATTTTCAGATCCCTCACCGGCAAACGAAAAGCTTAACTGTGGGTATTTTTGTTTGAGCTTGGGTAAAAACATTTTTTTAGTCATACCCATGATTTCTTTAGCATTCGCGACTTCTGTATCCAATGTGCCCTGAACCGTTACTGTAAGCAGTCCATTAATACGATGCAATCGTGCAAAGCCACGCACTGGTTCTATTTCAGCTACGCTGGTGAGCGCAATGCGCCTGCCATCCTGGAGTTTTATCGTCAGTGCTTTAAGGTCTTCAAAACTGTTTCGGTCGCTTTGTGATAATTGCACCGTAACATCATAGGTATTCCCACCTTTGATAAGGTCTAGCTGGGTCACGCCGTGCATGGCAGAGCGTAACTCCCGTGAAATACTCTGGGCATTGACACCTAAGGTAGCAGCCCCCTCTCGCAATGAGATCTTATACTCGGGTTTACCGGGTCGAAAATCATCCGAAATGTCTAGCACCCCTTTAAAACCTCGCAACCACTGCTGTAGTTCTCGCGAGCCTTTTTCCAGCATTGCCGTTTGGGTACTATGCAAACGGATATCAATGGCTTTACCCGCTACACCGCGTTCTTTATCGGTAAACTGCAAGGCAATAACATCGGGATACTCACCGCTCAGTTCACGCCAACTGGCCAGGATATCGGGAATGCTTCCCCTGGCGCTCGCCTGCCGAAAGCAGATCAGCACTGACGGTAGCCACATGCGGCCCATTCTCATAGGCACTGATATTGGTGTTGTAGAGAACGGTAGTACTTTGAATCAAACGCTGGTCATTAACCTGTAATTTTGAAAACTCATCATCGGTTTGTTTCAAAGCCTCCACCAGTTTTTCTACAACGGCTTCGGTTTGTTTTAATGGCGTACCTTGCGGCAATAAAACCCGCGCCTGTATGGTGTCACTTTCTAATTGTGGAAATGCGCGGTATTTGAGTATGCCCGCAGGAATTGTGGCAAATGACAGCATCAGTAAGGCGATGATGATGCCAAATGTCAGGTACGGTAACTTGACCGTAGCGCGAATCATTCGTCCAAAAATCTTGTCACGTAAAAAATTAAAGCCATTATCAATGAATTGGTGGATTTTTGATGGTTCGGTTTTATGCGCATGTTTCATCGAGTGATACATGTGCGCTGGCAAAATGAAGAATGCCTCGATCAGACTAATCAGCAGGGTTATTACCAATACAGCGGGAATGTATTCAAGCACAGCGCCTATTTTCCCTGACATAAACGCCAGCGGCCCTACAATTACAACCGTGGTAAAAAAGGATGATATAACACCGGGTAAGACTTGCTTTGTTCCTTCGATAGCAGCTTCCAGTGCATCTTGACCCTTGCGAACTTTGGTCGCAATATTCTCGGCGATGACGATGGCATCATCCATGATCAAACCTAATGCAACCAGCAACGCAACCATCGTCATCATGTTAATGGTGTAACCGAGCATTTGCATACAGAAGATTGCCCCGAGAAAAGAGACAGGTAGCCCCATGGTGACCCAGAAACTATAACGGAAACTGAAAAATGCCCACATACTCAGGAACACCAATAACAGACCTTGCCAGCCATTGGTAAGCAGTATGCGTAACCTGTCTTTGATATTGGCAGTCACATTCTGGCTGATTTCCAGCTTGATGCCTTTCGGTGCCAGTTTTCTTTCACGTGCAAGATTTTCTTCGATCGCATCGAATACGCGAAGCGAGTCTTCAGTATAGGTTTTTGATATCTCCAGCAAAGCCGCGCGTTGGTCATTAAATATTATTTTTTCTTCGGGTTTATCGAAGACTTTCCTAATCGTTGCGATATCTCCCAGTTTGATGTCAGCACCCGTTGCACTTGAATGGACGGTAAGATTTTTATATTCCGAAATCGACTGGCGTTCACCTGAAAAACGAATTAAAACATCATTATCCGGAGTGCTCATCACCCCCGCAGGTACATCAACACTCTGGGTTTCAATCACCGCTGCAATATCAGATACGCCTAGGCCGTATTTGCGCAGGTTAAAGGCAGAGATTTGAATGCTGATATCCTCATCTGAGAAACCTTTCAGATCGACTTGCGCGATGCGTTTATCGCGTTTGATACGGAACCTGACTTTTTCGGCATACGCTTTTAACTGCGCTGGCGGGATGTCCGCAGTGATCATGATACTGGCGACTGTGGCGACTCTCTCGGCAATTTCTATGGAAGCACGCTCTACCTTGTCAGGAAAGGTCGATATCGAATCGTAGCGTGTTTTAATGTCATTGAAGAAGGTATCAATATCCGTATCTTCGCGTCTTTGTATGGTAATTAACGCGACATTCTCACGCGCATCACAACGGACTTCCTTCAGGCCCGAAACGCTATCCATGGCATCTTCGACACGCTGGCAAATACCACTTTCAACATCAGCAGCTGTCGATCCGGGATAAGCAATTCGCAAGTTAACCTCTGTGGCAGGTACTGTTGGAAATGTGTCACGCTGTAACTTTGGCAGCGCAGTCAGGCCCAATAACATCATCGCTACCATCAACAGATTGGCTGCTGTTGGATGACTGGCGAAGTAGCGAATCACTGCTTGGCTTCCTGTTGTTTGTTGTTATCGTCGTTTTATTCTTTTTGGTATCTTTATTGTCAGCAGGGCTTTTATCACCAGAAACTTCCAACATCAACATGCCGCGAGTTTTCTTATCCATTATTGGTTCAAGCAGCATGCCTTGAATCGAGGGAATCAGATCAGAAACAATCAGTTTTTCTTCAGGGTCTAGTCCGCTTGCTAGCACTGCATAACGCCCCTGTATAAAGGCGACGTTTACCTTACGGATATCTAGGCGATTATCTTCTCCAAGCACATACACATTACCCTCATGCAGGGCAGAAGTGGGGACAATTACCTGATTCCCTTTCGGGCTGCCGCGTAACTCAACTTCAACGAAAGTGTTTCTTGATAGAGGTGGGCGTTGACCAGGTCGGGCTTGCCCGTCAAGGATCGTCAACACTGACAATAACACCGGTAGTTTGTGTTTGCCTATCTATCTAGGCTTACCACCCTTGTCCTGAGCAGTAAACTTACAACCATTCTTAAAATCCACCACATCCCCAAAACTTCCCCTTTTTACCTGTTATCTGTCTCAATTGTTTACCACATTGAGGACACGGAATAGTTGATGTCACAGCCGTGCGTTTCTTCCCTGGCTTGCCACGACTATCAGGTGCTGTAAATTTGCAACCACGGTCACTACAAGACCCAGAAAAAGCCCTTTCTTACCCTTAATACGTCGAAGTGCGCTGTTGCAGCTTGGGCAGAGGTGTTTTGCCGTCGCTTTAATAGCCATACTGCCAGTATATCGCGACTTCATACTTCACAATTCGTTGCAGGAATCTTTTTTGTGAGGCAATAAAATCACCCATGGAAACTTTGCCTCCTGCAATCGACTCCAGTGATTGTTCCCACAGGGCGGTTGTTCCCGGAGATTTAACCGACCGTTTTAAAGCCGTTGACAACGGTAACCCTGCCGGTGGCTTTGAATACTTCACCTGTAATATCTAACAGGATCGTGGTTTGATCATACTCATGGGTGGGGTAAAACTGTGCAAGATAATAACGGCAAATCGCATCATAAACTTTGCGTTCAATCCCGGACATCCTGGATAAATTGGCGGCGACCGTGGTTGGAATAATGGCATGGTGAGCAGTGATTTTTTTATCATTCCATACTCTGGAACGCCGTTTCGGATCAGCACCATCAACCCATTTTTTCAGTTCGATCTGTTGCCCCAGATGCTTGAAGATAGTGTCAATATCATCAATCTGTGATTCCGGGAGTACGGCAATCAGAGCGAGGATACATCGTTACCTTATGTGTTTCATACAGGTTTTGGGCAATATCCAGCACCTGTTTGGCGCCCAGATCAAATGACTGATCACAAAATTGTGTCAGTGTTGATAAAGAAAAGGGCAGTGGTGAGTTCTGCTTTCTGCGCTCTGTTTTTGAAAAGAAATCACAGTGGCATTTGCACCCTTGATTTGTTGGTGCAGGTTG
>CAWEEB010000055.1:0-11137 GCA_963807855.1 uncultured Gammaproteobacteria bacterium | reverse complement strand
TGGACTGATACTAGGTGCTAGCCTGATTATTGCCATAGGCGCACAAAATGCGTATGTCCTTAAACAGGGACTACTCAAAAGCCATGTTTTTATGATCTGTCTTATTTGCTCTGTGTCTGATGCACTATTAATAATTATAGGCACCAGTGGTTTGGGGAAAATCGTGCAGAACCACCCAGAATGGTTAAAGATCATTACCTGGCTGGGCGCAATCTACCTGGTTATCTTTGGTTTACTGAGCTTTCGCTCGGCTTTGAAAAATGAAACCTTAGAAATTGCAGCGACGGATGGAAATTCACAAAATACTCGCAAGGTTGTGAGTACTGTTTTAGCCCTTACCTTCTTGAATCCACACGTTTATCTGGATACTGTGTTATTGATTGGCAGTATTGCCTCTCCGTATTCGGACCAGCAACGACTTTATTTTACACTTGGAGCGGTATGCGCATCGTTCATCTGGTTTTTTAGTCTGGGATATGGGGCGAGATTACTAGCGCCACTATTTGCCAAAGCTTATGCCTGGAAAATTTTGAATGTCGGCATAGGGCTAATTATGTGGTGGATTGCCTATCAACTGCTGATTTTTGAACAGATATAATGGTCATTATAATATTGATGAAAAACTAGTTAACAGTAGAGGGTGTACTTTTACAGAGAACTAATCATTAACTACACGGCTAGCAGGAAAACAAACTGAGAAAACCGATCCTTTGCCTACTTCACTTTTGATATCGAGCTTGCCACCATGTCGTTGAATGATATGTTGGACTATGGCTAAGCCCAAACCAGTTCCACCTTTATCACGTGAGCGTCCTTTATCTACCCGATAAAAGCGCTCAGTGAGATGATTAAGATGTTCCGCAGGAATTCCCTGCCCATCATCGATTACAGACAAACATCCCTCACCTTCCGCTGATTTCCCCCAAACTAACTTTGACCGTGGTTCCATCCTGAGTGTGGCGCACTGAATTGTGGATTAAGTTACTGCAAACACTCATTATCTCTGCATCCGATCCCTTAATTTTTAGCGTTTCATCGATCTCTTTATCTATGTTATGCGTATCACCGGTAACCAAAATGGTCTCATCCGCACAAATGCGTTCTAACACCGATGGTACATTTATAATGCTACTCGAATTATCGTTCAACTCTGAGTTTTCTAATCGTGAAAGCGTCAATAAATCTTCGATAATACGTTGCATTCGAATAGATTGATCAGATGCTGCATTATCATTCAACTCAGAGTTTTCAAGGCGAGACAGTGTGAGTAAGTCTTCTATGATACGTTGCATTCGAATAGATTGGTCCGCAGCAGCAACAACTACTGCAGGCTGTAAATTATCAGCAAGACTATCATCATCCTGCATCATCTCTAAATAACCGGCAATAACCGTTAGGGGAGTACGTAACTCATGCGAGGCATTGGCAATAAAGTTTTTACGCATCCTGTAAATATTAGTACGTTCACTGATATCTCTGGCAATGAGTAATTTTAAATCACCCTGAACCGGAATTACCTGAATAGCAACTTGCCTTTCAAGACCGTAATCACCTGTAGGAAAACTTACCTCAATTTCTTTACTAGTGTTCTTCTCTAGAATTTTATGCACTTTTGGCAAGCGAATTAAATTATCGATTCTCTGACCACGGTCTTTTTTGATATCGATATTCAAATAATCTTTAGAGATACTGTTTGCCCATTCGATCTCGTTATTGCCATTGAGTACCACCGTCGCGTAAGGCAAGCCAGAAATAATACCCTGCATGCGCTTCAGTAAGTTTGCCATCCGGTCTTTGCGCTTCTTACTCTTCTTATGGGTAAGTTGAATTTGCTGGGTGATACGCTCCCAAATACCATTACAGTCAGGTAAAAGTGAGGGTTTTGCGCCTTTAATTAACCACGTATGCAGTTGATTAAGTTTATATAAGAGCCAGCCAATATAACCGACCAAAGAGACAACTAGAGATATTAACCAATAGCCCGTGAGCAAGCCACCGAGAAAAGCCAGAAACATCACCAACACTAAGCGCCAGCGTTCGATGCTCCAGTCATTATTATCCATGATTATTTATTATCAAGACTTTCAGTAAACCGGTAACCAGCACCACGCACTGTTTTTATCATTTCGTCAATACCATAAGGTTTAAGGATTTTTCGTAGACGTAAAATATGTACATCGACAGTTCGCTCATCGATGAATGTACTCTGCCCCCAAACCTGATCTAAAAGTTGAGCCCTGCTGTGAATTCTCTCGGGTTTACGCATAAAGTAATGCAATAATCGAAATTCTGTTTGACCAATATCCACACTCTCATTATTAATCACTAAGGCGTTATTTTCCAGATCAATTACCATCGGCCCCCGAGTAATGGTTTTATCCACACTTAAGCCTTGGGAACGTCTGATTAGCGCCTTGATCCTGGCATCCAGTTCTTTCAAAGAAACGGGTTTTGTCATGTAATCATCGGCACCCACTTCCAACCCTTTAACCTTATCCATCTCTTCGGCCCGAGCGGTTAACATTAAGATTGGAATCTCTCTCTGGATTTTATCTTTTCTGATTTGCCTGATGATTTCCGGACCGCTGATATCGGGCAACATCCAGTCTAAGACCATGAGATCGGGGTTCTTCTCAGCCAGTATTTCAAAAGCCACCCCCCCACTTTCAGCGGCTTTTACTTTATAGTTTTTACCCTGCAGATAAACTTGCAGCATCTCACGAATTGCCTGGTCGTCTTCAACTAATAGGACTTCAAACATTTATTCTTTTCCGTCTTTAACTTCGCTAGCTTCGTCGTCTACTAATTCACCCTGATCTGCTTCATCCAGATCTTGAGGAAAGTATTTGGAGCGGATATGTTCGAGCGAGGTATGACGCACATCTTTGCCCTTAACTAAATAGATAACGTACTCACAGATATTCTGTGCATGATCACCAATTCGCTCTAGTGAACGCGCGCACCAGCTGACTCTCAATGCATTCTTAATATGACGCGGATCTTCCATCATAAAGGTAATAAGCAAGCGCGATAGATTATCCACTTCTTTATTGATCCGCACCTCTCTTTCAAGAATCTTTACCGCCTCATCGTCATCTAGTCGAGCAAAGGCATCCAATGAATCATGAAGCATACCCAAAACCAGCTTGCTCAAGTGTGAGAGCTCTGAATGCATGCCAACCACATTGGGTTTCTTTGCCAGTTTCTTCGAATAACGAGCAATTTTTTCAGCTTCATCACCAATTCGCTCAAGGTCTGTAATCACCTTTACTACTGCAATTACCAGACGTAAATCTGAAGCTGTAGGCTGCCTTCTGGCGATAACTCGAGTGCACTCTTCATCGATGTTAACTTCCATCTGGTTAACTTCTTCGTCCGCATTCGCGACTGCTTTAGCCAACTCTTGATCGTGCTCTAACAAAGCTTTCACTGCTTTTCCTGCCTGAGATTCAACCAGCCCGCCCATTTGCAGCACTTTATTTCGAATATCTTCTAATTCATCGTTATAGCGCTGTGAAATGTGTTGTCCTATTTCCATATTGATACCCCTTAACCAAATCGCCCGGTAATGTAGTTTTCTGTCAGTTGGTGCTCAGGATTCGTGAACACTTTATCGGTATCATTCACTTCAACCAGCTTGCCCAGATGAAAATAAGCCGTTCTCTGTGAGACACGAGCAGCTTGCTGCATGGAATGTGTAACAATAGCTATTGTGTATTTGGACTTCAGCTCATCCATCAATTCTTCAATGATAGCTGTAGCAATAGGGTCGAGTGCCGAGGTCGGCTCATCCATCAGAATCACTTCAGGATCTACAGCTATCGCGCGAGCAATACAAAGTCGTTGCTGCTGTCCTCCAGACAAACCTGTTCCCGGCTTTTGCAAATCATCTTTAACTTCTTTGAATAAGCCAGCCTTAATCAAACTCGCCTCTACCAAGTCATCTAGTTCTGAGCGATTTGATGCTAAACCGTGCAAGCGTGCTCCATACGCTACATTATCGTAGATTGACTTAGGAAATGGGTTTGCCTTTTGAAACACCATACCTACTCTGGCACGTAACAAAACAGGGTCTGTTTTCTTGCCATAGATATCTTCGCCATCCAATGTATGTTGGCCGGTAACGCGACAAATAGGAATGGTGTCATTCATGCGATTTAAAACTCGTAAATACGTTGATTTACCGCAACCTGATGGACCAATCATGGCGATGATTTCGTTGTTGCCGATATCTAAATCAACACCGAAAATAGCCTGCTTATCACCGTAAAATACATCACAGTTACGTGAGCTCATTTTGGCATTATCTACTAATGGCTTGCCGACGGTGCCATTGATTTCGAAATCAAACTCACTGCGATGTTTCTCCGCCATATTTCCTTCTACAGCAGGTTTTGGCTCATTTGTTTCTAAAGGAGTTGCTCTTGGCATACCTGGCATTGTATTAATAACGTCAGTCATATTTGTTACTCAATATATGTTGTCTAGTTTCTGTTAATAAATTTCTGATATAGATAAAACAAAGCTTACCAGCGTCTCTCGAATTTCTTTCTAAGCATAATGGCAATCAGGTTCATTGCCACCAAAAAGGCTAACAACACCATAATTGCTGCTGAAGTTCTTTCAGTAAAGGCTCTTTCTGGGCTGTCAGACCATAAATAGATTTGTACTGGCATTACCGTTGACGGATCCATAATACTACCTGGAACTTCAGCAACAAATGCCACCATACCAATCATCAATAGCGGCGCTGTTTCACCCAGAGCTTGCGCCATACCAATAATTGTTCCCGTTAGAATACCTGGCATTGCTAATGGCAAAGTATGCTGAAATAAGGTTTGCACTTTAGAGGCACCTAATCCGATGGCCGCTTCTTTTATCGATGGTGGCACCGATTTAATCGCAGCGCGACTAGCAATTATAATGGTCGGCAATGTCATTAACGTTAACACCAAACCACCAATCAATGGTGTGGAACGAGGTACACCAAAATAATTGATATAGACGGCCAAGCCCAGCAAACCAAACACAATAGAAGGTACTGCAGCCAGGTTATTGATATTGATTTCAATCATATCAACCCACTTGTTATTTTGCGGCGCAAACTCTTCCAGATAAGCAGCTGCGGCAACAGCAATCGGAAATGACAATAACAGTGTTACCAGCATGGTAAACAAAGAGCCCATAATCGCCCCTTTTAAACCTGCTTGCTCAGGTTCACGCGAGTCACCATTCGAGAACAACACGGTATTGAAGCGTTTTTCCAACCTGTCTTCTTCGATCAGCGTATCAATCCACTCAAATTGATAATCTTTTATTCGACGCTCATCCTCAGGAAGGTTACGATCAATCTTACCTTTCATAAACACGTCAATATCATCTTTTGCCAAGAACCAATAAGATTGTTTGGTTCCTAATAATTCGGGATTAGCCAAGACCTTGTCGCGGATAGTATAAGCCGCAGAATTACTCACAATATTTTTTAAAGCACGTTTTTGCTTACGCCCTTTAACACCGGGAAACTTCTTATTTAAGCTATTTTTAATAACCTTTTGATAGTTTGCAGAATACAAAGCATCCTCATCAGAAGCACTGTTCACTTTTAAGACGGTTTCATCCAGTTCAACGTCAAGTTTTACGTACGTTTGTTGAAAAGCAGGCCAGCCTTTACTGACAATAGTAAACAGTAGCACCAGCAAGAAGGAAAAACTAATCACCAAAGAAGCAATACCATAAGCACGAAAGCGCTTTTCTCTTGCATAACGCTTTTTTAAGCCCGCTCTTATAATTTCAGTTGAATTATTCATACTGTTCTCTGTACTTTCGAATGATATGCAACGCAACAAAATTGAGTAACAAGGTGATCACAAATAAACCAAGACCCAACGCGAAAGCAGCCAGAGTTTTAGGACTATCAAACTCCTGGTCGCCTGTTAACAAAGTAACGATCTGCACCGTTACAGTGGTCACTGCTTCCAACGGATTAATCGTTAGTTTTGCCGATAAACCCGCAGCCATAACCACAATCATGGTTTCACCAATTGCCCGGGATGCAGCCAATAAAATACCACCCACAATACCTGGTAAAGCCGCAGGAATAACCACCTGACGAATCGTCTCTGATTTGGTAGCACCCATGCCATATGAGCCATCCCGCATAGCTTGTGGCACAGCCGAAATAACATCATCTGACAACGAAGATACAAACGGAATGATCATAATCCCCATGACCAAACCAGCGGCCAATGCACTTTCCGATGCAACACTTAAACCGATACTTTCACCAATATCCCGGAGAAACGGGGCTACCGTTAATGCCGCAAAGAAACCATAGACTACTGTCGGAATACCCGCCAAAATTTCAAGCGTGGGTTTTGCAAAAGAGCGTACTCTTCTACTCGCGTATTCAGAAAGATAAATGGCAGACATCAGTCCTAATGGTACCGCAATAACCAAGGCTATAGCCGAGATTAGCAGCGTACCCACAAACAACGGAATCGCGCCAAACGAGCCTGAACTACCGACTTGATCTGACCTGATTGAGGTCTGAGGACTCCACTTTGTACCGAATAAGAAATCACTTGGCGGTACCGATTCAAAAAATCGAATGGACTCAAATAATACCGAGAATACGATGCCCACAGTAGTCAAAATAGCGATTGAGGCGCATACAATCATCGCCCAACGAACAACCGTTTCTACTTTGTTTCTAGCTCTAAATTCTGGCTTTATCAATCGCCAGGCCAGTAACATTCCCAATAAAGCTACGACAAAAACGACAACCGTTTTGGCCAGTGTACTGATACTTTGAAGACGCTGATAATGGAATGCGGCATCGCGTTTTACAGGATCTGTTTCTTCGGCAATTTGACCAGAATCAGCGAGATTTTTTACCTCATTGATGATCAGACCAAGTGTATCTTTGGACTCAGACTGAAGCGCATCCGGCAAACCAGAAACCGTTAATGACGTAACAATGCTTGAATTAAACGCGGACCAGAGCATCAAAATAAGCAACGCAGGAATACCCGCCCAGATCGCCACCATATAACCATAGTAATGCGGCCTTGAGTGAAGATTACGTCTTCCTTTATCCAGGCTAGAAACAGCAATGGATCTTTTATGCCCGATAAAATAGCTGAAAATCAGTAACGCTATAAGGGTAATAAGAATTGTCTGTGTGGGCATGCTTATCTCAAAAAATATTAAATTATGATCTTAAAAACATTCTAAAAATTAATCTTATTCGTTCTGGTCTGAATCGTTATATTTCAATATAGCAGTGCAGTGTAAGAAAATATCTTATGCGCTATACCAAACATTCATCAACGACTCAGGCCAGAAAAAACAAAATATTGCCGGACCTCTCATAACCAATAGGAGAAGAAAAGTCCGGCACTACCTAATTTTTTCATACTCCCTATTACTCGTTGGCATCCAGATTTAGCACTTTTAGCTCTCTTGCTGCACTAGCAATCTCTTCGCGCTTTTCTTCGCTAAGTGGAATCAAACCTTTTTCGGTCAAGTATCCATCATCTCCCCACGCTTCATCAGAAGTAAATTCTGCTAAATACTCAGCGATACCTGGCACCTTGCCTACATGATCACCTTTTACGTAAAAGTATAAAGGACGTGATACTGGGTATTTACCATCAGCGATATTCTCAAATGAAATTTCGACGCCATCAACGATTGCACCTTTAACTTTATCTGAGTTCTGGTCAAGAAAACTAAAACCAAACACACCGAGGGCATTTTCATTTTTATCTAACTTTTGAACGATCAGGTTATCGTTCTCACCTGCTTCGATATAAGCACCATCCTCACGAATCGTATGACAAACTGACTTATATTTATTCTTATCCGTCTTTTTCATTGCCTTTATCCAGTCGATTTTCTTACAACCGCCTTCGAGCGCAAGCTCTGCAAATGCATCACGAGTACCGGAAGTTGGTGGAGGCCCTAATACTTCAATTTTAGTATCAGGCAGATCAGCATTTACTTCTTTCCATGTCTTATATGGATTCTCGATTAGCTCGCCTTCTTTCTCTCCTGGTACTTGTTTCGCTAAAGCCAGAAAAATGTCTTTTAGACTGAGGTTGAATGTACTGCCTTTTTTTGCATTAGCAATCGCTATGCCGTCAAACCCAACCTGTACTTCAGTTACATTAGTAACACCGTTGTTTGCGCACAACTCAACTTCACTCTTTTTGATACGACGCGAAGAATTCGTGATATCTGGTGTATCGATACCATTGCCCGAACAGAAAAGCTTTAAACCACCACCCGAACCCGTCGATTCAATTGTTGGTGTTTTGAATTTAGTTTTTTTACCGAAAGTTTCAGCCACAACGGTAGCGAAAGGATAAACAGTAGAAGAACCTACGATTTCTATATGATCTCTACCCGCAGCAAAATTGCTTGTAGAAATAAGTGACAATGTTGCACCCAATAGAACTGTTAGTTTTTTCATGAAGATGATTCCAAATAATTTTCAATTAATATGAAATCTATAATAATTCTCGAATATGACAGGTTTATGACAATCAGAAATTAAATATGGTCACCCCCCTACTTTTAGCAGGTTTTTTTAAAAGACAAAGATGTAAACCTTACCCAAGAGGCCATTGGCTCTATGCTTCCATATTGCCTGGGCCGCGCCTCGACTGAGTCACTTTTTAGATTCAAGTCATACTTATATGGTTCTAATAGTGAATCTTGGACTTAATACGGTTATCATACGCGGCAAAATATTAAGCAACAGATCAGGAATTCCAGTGAGCACAAAATCAGCACCGCGTCGTAACACAATGCTAATCATTATGGATGGCTTTGGCGTAAACCCAAGCAAAAAGAATAATGCAGTTGTTGAAGCCAACACCCCCAAACTAGATGAGTATTTCGGTAAAAACCCGCACACCACGTTGCAGGCATCTGGAAGAGCTGTTGGATTGCCTGAGGGACAAATGGGAAATTCTGAAGTCGGACACTTGACCATTGGTTGCGGTATTATCATCAAACAAAATCTGGTACGTATTGATGACGCTATTGAAGATGGAAGCCTCGGCGAAAACGCTGTTATAAAAAACACCTTAGCTCAAGCCAAACAAAATGCTCGCCCTATTCATCTGGTAGGACTGGTTTCTGATGGCGGTGTTCACAGCCATGTTAATCATCTTTGCGCACTGATCAAAATCTGCAATGAAAATGGCGTTAAGCCAGTAGTTCATGCAATTACCGATGGCCGTGATACCTCACCTAAAGTAGCCAAGAAATACATAAAACAAACAATGGATGCGCTGCAACAATACGGCGGCAGTATTGCCACTATCTCAGGTCGTTTCTATTCTATGGATAGAGACAACCGCTGGGAACGTACTCAAATAGGCTGGGAAGGAATGGTTAATGGTAAAGGTGAAGCGGCGACTGATCCTTTGACAGCGATTGATGAAGCATATGCTAATGGCGAAAATGATGAGTTTATCCGTCCCAGAATTATGCCGAATGCAGAAACCATTCAGCCCGATGATTCACTCATATTTTTCAATTTCCGTAATGACCGTCCGCGCCAGCTTACCGAAGCTTTATGCATGGAGGAGTTCACAGAATTTGATCGTGGCGATTATTCACCCATCGCAGTCACCACAATGACTGAGTACGAGAGAAAACTGGAAACATCGATCATTTTCCCTTCTGAAAGACCAGTAACGAATCTGGCAGATACTATTAGTCAAGCTGGCTATAAGCAGTTACATTGCTCAGAAACAGAAAAATACGCACACGTAACCTTCTTTTTGAATGGCGGCCGTGAACGACCTTATGAAGGTGAAGACCGAATTATGATCGACTCACCCAAGGTGCATACCTATGATGAATGCCCGGAAATGAGCGCCAAAGAAGTGGCTGATGAAATCATTAAAGCGGCAAAAGCAAAAGAGCACTCATTCATTGTTGTGAATTTTGCCAATGGCGATATGGTCGGTCATACAGCGATACCCGATGCCGTGATTGAAGCTGTAGAAGTGCTAGATCGAGAAGTTGGGCGTGTACTTGATGCTGCGGTAGAAAATGACTATTCAGTTATCTTAACGGCCGACCACGGCAATTGCGATGAATATATCGACCCCTATTCCGGCGAGCCAAATACACAGCATACGGTGTATCCGGTACCTTGCCTGATACTCGACAAATCCTTCTGGAAATTACGTACTTGTGGCGGCCTTAGCGATCTTGCGCCTACTGTGTTGCAACTGATGGGAATTGAACAGCCAAAAGAAATTACGGGCAAGTCGTTATTACTCGAAGCAATGACAGAAGATTCAAAACCCGCAGCTTATTAGTATTGGATCAACGCTGTTAAGCGTTTCTCGTCTACTACTTTTTTTGTTCCGTTTATACCTAACAGCGTTAATCTGTCGGAGTGTGAAAACCACCAGTACCGACAAACGGTGACATCCTGCACAGTTAAAGTAGGCTGGGTAATTTCAACCATTACCAAGCCTACTTCGCATGAAAAAACACTTACCCTTATTAATTTTCATAACACTTCTTTTAATTAATGCATCGAGCTTTGCGTCTGAGCCTGCGCAGTTTTCAGGAATCGTTTCTTCTCACAATAAAGTGCGCGCTGAATATAAGCAGCAACCACTTAGTTGGTCTAACACCTTGGCCAATTATGCCCAACAATGGGTAGATCACCTGGCAAAGACCCAGAATTGCGAAATGATTCATCGTCCAAATGAAAATGGTGGACAGTTTCAACAAATACATGGCGAGAACTTATTTTGGGCAAGCCCCGAAGTAATCAGTGCTGGTGCAAATACAATCATAAAAAAAATTCAACGCTTTCATCCCACAGAAATTGTAAAAGCCTGGGCTGACGAAGCTGATTTTTATGACTATCAAAACAACAAATGCCAGGCTGGTCAGGATTGTGGTCACTTTACTCAAATGGTCTGGCACGAATCAAAACAAGTAGGATGCGCCAAGGCGATCTGCCCTGACAAATCACAAATCTGGGCATGCAACTATCACCCACGTGGCAACTATATTGGTGAATGGCCTTACTAGTTTTAGTAGTTTTACAGCAAATATTCATCAGCTATTAAGTCCATAAATGATAAGGTATTCCCCTATA
>CAWEEB010000054.1:0-14379 GCA_963807855.1 uncultured Gammaproteobacteria bacterium | reverse complement strand
ATTTAGGGTTCGCGTTTTCATCTAACCGTGTATTAACAAGGTCTACGACCTTTTAATAGTTTATCAGGTTTTAAACTTTTGTTTTTGGATGAGGTATTATCAAGAATATCTCATAAGTCACTGACTTATAACATTATATAACTTGTTAACAACATATTTATTTTTAATTATCAGGTTTTAAACCTGTTTATTTGTACGACTTTTATTTGTATTGAACTAGCGTAGTGATAGAAAGTATGATGATTAAACTTTAAATGAAATTGATCACCTTGGATATCTATACCCACCAAAACAATTATCTGAATATTTCTTAGCCCAATATTTTCGTTTTTTCTCTAGCCTATTATATTCCCATGCTTTGTATCCTCTTCTCATACGATCTCTTATTTGTTTTTTCATTTTTTCATAATAAATGCATTGTTGACTATTAGCTTTTTTATGCTGCTTTTTTTGTTTTAGAGCTCGCCTTCTTTTTTCGTATATTCGTCTATCACTCTGAATTCTTTGATTATCGTAATATTTAAGTTCCTCTAAATAAGGGTCATATTGTTTTTGTGGTTGTTTATATGCAGACCTCTTTACAGGCTTTGAGATATTGGAGTAACTAGGTTTTACCCTAGATCTAAAATTATTTTTTTTGGCTACTGTTTTATTTCTCAATTTATTCCTATATGTTTTTTTTATTGGAAATTTTGTAGTAACAGTTCTTACATATGGAGTGCCCTGCAATCGCTGATTTTCAGTAAAATGACCATTTTCTACATCAGGAAGATACCAAGTAAAAAAATACATTATTGCTGCCAAGCCCATAGATGGAACGAGGACCATTAATAGCTTTTCAAAAGGATTCATTTTTATACCATTTCTATTTTTTAGAACAGTATATTAGTTTTATGTATTACTTTGCATGCCATTAGTCGGAAGGCTTAGAATTAAGTGGATTGATGATACCGCTGCGCTAACGCCGCAATAAACGGCGAGATTCTATGTCCACATTCAAGATAAAAAACCTAAACAGGACGAAATTCAGCTTGATCTCTCATCAGTGCAAAAGCCAGTCTAGCAACTTTACGTGATAAGGCAACAGCAGTCGCCGTTGTTGAATGACCTCTTGCTCTCATGGCTAAGTAGTAATCATTCCAGTGTTTCGTTTTTGCTCCAGCTCTAGCTGCATTAAATAATAATCGTCTTATCTCAGGACTGCCTTGTTTGGATAGTTTTCTCCTACCTTTAAAGTATCCAGACTCTCTTACCCTCACATCTAAACCCATAAAAGCAATGAAGGCATCTGACTTAGAAAAAACACCTCGATGAAAGATAGCCACTAATGCAGCGGCATTAATAGGACCCACTCCAGGGATGTTTAAACAACGTCGATAATCATTCTTATAGCCACCTGATGTAATACAATCAAGCATCCGTTTATCAATCACAGCCATTGCATCATCAAAGCGTTTTAATAGCGCTTTGCGTGTTATCGCCAACTCAGCCACACCCGCTAAAGACAACCCCATCGCTGTCTTTAATTGAGTCAATTTAGCACGCGCTTTGAGTAGGCGATTAAGGCGTTTAACCGCTTTAGGTAAGGGTTTGAAGGCTACCAGGTGCTGCCTTTCAGAACGTAAATAACGATGTAAAAGAATCGCATCATTTTCATCGGTTTTAGCCCTTACCCCAACAGCATCGCGGTAACGAGACAGACGATAAGCATCAACCACAAACACCGTGTGTTTAGCTGCAATAGCTAACTCCACCATCAACTCATGATAAGTGTTCGTAGACTCAATCGCGATGCTGCAGGGTGTAGAAATTACTTTAAGAAACGCTTTAATAGAACGTTGGTTATTCTCAATCCGAACAACAGTATCTCCATCAAAAATATCCAACCAATCCTTAGCGACATCCATTCCAAAATCTTCAACAACAGTAGCCATTGCCATTTTCAGCACTCCCACGTAAAGTTAAAAAAGTATCGGGACTCACGAAAGGCGCAAGCTTGTTGAAATCGGCCATTGAAGGCAAGATTCTTAATAGGCGCTCATTAATGAATGGGGTGGAGGGGTGAAATCTCGCACAGTCAGTACACGAAAGTGCCGAAGCGCAGCGATGAGCCTCCGCCTCCCCGATGCCCTAACTATGATCGTAGATTAAGGCAGAAACAACCATACAAGCGTTAGCGAGTCCAGCACAACGTGTTTTTGTTGTGCGATTGTTTAATTGCCTTGTTATGTTTTTGTTAGCTCAAGATACCAGAATTCCATCGACCGTTACAAATCCTAGATTGAACAAAATTGGAATAGGATTCGGGAGTTAATACTCTCTTTCTTCTATGCCTCTGTTGGTTGCAGAATTTACAAGCTGCAACAATATTGTTTTGTTTTAGAAATTCTCCTTCACTATGGGGAATCAGATGTTCACCTGTGCATTGAAATGAACTAGCAGATTGTATTGAGATTTTATGCTTTGATGCGAAGTCAGACGGGCGTTTGTGCCACATAGGTAGTTTGCAATAGTAACAAAGCCCTTTTTGGCATTTAAAGGCATAGTTTCTTTGATTCTTTAGGGATTTTCTTGATTTTGGCATGTTGCCTCCAGTTAGTTTGAGTGGTTTCCTGATTACTCGTTACGAGATAAGTCGGGAACCAGCTGAGTGAACTCTAACTGGCAGAACAAGTGACCTTTAAGGTACACCCGAGTTGAAATATATAATAAGTTAAAAAAATTGAAAAAAGATACTGACAAACGGCATATCTAGAAGTTACCAAATGAACACCCCCTAACTTTGGAGCACTTTTTTTGTTTGAGCGTCGCAGACACATAACAGTTTATTAGACGGAATCTGTATTTCCCGCTAATAGATGGAAGCTGTCTATCAACGGTTAAAGCGGATTCCGAATTATTCATGATACCGCATATTAATATCACGCGCGCCCCTATAAGTTTGATATTAGCAATAAAGAAAACCTTTGTCTTTGATACAAATTAACTTATTAGCACACCCCCACTTTTAAGAGGTTTTTTATTCATATAAGGACTACCTTCGGGCCGTCGTCGCAAAGCTCCTTCGTTGTCTTGCTACGCTGCGGCTAGGGCACTTTTTACGAAAAAGTGCCTAAAAGGTAGGGGGTGGTCAATTTCAACCAATTACAAGAATATAACCTTCCAAATCTATGAAAATCTCAAGAAACAATGGGCTAGGATGAAGGTTGTCTGAGCGAGAGGAACGAGCGAGTTCCCTTCATCGCTATTTTCTGCTCCAGTGTTTCCCCTCACGCTTCCCGGAATATTACGTTTTAAAAGTAACGGCATTTTTGATTCGACTACGTCTCACCCTAAGGGCCGTCGTCACTGCGTTCCGACGTTGTCTCGGCTATCGCCTCGGCTGGTTACTTTCTTTTTGCTGTTGAGAAAAGAAAGTTACTCGCAACTTTAGCTGTGAAACAAAAAACCACCCTCACCCCATCCCTCTCCCTGATGGAGAGGGGGTTGAATAGCACGTCCTTCTGCCTTTCCCTAATTACTGGACACTTTTTGAATATCGAAAAATAATTAGTCGAATATCGACCATCGTACGTCGACGATTCCTTACGGAATCTACGATGAACTTTTCTGGCTCTTGGTGAGCGTCGAAAAGCTACTCCCCTACTTTTAGGCGGTTTTTTTATTCATGTAATGAAAACCTCACCCTGCGGGTCGTCGTCATTGCATTCCAACGTTGTCTATGAAGCGCTTCAACTAGGCACTTTTTTGATATTGAAAAATAATTAGTCGTATATCGACCATCGTACGTCGACGATTCCTTGCGGAATCTACGACGGACTTTTCTGGCTCTTGGTGATCCTAGAAAAGCCACTTCACCTCTGCGAGGCACAACGTTGCACTCAACTGTTCAAATTCATTCCAGATGAATTTGTCCGCTGCGCCTCGGCTGGACTCATTTTATTCGCCCTGCGGGTCAGCTTTAAATAACAATGCTGTTGTCGTAGCTACGCTACGGCTAGCGGTTTTTATATGTTATTAATTTTATTATAAAAATAGTCAGAACTTCCGCCTGTTAACGCTCCAGCCTGCTATAGAACTTCTTTTAAATCATTTTATTTAGATCTTTTTGTAAAATAATACTTGACATAGTTGTGGGTTTTTCCTATATTTGTTGCACCGCAGCAATGCTGCACTGCACAAATTATTTTACTTAACTTTTAAAAGGCTATAAACATGAAAGATTTAATCGAATTAAACAACAAACTAACTAACGACAGTATTGCAGTACTTAAGCAATTCAGTGAGTTAAATGCAAAGACTACTGAAGCTTTCGTAGCACAACAGAAAGAAGTAGCAGAGAAACTTGCTGCTACAGCTAAGCTAAACGTTGAGAAGCTTTCTGCTGCTAAAGACCCTAAGAATTTCCTTGAGCTACAAAGCGAAATGCTACAAAACTCAATGACTGTTGCAATGGATTTCTGGAAGACTGCATCAGCTACTGCTGAGTCTAACAGCGAAGCTTACAAGAAGCTTTCTGAGAAGTCTTTAAAGACTGCTAAGAGCGACTTGGATGAAGTTGTTAAGACTGTTAAAGAAACTGCTGAGACTGCTACAGCTTCAATTAAAAAAGCGACTGAAACTGCTACAGCATCAGTTAAAAAAGCAACTAAAGCTGCTTAAGTAACAGGCTAAAACATCTCACTGCTTACGCAGTGAGATGAAAATAAGGCCTCCTTCATTTATTTCTTATAGAAACAAGTGGAGGGGCCTTTTTAGTATTTATCGCAATAAAAACGCACAAACAGCACGGTCACACAGAAAAATCTCAGCCTTCGGGCCGTCGTCATTACATTGCAACGTTGTCTGCGCTTCGGTTGAGCAGTTTTTTGATATTTAAGGTCACCCCCTACCTTTTAGGCACTTTTCTTAAAAAGTGCCTAAAAGGTAGGGGGTGTGCTTTTTAACTGTCAAATCCATGAAATTCTCAAGAAACAATGGATCAGGATGAAGGTTGTTTGAGCGAATTCTTTGCAAAAGAAGGCGCGAGTTCCCTTCATCGCTATTTTCTGCTCCAGTGTTTCCCCTCACACTTCCCGTTTTAGTACGTTGTAAAATTAACGGCCTTTTTACGTTCTAGCGATGTTTCCAATTCCCATTCAAACATGCCGAGCCACGCAGAAAATTGACGATGAAGGTTTTAGCTGTTTGAGTGACGCTAGGAGCGAGTTCTAAAACCGCGTCAATATTCGAGAGTGAGGGAACCGCTTGCGGCTTGTTTGCTGGGCAGCCTTTTGTTTGGTTCGGTTTATTTTGGCTGAGCAAAATAAATGAACTCGGAGCTTGAGCTTCGAAACCAAAAAAATGCCACCCCCCTACTTTTATGAGGTTTTTTTATTCATGTAATGAAAATCTCACCCTGCGGGCCGTCGTCATTGCATTCCAACGTTGTCTTCGCTTCGCTAAAGCTATCAGGAATAGACGTGCCTGAAAGAAAACAAACGCACAGAAATAAAGCCAAGCAGTATCTCGCCTCTCTTGTTGGTAATAAGCTTGTAACAGTTGAATACAGCAAGCGCGATAGAATACGGTCGGATAGTAGGAAAGATTGAATAAAAGGGAATAGATATTAATCTAGAGATGGATAAAGCTGGTTATGCGTGGCACTCTAAAAAATATCAGCCTGGTCGATAACGCTGAGATAAAAAACACTGAACAACTGTTCCTCATCCAGCCACGTTTTCACACACTTGAACCCGGCCTTTCCAGCCAGTGTTTGGAAATGTTCTACGGTATATTTGTGTGAATACTCAGTGACGATGGATTGGCCTTTTGCAAAGTGAAATACATGTTCATCGATAGTCACCTGTTGATCTTGCAAACTGACCAGGTGCATCTCTATGCGATGTTTATCCTCATTGAAAAATGCATGGTGCTCAAATTGCTCAATATCAAAATTGGCACCCAGTTCACGATTGATACGGATCAACAGATTTTTATTGAACTGTTCGGTATAACCTTTTTTATCATTGTAAGCCGCATTCAGGATCTCGGTGCTTTTCTGTAGGTCGACACCAATCAATAATCCGCCACCGTTGCCCACCATCATACGGATCTCGTCTAACACCATGATGGCTTGTTCAGGTAAAAAATTACCAATGGTTGAACCGGGGAAAAATGCGACCTTGTTGGTAGTTTCAACATGATAGGGCAGCTCCAGCTTACCGGTAAAATCAGCACACACGGCATGTACATTCAACCAGGTAAACTCTGTTGCAAGTTTCTGTGCTTCATCCTGAAGATATCGTCTGGAGATATCAATAGGCAGATAAACAATCGGCCTTAGCGCATCCAGCAGTAGACGAACTTTATAACTGTCACCACTGCCTGGCTCTATTAACAGACAATCTTTACCCAGTGTCTCCACGATGCTGTCAATATTATCGCGGATGATGCCTACTTCTGTGCGTGTCGGGTAATACTCTTCTGTGTTGCATATCTCTTCGAACAGGCGCGAACCGGCTTCATCATAAAAATACTTAGGCAGGATATATGGCTCAGGCGCAGCTAATCCTTTGACAATATCCTCTTGAAAATCTGCAATTTTCGGGTGCTGGTCAAAAAACTGGTAACGCTGTGATATTGGCTCTGTCATTGACTTGCTGTTTATTAACGGTTGTTATTTGAACTACGATATCGCAGTCATGGTAGCGCTGCAACAAAAGCTGTCATATTGATCTCATATCATAACCGTCAAAACGAAGTCATTTCAGAATAGATTTTGCGATCGGGAAAAAAAACGTGGAAATTTAAATGGCCGTCAATAAAGTGTAAGCTACAGCTGTAGATATTGATAACCCGATTTATAATAATTAAATTTGCTCTAATCCCATATGAACAATTCCAGCACAGTCCCGGTTGTTAAGGACCTCGTTCTAGTGGGCGGTGGCCACAGCCATCTTTTCGTACTGAAATATTTTGCCATGAGCCCAGTACCGGGCTTACGCATCACTCTGATCACCCGAGATTTACATACGCCCTATTCCGGCATGCTGCCCGGTTATATCGCAGGCCATTACGAGTACGATGAGGCACACATCGATTTGCGTCCACTGGCACAGTTTGCCGGTGCACGGATATATCATGCTGAAGTTAACGACCTCGACCTTAAAAACAATAATGTTATCTGCGCGGATCGACCACCGATCCATTTTGATTACGTTTCTATCAATATCGGATCGGCACCGGCTACCCTGCATATACCCGGTGCCGATGATTTCGCTATGCCTGTTAAACCCATCAACCACTTCTTAACAAGCTGGGAAATTCTGTCAGAAAAGATCATTCATTCTAAAGATAATTTTAATCTTGCTGTCGTCGGCTGCGGTGCTGGCGGTGTTGAAATGGCCCTTGCTACACAGTACCGTTTGCACCATCTACTAAAACTACAGAACCGATCTGAAGATAGTTTAAACATCGATCTCTATTGCGATACTGACCACATTCTGCCGACCCATAACAAACAGGTACGAAAACGTTTTAACCATATACTCAAACAGCGACATATAAAAACACACACTGGTCACTGCATTGCAGAAGTAACACAAAGCCACTTGTTGAACGATGATGGCAAACGCTACCCGGCCGATGCCGTGATTTGGGTGACCAATGCATCAGCGCCTGCATGGCTAGCTGATACCGGCCTCGAGGTTGATACACAAGGCTTCATAATGGTGGATGACTGCCTGCGCTCTGTGTCACATGAGAATGTTTTTGCTGCCGGTGATATCGCTGCCGTAGTTAATCACCCGCGTGCCAAGTCAGGCGTATTTGCTGTCCGTCAGGGTATGCCATTAGCACGTAACCTCGCCCGCGCAGTGCAAAAGGAAGCATTAAAACCGTTTACTCCACAGAAGAATTTTCTTGGTCTGATCAGTACCGGTGACAAATACGCTATCGCATCGCGCGGTAACTGGTCACTTGAAGGTGCTTGGCTCTGGAAGATCAAGGACTGGATAGACCGCCGCTTCATGGATAATTTTAACCGGCTGCCGGAAATGGATTTGCATACAGGCAATAAACCTCAGCAGCAGATCAACCGGGCGATGACAGATAAAAAATCGCTGCATGAGATTTCTGCTATCGCCATGCGTTGCGGCGGTTGCGGTGCAAAGGTGGGCAGCACTGTTCTATCTCGTGTGATAAACCGATTACAGCCCATCACTCGTAGCGATATTATCATCGGGCTGAACGACCCGGATGATGCCGCTGTCACTGAAGTACCTGCCGGCAAACTAGTAGTGCAGAGTGTTGATTATTTTCGCAGTTTCATCGACGACCCGTATATTTTTGGACAAGTCGCTGCCAACCATGCGCTCAGTGACATCTTTGCAATGGGCGCTGAAACACAGTCCGCGATGGCGATAGCAACCATACCTTACGGCATTGAAGAGCAGGTCGAAGAGCAGTTGTATCAAACTATGTCCGGCGCACTTTCGGTTTTAAATGCCAGCAATACAGCATTGGTCGGCGGTCATACCAGTGAAGGTGCTGAACTTTCATTTGGGCTCTCGGTCACCGGTCTTGCCAGTCGCGAGCAGGTGATGCAAAAGTCGGGCATGCAAGCTAATGATGTTTTGATACTGACTAAGGCACTGGGCACAGGGACACTGTTTGCTGCTGATATGCGACTTAAAGCCAAAGGCCGCTGGATCGATGCCGCTATACAGAGCATGTTGTTATCCAACCAGGCAGCGGGTATTTGCATGCATCGCCATGGTGCCACTGCATGTACTGATGTAACAGGTTTTGGTCTGCTTGGGCATATTGTTGAGATGACACGCTCTTCAGGAAAAAGTGTCGAGCTCGATCTAGACGCTATGCCTGCGCTCGACGGTGCATTGCAAATGATCGAAACAGGTATTTTCAGTTCCCTTCAGGAACAGAACGTCCGACTGCGGCGTGCGATAACAGAACCTGGAAAATTGAGAGATCATAAACATTTCCCCTTATTGTTTGATCCGCAGACTTCCGGTGGTCTGCTGGCATCCATTCCGGCAGAAAATGCGGAGGTATGTTTAGCCGAGTTACTTCAGTTGGGTTATCCAGCAAGTGTGTTTATCGGCAAGGTGACGGATGATACTGAAAGCCTGGAGAGTGTTAGCCTGATAGCAGGCTAAGAGTTCTCCCGTAATAAAAATAATTACAATCCCATATTCTTCAACAAATCCGCCCAGGCCTGTTTTTCCGCATCACGGGTAAACAGAGCGGCTCTTTTACTACACTGTTCTGCCAATGTCTGCAGGTAATCTGGCTCAGCCTCTGCTTTCAATAATAGCTCGCGTAATTTTTGGGTATCCTGTACCGGGTAATAACCGGCATAATCTTCACCCAGTAAACCCACTGAACCATCTATCTCAGATGCAATCACCGGCAACCCCGCCACGATAGCTTCAGAGATCACATTCGCTCCACCTTCCATGATTGATGGCAGTACCATAAAATGGCATGAACTGTATGCACGTCGTATCTTGCCGTGCGGGACTTCACCAAACCAGTGATAGCGCGGATTGATTTTCATCTCTTCTTCCGCATATTTTGCCCATTCTTCATTATACGCCTTGCCATAATGCAAGACTCGTAATCTACTATTTTCTGGAAGATCCCTAACGGCGTAAGCCACTCGCAATGGATCTTTTTCTTCACGCAAATGGCCAACCACACAGACATCAAAATGTCTGACAGAACGTTTTACCGGTTTAGGCAGTGGAATGGCAGACTGGTGAATGACATGTACTTTATGCTGAGCAGATGCTGGCAGTACACGGGTAGCAAGTTGATGCAGTGTCACCAATCGATCGGCATAGTTTATTGATGCCAGCGTAGGCTCTGGATGACTTTTAATAAAGCGGTATAAATCTGTGCCAGTCATCGCAAGCACCAGGGGATGCTCAGGGTACTGCTGTTTAAACGCTGCAATTGAGTCAGCACTTCGCCAGGCATGTAATGCCACCATAAGATCATACGCCGCACCATGCCACTTGACATCAATGCTTACACGGTGGCCGAGCTGGCGTAAAAAATCTGCCCAGCGTAATGCCGTTGCCCGATTTCCGTTTAGTGATCTGGCCGCGGCAGGTGTTATGATTCCTATGTGCATTGATCCATATTAAACCAATTAATACTGTAACCAAACCATGTCAGAGACAAATATTCCAGAAACAATTATCTCAAAACAGGCAATCAATACCTTGATCGAGGATTTAAAAGATGCCCGTAGACGTACACTGGCTCTGGTAGCAGGACTGGATCAGCAACAGCTGATGGGCCCGCAACTCGATATCGTCAACCCGCTGTTATGGGAGATTGGCCATACCGCTTATTTTCATGAACTCTGGACTTTACGTCACCTCGACGGTGCAGATTCATTCCTTGAAAATGCTGACCAACTCTATGACTCGATCAACATCGCTCACGCTGACCGCTGGGACCTGCCACTGTTATCACTGGAAGACACCAAAGCCTATATGCAACAGGTTCTCGATGCTGAAATCACTCGTCTTAAGAAACACGGTGTGACAGAGTTAGATGTGTATCTAACCCGTTATGCTGTGTTTCATGAAGACATGCATACCGAAGCTTATACCTATAGCCGGCGTACATTGAGCTACCCTGCGCCCGTCTTCACTGAGAGTGTTTTACAAGATAAAGCTTATGATGCAGGCCCGCTCGATGGTGATGTTGAAATCGAAGGCGGTTGTTTTTTACTCGGTGCAGACAAAAATAGTGATTTCTGTTTCGACAATGAAAAATGGCAGCATTCAGTCGATGTTGAATCTTTCGCTATTGCCAGGGCAGCAACCAGCTATCAACAATATGCCGCTTTTGTCGAAGATGATGGTTATGAGAATCAGCAGTATTGGGATAAAGAAGGCTTGGAGTGGCTACAGAAAAACGAGGTGAAACTACCCGATGGCTGGAAAAAAGAGGCTAACGGGAACTGGCTGATCAAACAGTTTGACCAGTGGCAGCAGATGCGACCGCATGCTGCAGTGGTCCACATCAATTGGTTTGAAGCCAGTGCATGGTGCCGATGGGCAGGACGCCGTTTACCGACTGAAGCCGAGTGGGAACTGGCCGCATCGGGTTCACCTGAAGACATCAACGCAAAACGTACCTATCCCTGGGGTGATGAAAAACCAGCTGAAAAACATGTCAACATGAATTCTCGTGCGATGCGCACTATAGATGTCGGTGCATTACCGGATGGCGATAGTGCCTACGGCTGCCGTCAAATGCTGGGCAATGTCTGGGAATGGACCGCGGATACTTTTGAACCCTATCCCGAGTTTGTCGCCGATATGTACCAGGATTATTCACAGCCACTGTTCGGGCAAACTAAAGTATTACGAGGTGGTGCCTGGACGACTCGATCACGAATGATCAGAAATTCCTGGCGTAATTATTATGGACCGGATAGGAATGATGTGTTTGCAGGTTTCAGGAGCTGTGCTTTATAAATTATGCTGAGAAACTAGCTCCTCGGCTTTAGTCTAGTCTGTTGCATTGTGTGGATTGAGTGTAAATATTAATATCCGCAAAAAATGTCCGAGCATTATACCTATCGCCGTCGTTTTAAGGCATCCCGACATACCACAGAACCGGCTGCACACTTTGGGCTTGGTCTGCCAATTTACACACGCGTAACCAGCCCGATCAGACGCTATCTGGATTTAATCGTGCACCAACAGCTCAGGGCGTTTTTAACACAGTCCTCGCAAGATCCACAATCACCTCAACATCCTCTACTTGGACACGAGGAGCTTGTAGAAAGGATCGGTCTGGCGGATGAAGCATCATTTGCGGCGCGTAAAGCTGAGCGACATTCTAATCAGCATTGGACCATGCTGTACCTTAATCAATATAAAAAGAAGCAAGGCAACAGCAATGATAATAATGAAGGTAATTGGCAAGGAGAAGCTGTCGTCGTTATGCAAGATGAGCGTAAGACTACGGTTATTTTGCCAGACCTTGCTTTAGAGCCTAAGTTACAACGTCAGGATAATACTGAATTAGATCAATCGTTAACCGTACAAGTGCAATCTGTGAATATTCCAGAATTACAGGTATTTTTTCGTGTAGTGAATTAAGGGATTGTTGGTGTAGTGAATTAAAGGATTGTTGTGTAGTGAATTAAGAAGTCGAGAAAAGTACCCACTAGAGAATTTGGTAAAACATTCAGATAAATATCCAGAGCTTTATGGCTACTTAAGATGCAATAACGCTATCTTTATACAGATAAACTAATTAACCGATACAAATTACTTTTGATGTTGAAATTATTTCAGTTGATCATCGACCATTGTACATCGACGATTCCTTGTTGAATCTACGACGGACTTTTCTGGCTCCTGGTGAGCTCCATGACTCATATTTTGATGTTTGAATTTATTCAGGAGTAAATCGACCATCGTACGTCGACGATTCCTTGCGGAATCACGACGGACTTTCTTGGCTCCTGAAGAGCCTAAGAAAGCCACCCCCCTACTTTTAGGTGGTTTTGCAAACCTTCCCATCGGGGCCAGCTTTAAAAAAAAGCTGTTGTCTGCGCTCCGGCTAGCTGTTTTTTTATATGTTATTTATTTTATTATAAAAATAGTCAGAACTTCCGCCTGTTCCCGCTCCAGCCCTCTATAGAGCTTCTTTAAATCATTTTATTTACATCTTTTTGTAAAATAATACTTGACATAGTCATGGTTTTTTCCTATATTTGTTGCACCGCAGCAATGCTGCACTGCACAAATTATTTTACTTAACTATTAAAAGGCTATAAACATGAAAGATTTAATCGAATTAAACAACAAACTAACTAACGACAGTATTGCAGTACTTAAGCAATTCAGTGAGTTAAATGCAAAGACTACTGAAGCTTTCGTAGCACAACAGAAAGAAGTAGCAGAGAAACTTGCTGCTACAGCTAAGCAAAACGTTGAGAAGCTTTCTGCTGCTAAAGACCCTAAGGTTTTCCTTGAGCTACAAAGCGAAATGCTACAAAACTCAATGACTGCTGCAATGGATTTCTGGAAGACTGCATCATCTACTGCTGAGTCTAACAGTGAAGCTTACAAGAAGCTTTCTGAGAAGTCTTTAAAGACTGCTAAGAGCGACATGGATGAAGTTGTTAAGACTGTTAAAGAAACTGCTGAAACTGCTACAGCATCAGTTAAAAAAGCAACTAAAGCAGCTTAAGTAACAAGTAAAACATCTCACTGCTTACGCAGTGAGATGAAAATAAGGACCTCTTCATATATTTCTTATAGAAACAAGTGGAGGGGCCTTTTTAGTATTTATCGCAAAAAAAACGCACAAACAGCACGGTCACGCAAAAAAATCTCAGCCTTCTGTGAGTCCGTAAAATTCTTTCTCACTGTTCAGGTCATATTCACTCCTGTTGTGATGCCTTACGCCAACATAAGCAGCTCGAAGTATGTGCGTCCGGCACCATAGGTGAGTACTTAATGTTTTTGTTAGCGGTAATTTCTCATTTTTTCCAATAATGCTTCTTTTTCCCGTCGTCTATCGTTTTTTGGATCCTCCATAGCAACGAAATCAATGGAAGAAACGTATTCATCCGGACACGAAAGATAACGCGCGCCAAGTAATACCATTTCCTTGTAATTCACCTCTGCGAGGCACAATGTTGTACTCAACTGTTCAAATTCATTCCAGATGAATTTGTCCACTTCGGCTTGCCACTTTTTTCACCTTGATCAAAACTAACCCAGATTTAAGACACCACCCACTATTAGTAGTATTATACTCAGCCTAATCATCCGGAGGTTTGTATGTATTTTGTATTTGGAAATCTTCCTGACCGAGTTGATGAGACGCAAATCAGGGAGTTTTTGGATAAATTTTCCTCTGTTGAAAGCGTGTCGTTTTTCGAGCCTGGCGATCAATCACATTCTGATTATGAATGTATCGTTGACCTGAAGTTGATGAATCGCATTCAGGGCTCTATCTTGCAAAATCGCTTAAACAATTACTGCTGGAATGGTCGTTGCATTCATTTTCATATGTTACTTTTTTGATTACTATTTAGCCTGAGGTGGTTATGGGATGAGCGAAACGTCTATGCGTTTATGGACCCCTTTATACATTTTCTAACACTAAATAACTCAGTACGACATAACGCATTAATTTGCCAGCGGTTACCAGAATTAAAAACCAGAGTAAGCGAATACGCAAAACACCGGCAATGACGGTAAGTGGATCACCAATTATGGGAACCCATGCAAAACAGAGTGAGAATAAGCCGTATTTTGCAAAGCGTTGCTCGGCTCGAAGAAACTCTTTTTCTGACATTTTTAACCACTTTTTTACGACTTCCAGACTTAACCA
>CAWEEB010000053.1:0-13683 GCA_963807855.1 uncultured Gammaproteobacteria bacterium | reverse complement strand
GGGTCAGCTAAAGCTTTTGTCTCGCAAGCTCGGCTCCAAGGTCGTTTTGTAAACACTAAAACGAGTTGTCATTCAAAGGTGGGGGGTCAAAATTGACTACCTAAATATTGTTTTGTGTTTTGGTGTTGCAGAAGGGTGTTAAGGACCGTTATTTCTTAGCGGTTAACAAAAAAACCGGAAAGTTGCCTTCTGGCTTTTGCATCACACTAGCATCTACTACTGTGATGTCTTGAAAACCAGCTTTCTTTGCGGCGTTAGCAATTTCTTCTCGGTCAAAGCCAAAATGGTATACACCAGTATCTTCTGTATGGAAACTTCCATCTTCCTTATCAAGATCAGAGATAGCGATTATTCCGCCATCATTAAGCAGTGAATAAAACTTAACGAACACAGCCTCGATATCTTTCACATGATGCATGGTCATCGAAGATATGATTCCATCAAAGGTATCAGTGAGATCTTCAGATACCAAGTCAATTTCCCGGATATCAATTTCACAACCAAGACTGTCTCGCTTTTTATCAAGCTGATCAATCATCGATTTTGAAATATCAATAGCCGTAATTTTTCGCACAAATGGCGCAATGCGTTCAAGTAGTAATCCTGTACCTGCGCCAAAATCCATTAAGTGCATTGTTGGATCAAGGTTCACATTTTCAATAACAGCATTCGCAATGTTATCGACGTTTGAAACTCTATTTTCATCTTGATCGTAAATATTTGCCTTGTGTTCAAAAAAATCTCTACTCATTTGGTTTTCATGCCTTTCTAATTTTTCGCTAAATAGAGTGTTTCCTTTGGTGCTCTGCTAGGCAACTTGTATGGTTTGAGTTTATTTGTTTTGAAGTATTCTTAGTTCTTCACTTAAGCTTCTTATCTCCTTTTCTAGTGACTGTACTGTCAGTTTTGATACCTGAGAAACGCCTGGTTTTTTGTTACCACTAGCACTCCAGCTTTCAGTTCCTTTTCTGGAACTAGCTAACTGAGCTTTCTTGTCATTTATTTTATTTAGTAATAATTCTTTTTCATTCATTTTCTTATTCTCAATTGACTTGTTTAGTTAAATATATTGTAAAGCATACTCGTTCTTTATGAACGTGTATCTATTTCTAATTCAAGAGAAGGGACTTTGATTCTAATAAAAGTGCCTCAAAGTGGGGGGGTGTCAAAATTAATTCATTTAACGACTAAAGTATTGTCTTTATGAGGTATATTTACTCTAGAATGCCATGCAAAAAGCTATGTAAGCCACATAGAATAAGGTCTATCTAATTTCTCTTTAAGTTGAGAAATACTAAAAACACCAAACTCCTCCACTATGAGTTTATCTTCAATAAATACCTTCACAACCGGCAGACTAAACACACTGAATTGCGCGCATATTTCAGGGGATGTTTCGCAATCTACATAAATACTCTGCATTTCAGGGAAGTGTTTTTCAATCATCTCCATTCAGCTGCGGACGAAGACTTTGACACACGCCGCAGGATGGTCCACCAAATAGCATTAATAAAGCACCTCTGGATGATAGGTTTTCTATTAGTGAAATATCGGTAATTGTTTTCATTGGAATTCGTGAGTGACTGATGTTTGAAGTATATTAACTTATATACGTGATACTTCCCGCCACTTAACTCAGAGTTTGTATTTAAAATACTTAATTAAAAAAGCACAGTACTAAATGAAAGTACTGTGCTAGTTTAGTTTCAAACCAATAAAAGTTAAATAAACTTATTAAGGATTAGAAGGTGTAGAAACTACTTCAATAGTTTCAGTTACTGTTTCTGCTACAGCTTCAACCTTATCAGTGATCGCTTCCCCCATTTTTGGTTCATCGTCGAACTCATGCGGGTGACGAACATCGTCACGTAATAAGGCTTTACCGAGTGAAATGCACATCAGCACCATGACCATGGTAAAGGGCAGGGCACCGATTATCATGGCATTCTGGATGGCACTTAAGCCACCACCTCCTGCTACCAGTAATGTTGCAATAACCATGGTAATCAAAATACCCCAAACGATACGGTGCTTGATTGCTGTGTCTACATTACCACCTGCCATAATAGTATTGAGTACCAATATTCCGGAATCCGCGGAGGTCACGAGGAAAGTCATGATAAGTACAACCGACATAACGGTAAGTCCAAATAATACTTCGCCGGTAAACATATGGCCCATGGTGGCAAATAGTTTGGCAGTGTTTGATGCTGCAATGATGCTACCTTGCGCAGTGCCATTTAGTTCAAGGTCGATTGAAGTCCCACCTAATGCAGTCATCCATAAAAAACATACAAGTGAAGGAGCAATTACTGCACCGAGTACGAATTCACGAATGGTTCTACCACGTGAAATGCGTGCGAGGAATAATCCTACAAATGGGGCAAACGCGATCCACCACGCCCAGTAGAAGGTAGTCCAGCCTTTTTGCCATTTACCGACATCGGTATCTGTCTGGTGAGCGACAAACGAAAGTTCGGGTAAATGCAGAATGTAATCCCATAGTGCGGTTGCGTAGGTTTTCATGGCAAAGCCAAATGAACCGTAGATAATGAAAGCACCAATCAGGATGATTGAAAGTACCAAGTTTAAATTACTCAAATACTTTACACCACGACCAACTCCAGAAACTGCTGAGATTATAGACAGAACCATTATTACACCTAAAGCCGCTAATAAGCCCAAGGTACTAGGTGCAGGCGCTTTACCTTCTTCAGCGGTCTTCATCAACCATTCCATGCCCGAGATGCTGTAAACACCATCAACTAACTGACTTACACCGAAACCGATTGTAACGGAGATACCAAGTATAGTTGCAACAACACCCATAATATCTACTAAATGACCGATTGGACCGTTAGCCCATTTTCCTAAGACAGGTGTCAAAGCAGTTCGAATGGTCAATGGCATATTACGTCGATAGGCATAATAGGCCATGCTCAAACCTGTCACAACATAGATTGACCAGGCATGAAAACCGTAATGCAGAAAAGTGTAGCGATAAGCGCTCTGGACTGCTTCTGGAGTATTTTTTTCTACCAGACCTGAGACTATATCCGGATTACTACCCCAAAGCCCTAAAGGTTCTGCTGTTGCGAATACCATCAAACCCACACCCAGGCCAGCACCGAACATCATTGCAAACCAGGAAAAATTAGAAAACTCCGGTTTTTCACCAGGTTGTCCTAAGATGCGTTTGCCACTTGATGGTATAATCGCAATAACAAAAGCAAACAACGCAAAAAAGCCAACGGCAATTACATAAAACGCGTTAAAGTTATTCAACATCGCGGCGTTCAAGGCTGATAAACCCTCTTTTGCTTGGTCGGGCCAGACAGCAGCCCATAACACCAGAAGCGTCATACCAATTTTACTGATAAGGGCTATGGGAATATTGTATCCCTTGTAAAAGCCATCCTTGGATAAATTGATATCGATATCCGTGAAAGGGGGTTTGAAGTGCATATTGCTTCTCCTTTTAAGTGATAATTACCACATCCAATGTGGGTAATTAACTATATAGCAGTAAAGCTATTGAAAACTCCAATCTTTATAATAAAAACGACTATTTTATTCGTGAATACACATAAATAAGGGGGTTGTTTTAAAAGTTCTAGATATATGCACTGCATCAAAATGTATTCGTTAAATCGCAGGAAGAATTGAGTAGTTCCAAAAATAAGTAATTAGGATATAAAAAAATCATATTAGTCAGAATAGTTAAATGAGTTTCTGCTATCTTTATGATAATAATGAAATAGTATGAATCAGCATATTTTGATTCAGATAAAAAAAGCACAATAAGGACACCAATAGGGCAAGAATGAACGAATACTTATTACAACTCGCGCGCGATGGAAAAAAACGTTTCGTGCCTTTTCTGGACTGGATTTTTGAACTAAAGAAACCAGAAATATTAAAGGCAGATATTATCGCAGGCGTCACTGTTGCTTTGGTTCTGATTCCACAGTCGATGGCGTACGCACAGCTTGCGGGTTTGCCGCCGCAAATGGGTTTGTATGCGGCATTTCTGGTGCCAATAGTTGCGGCTTTATTTGGCTCATCACGTCAGTTACAAAATGGCCCTGTGGCAATAATCTCTTTGATGACTGCAGCTGCGTTAATTCCATTGGGGTTAGAACCTACGCAGTATATTGCCTATGCCGCGATGATTGCGATTCTTGCGGGTATTATGCAGGTGGTATTAGGTTTATTGCGCCTGGGCGTATTAGTGGATTTTCTTTCTCATCCGGTAGTGATTGGGTTTACCAATGCCGCCGCCATTGTGATCAGTAGTTTACAGCTGGGTAAATTATTAGGAATTGATGTCGAATCGGGTAGTCATTTATACGAAACCCTATGGAATTTATTAAAAGCAATTCCAGCTGAAACGCATTTGCCCACCTTGATGATGGGCGCATTTTCGTTATTGCTGCTGATTGGATTCAAGAAATTTACCCCAAAATTACCGGGTATTTTGTTAACCGTAGTGATCTCGATTTTAGTTTCATGGATGATAGGTTATGACGCTATGGGGGGCAAAATAGTTGCTGAGGTAAATAGCGGCTTGCCTGCCTTTAAAATTCCATCAATCAATCCTGATCATTTGTCCTCATTGCTTTTACCCGCTTTTATGATCGCCTTATTGAGCTTTGTTGAAGCATTTTCTATTGCAAAAGCCGTCGCATCGAAAACACGACAGCACTTGTCTGCTGATCAGGAAATGGTGGGAAAAGGATTGGCAAACCTGGTCGCTGGTGTAACTCAGGGCTATGCAGTTTCGGGCTCTTTTTCTCGAACAGCAGTGGCGTTCGATGCGGGTGCTAAAACAGGTTTTGCTGCCATTGTTTCAGGCATCATCGTCGGTATTACCTTGCTGTTTTTAACACCGTTACTCTATTTCTTACCGGTGGCAACGCTGGCGGCCGTTATCATTATTGCAGTAATCGGATTGCTCCATTTTCAGCCTTTCAAACACGCCTGGAAGGTAAACCCGCATGACGGATTTGTGACTTTGGCGGTATTTCTATCGACGCTATATTTCGCGCCGCATCTTGAGTGGGGTATCTTTATCGGAATTGGTTTATCGTTGCTTTTCTATTTATACCGCACCATGACACCGCATTTTGCAGAAGTGTCACTCACAGAAGAAGGTGTCTATCGGGATGCTCGATTGAACGCACTTAAAACCAGTAAGACGGTTGCGTTTTATCGTTATGATGGTGATTTGTATTTCGCCAATGCGGGTTATCTTGAGCGTAAAATGTTGAATGCCGTTGCGGATAAACCGGAACTGAAAGTTCTGGTATTAGATTTGGAGGCAGTCGATCAGATTGATGCGACGGGTGAGGAAATGCTCACTCATATGTCTGAACGTCTGGCTGAAGCAGGTATCGAATTTTATATATCACGGATTAAGTTCAAAGTAGAGGATGCACTCAAACGCTCTGGTTTGTACCAGAAAATCGGTGCGGCACATTTCTTTGATAAACGCTCCAGGGCAATCAAGGCGATTAAAGAAAAATATGGTGATACAGTTGATGTGAGTAATTTGATCTATCATAAGCCAGTGGAAATCATTGTCTATGAAGGTGATAATGAAGAAAGTGATAAAGACGAAAAAGAAGATAAAGAAAATAATGATGTTGGGGAAGCTGGCACGGAGCAAAAAGCGCTAGTTAAAACAGAAGAAAATAAAGTAGAAGAAGAACAGAAAAAAGATAGTTAATTTGTCACCCCCTACGTTTATGCCTAAATACTGCCTAAAAGTAGGGGGGTGACATCATCAGCTGCAAAATTCAGGAGATATTTGTGCCAGAAAGAAAAAGAATAGCGCTTCTTATTGATTGCGATAACGTGAGTCATAATTCAATAGAAGGCGTATTAGAAGAGCTTGCAAAGTACGGGATGGTAAATGTTCGCCATGCTCATGGTGACTGGAATAACCAATCTTTGTCCGGCTGGATTAATAGATTACACCCAAATGCAATTAGACCCATGCAGCAATTTGCCTATACCAAAGGTAAAAATGCCACCGATGCGGCTATGATTATTGACGCAATGGATTTACTCTATAGCAATAGTGTGGACGCTTTTGCTTTGATGACCAGCGATAGTGATTTCACCCCATTGGTTCTTAGAATCCTGGAAAGTGGACTGCCTGTTTATGGCTTTGGTGAAAAGAAGACGCCCAAGCCATTTGTTGATGCTTGTTCACCGTTTATCTATACCGAAAACCTTGTTACAGAAGAAGAAAAAGAAAAAGCAGATACCGATACTTCTAAAAAACAAGTAAGGAAAACAAAGGCTGAACTAAGGCGTGATAACGCACTTGTCAAGTTACTACGTACTGCGGTTGAGCAATCTTCAGAAGATGACGGCTGGGCGCATATGAGTCACGTAGGACACTATATTTCGAATAACAGTTCTTTCTCATCCATAAACTATGGCTATAAAAAACTCGGTGACTTGATAAGAGCCAGTGAGTTATTTGATATAGAAATGAGAAATAACGGATCGGTTATGTATATAAAAGATGCGCGTAAATAATTGATAAATGTGTGAGCTATTTGCCATGTGTAGCTCAATTCCTGCAGAGGTTTCATTTTCTCTGGATGAGTTTTCCAAACATGGAGGATTGACCGACTTGCATAAAGACGGCTGGGGAATTGCCTATTATGATAATAATGACGCACGCATTATTAAAGAGGCCTGTACCGCGAGTAAAAGCACCTATCTTAAGTTTGTAAAAGATCTCAGTATTCACAGCAAAATCATAATTTCGCATATCCGTCTGGCAACACAGGGGGAAGTCAGCACCAGAAATACTCAACCCTTTACTCGCGAATTAGGCGGCAAACAACACGTATTCGCGCACAATGGTGATCTTCTTGATATCGATACAAAAGAAGAATTCAAGTCGAAGCGATTCAGGCCGATAGGAAACACCGACTCAGAATTATCCTTCTGTTATCTGATGGATAATATGAGTAAAATCTGGGATCAGGAAGCTGCGCCTGACTTAGGATTGCGGTATAAGGTTTTCGCGAGTTTTGTAAGAAAAATAAGTGCTTTGGGAATCGCGAATATCATTTATTCAGATAGTGATTATGTTTTCATTCATAGCCACAAAAGAATTTCTCCGGATGGTAATTTTCTACCGGGTTTATTTATGACATGTCGGCGCTGCTCTGCTATTGAAAGTGACGTAGCCATCGAAGGCCTAGAGCTGGATAAATCCAATTCTAAAGACGTGGTGCTTATCGCCAGTGTGCCACTGAGTGACGATAAATGGTTTGAAATACCAGAGGGTGAGATCAGGGTACTAAGAAATGGTGAAGTGATTGCCATTACTGACGAATTTTAATAAGTCACTAACCTAAGGGTGAGTTTGCGAAAAGTAACTACTGCATATATTAAATAGAAAAAACTGCCCCGCAAAGCATAAATACCAAGATCGTTTTGTGAACACTAAAACGAGTTGTCATTCAAAACTAGGGGGTGTCTTTTTAATCTTATTTAAATCGTGTATTTCGAACAAATCCTCAAAGCATCATACATCGCTGCATGGATGTTTCTGGAAGATACCGCATCTCCAATACGTACTAAATCAAAAGACCCTTGTGGGTTATTCTTGGGTAGCTTCAAACTACCATCAACCAAGGAATTAATATCAATTTCGCCGTTATTACGTGACTTCGTTTTCAACTGTTCATAGACGTCAGTATTGGCTTTGGTGCCATTTTCAACCACGACGTGGTTTACGGTTCTTGTCTCAGTACTTTTGGTGAGGATATTTTGCAATGTGACGCGGTATTTACCGTTATCTATTTGAATTTCAATGAGATCATGATTGGTTAAAAAGTGGACTCCTGCTTCATATAAATCCCGATGTACCACTGATGAGTTGGTAGGACCTAGATCGTGTAAGGTGCTTCTATCGGGAGTCACAAATAAAACCTTAGCCCCAGAATCGCTTAATACATTAGCGGTAACACCAGCTTGGTGGTCACCATGATCATCAAATAATAAAACCTCGCCGGATACCTTCTCTCCATAAAGAATATCCCAGCTACTAATCGCATATTCTGAACCAAGGATGTTTAAAGGTTCCGGCATGCCACCCGTTGCGATAACAATTAAATCAGGATTTTCTGCCAGGATCTCATCTTTTTCTGCATAACTGTTTAGGTGAATTTCAATGTCTAGCTTTGTTACCTGGTTAATCAGCCAATCAGCAACCCCCCAAAGTTGATGACGTGTTTTTCCCTTGGCAGCAAGGATTAGTTGTCCTCCTAATTTGTTGGATGCTTCAAATAAAGTGACTTTAAAACCTCGTTTACTGAGGACTCTGGCTGCTTCCATTCCAGCAGGTCCAGCACCGACTACTACGGCTTTCTTAGTCGTTGCCTTTTTATCCAAATTGATATTTTGAGAGAGTGTTTGCTCACGACCTGTGGCAGGATTGTGACCGCATAGCGCTTCTTTACCCTGATTTACTCTGTCAACACAAAAGCCCATGCCAACACATGGACGAATATCTTCTTCTCGATCTTGTTGAATTTTTTGGACGAGATAGGGGTCTGCAATTTGCGCGCGTGTCATCCCTACTAAATCAATTAAACCATCTGCCACAGCCCAACGAGCAGTGGCAATGTCAGCTATACCTCCGGCATGCATTATGGGCAGTGATACCGATTGGCGAATTTTAGCTGCAATATTTAAATGTGGTGCACTTGGCATTCCCATTGGAGGAACCCAGCCAGCTAAACCTAAATCATCGTAGGGAGCGCCAGCCAGAATATTTAAAAAATCTATCATCCCCGATGCTTCTAATAGTTTGGTAATTTCAATACATTCTTCTGCTTCCAGTCCGCCTTCGATTAGCTCATCACCTGTAATCCTTAAACCTAAAACAAAGTCATCACCGATCTTATCGCGAACTGCTTCTAATACTTGCAGAGTTAAACGCAAGCGATTGTTCAAACTGCCGCCATAATCATCCTCGCGTTTGTTTACTAATGGTGAAAGAAATTGCCCGAGTAAATGCGAATGTGAGAGTAGTTCGATACCATCGAATCCACCTTGTTGACAACGTAAAGCAGTATCAGCGAAGTTTTTGATGACACGTTGAATATCAAAATTTTCCATCGCTTTAGGGTAGGAGCGATGAGCCCGTTCACGAATTTCAGAAGAGCTAATGACAGGCAGCCAGTGTGCATCGTCGTTTACCGTTCTCCGTCCCATATGTGTTATCTGGCACATAATCGATGCACCGTGTTGTTTGACACCAGAAGTGAGTTTCTCAAACCACGGAATAATACTGTCATCACCCGCATACAACTGCCCAAAAACCGAGGGACTATCTGGGGAGATATTGGTAGAACCGCCAATCATGGTTAGCGCTACGCCACCCTTGGCTTTCTCTTCATGATACAAACGATATTGATCACGTGGATGGCCTTGTTCTGCATAGGAAGGCGCATGCGAGGTGCTGATAATTCGATTCCGCAGGCTTAATTTACCAAGCTGGAATGTTTGAAGAAGAGGATCGTTGTTTATTCCCATAATTAGAGTATTGTAGCAGTTTATGTTTACAGATACTTTTAAAAAAACGACTAAAAAAAAGTTCTGTGATTACATTGTATGGCTAAGCATAATCATTATAACAAACGATACACTTAAAGGCTTGAATATACGCTAAGGCCTCGTATCTCTCTTTCAATCAAGCTGGTTTTAAACCTTGGCATAATTTCGTTCTAACTTATAAAAATGAGGACCGAGTAAAGCAGGGTGAAAACACGTATCTACTATTCTCTTTTAAAACGACAGGTTATAAATAACTATATGAACGCCAATACTTGTGATGTACCCCAATGCAATTGCCCAAGCCCATTTAATATGTGACATGAAAAAGTATATGCCACGAGCTTGTCCCATTAGCGCTACGCCTGCGGCAGAACCTACCGAAAGTAATGATCCACCAACACCAGCGGTTAACGTCACCAATAACCATTGCACTTGCAGATAGTTCCGGGTTCATGCTGAGCACGGCAAACATTACGGGAATGTTATCGACAATCGCTGACATTACACCAACTAAAATATTGGCATAAGTTGCCCCTAAAACGCCATAGAGAAGGCCAGAAACCTGGGCAAGATAGCCTAATGCGCCTAAGCTGCCGACACATAAAATAACGCCATAGAAAAACATCTAGGTGTCCCACTCGGCACGTTGTAACTGGTTGTAAATATCAAAACGTCCGATTCGATTATCAAGGACATGCGATTTGTCAGTAATTTTTATGTGATAACCATATAATTGTAATAAGCCTAGGCCTGTCATCATGCCTATCATGGGAGGTAGATGAAAAGCATTATGGAAGGTAACAGCAAGGCCTATTGTGAAGATAAATAAGCCGACTATGACAAATGCACCATATTTGAGGCGCGTTACTGCTTTTTTGGGTTTAGGCTTGGCTTTAGGTATAAAGAAAGAAAATATGATTGCTGGAATCAACCAGTTTATTAGGGCTGCTGGCATTAAGCCGAGGAAGCCAGCGAAAGGGACTTTGCCTGCTTGCCACACCATTAAAGTGGTGATGTCGCCAAAAGGGCTGAAGGCGCCGCCAGCATTTGCAGCAACAACAATATTGATGCAGGCTAACACGACAAAACCTTTAATGGTTTTATCCGCCATTATTGCTTTACGACCACCAGACACAGATATAACCACCGCCGCCATTAAAAGTGCGGTCGTTAAATTGTCTGCTAATGGCGAGATGGAAAAGCCAACACACCCGTAATCCAGTAGAAGCCTTTTAGGGTAAAACCTTTGGAGATTAACCATCCGCTTAGCGCATCAAAAACGCCTCGTTCTTCCATCGTGTTGATGTAGGTCATCGCCACTAACAGGAATAAAAACAGGTATGCGTACTCAAGGATATTGTGCCCAAAAAAAGCATCGACTTGATCAGTCTGTCCAATGCCCGCATATGAAATTGCCACAATCACCCAAATTAACCCCGCCGCTACGATAACGTGCTTTGATTTTCTCAGGTGTATCACATCTTCCAGGATAACGAAGGTATAGGCTATGATAAAAATAGCAATCGCGAACCAGCTTAATGTCTTTGCAGTGAAATCATGTGGAACCAGGCTAGCAGCAGATGCAAACACTGGGTTGATTCATGACATGAATAATAGAATTATTAGTGACGTTTTTGCGAAAGGAGACAAGCTAATTCCTTCAATTAGAACTATCGACTAGAGCTGTTTGCGAGGTTAGCTCTGCGAAAAAAGGCGGGATTTTAGCACGGGTATTTTATGTTTTTTCAATTAGTTATCATCTGGTTTTTTTTAATTTATATCATGTGTTTTTTTGTTAAAAACGTGAAATTAAGAACTTTGCTGACTGATAAGACAAGTGCAATTTGATTATTGGATATAGAGTAACACTTATAGTGTGCTTGTTATCACAAATAATTCGCAAGAGAAGGGCTAGTTAAGAGCAAGGGAAGATCTAAACAAAGTACTATAAGTAAGGGGAGGGGAAAGACGAAGGACATGCTAAAACATCAAAAAGTAGGTGGCAAAGCCCCGATTAAACTGTACTGATCAGGAAACTTACTATTTTTTTATACCTTAAGTCATAGCTCAAGTTACAGATCAAGATTACGCTTTAAAACTTTTGATGATGTAATAATACGTGCAGTACGATAGAGTTCAGGATGTTTGTCGCTGTCAGTGTAACGTACTGGGTCTCCTGATGTTTGGCTAACAAACCAGGAGGCTTCTGGACGTGGGTCACCGAGCTGCTTTTTAAGTGCATTCGGGGTAATGCCTAGCGCTTCAGCTGCAGCATTAAACGTGCAACGTGTTTTTACTTCGTTTAGGTAATTCATTACCATATTAATTTTATCTTGCACTTTCATGTGCTCCTGTTTTGGGTAAAAGTGGCTAAAGAAAGTCCATGACCTTTAAATTTTTTCAGGTCTTAAGCCTTTGATTTAGTGTGGGGTGTTTTCAACAACACCTCATAAGTTACTTATTTATTGAATAATTTATTAAATCTAATCTTACACTAATCTGATTAAAAGGTTTTGACCCTTTGCTGATGTTCTCCATTTATTATGAAAATTTTCCTTAATTTGCCCTTATTTTTTCGTATTTATTCTTCACTACTCTTATAAATTCATTAACACGAATGCGGATGGTTAGATTCGAACTTGCTATATATTTCAAATATTGGGACTTGATCAGAGGTCCCTTAAGGATTAACTGGTGAGAAGTTTTTAGCACAGTGGCATACAAGAAGAAATCTGGAATCAATTTTAATACTCTAAAGATGAACTTATGAAGCTTATAAGACACTACTTATTAACAGGAATTTAAATTATTAAGGATGTCAGTATGGAAGCTACATGTAACAATTTTATAAAAGAAGATATTCTTAATACGTTTAGTAAGAAAAGTAAGGCAGCAATATCCAGATGTCAGATGTTCCTAAACCCTAAATCTAACAATACTATTAACAATATAGATATTGTGATTTGGATTAACGAACTTCATAGAACTTTGGATAATGACCATGAAGTCGGCATAAAAATTGATCATCAAGGTAAGCAGATCGTTTTTTATATTGACTATATCGCACATCAAAATCAGTCAATGATTTATTTCAAAGGTAATACTGAAAGCGGTAAACTAGTTCACTTTGTAAAACATTTATCAGAACTCAAGATAGAGTTGCAGACTTTAAAGAGCCGCTCATCTGATGCGTCTAAAATTCCTTTTGGTTTTGATAATTGGGATGCTTATGAAAAAGTTAAGAAACTTAATAATTAATTTATTTGTACTCACTTAAGTTTTTGATTTAAAAATAAATACACAAACAAAAAAAGGGGCTATCAAGCCGCTTTTTTTGCTTAAACTCTTATATTTATATTAAGAGTAAATCGTTGGAGCACCTAACTGCTCGTGTATCTGATTAGCAAGTTGTGGCTGAATATTAAGGCCACGTGCTAGTCCATAAGATAATGTGCTTCTTTATTACTGTCTAGATCTATCGCCATTAACGAAACCGCGTAGATTTGTTGCTCCATTCCTCGTGGAATACTACGAACAAATGCGGCAGCATCTAAAGGCTGACGGAATTCATTACGCACGAAGTCTGCTTCAGCTTGAGTTACATCACCTAGTTTACCGACAATTTTCTCTTGCTCTGCTTGATCGATGCTTCCATCTGATTTAGCTGCATTGATCATTGCACGAATGATTAATGTTGCGTGATCTGCAGCTACTTTTTGATCAACTCCTATAGAAAGATGATCGCAACTTTCATGTGAAGGATCAGGTACTGAATTATTCTGGTTTTGTGCATATTTAGTTAATGCTCCACCTAAAAGACCACCTAGTCCGCCAGCTCCACCTAGACCACCGCTATTGTTTGCGCCGTTACCGAGAATACTACCGAGTAGATCACCCATGCCTCCGCCTTGTGGAGCTTGTTGCTGTTGACGTCCACCAGCTAAGCTACCTAATAAATCGCCCAAACTACCGCCACTTTGTCCACCACCAGTAAGGCTTCCAAGTATGTCGCCGAGACCGCCACCACCTTGCTGCTGTTGACCACCACCCAGAAAACCGCCAAGGACATCAGCCATGCCACCGCCACTGCGATTT
>CAWEEB010000052.1:0-8797 GCA_963807855.1 uncultured Gammaproteobacteria bacterium | reverse complement strand
TATTACTTTGCCTGGCCGTAAAATGGGCGAGGGTAGTTTGCATCCAGTGACCCGCACGGCGAAACGCATCGAAGAAATTTTCATGCAGTTAGGTTTTGGTGTCGAAGTAGGCCCGGAAATTGAAGATGATTATCACAATTTTACTGCATTAAATATTCCTGACCATCATCCCTCGCGTGCTTCACATGATACTTTCTATTTTGGTGATGGCACCTTATTAAGAACACATACTTCCCCTGTACAAATTCGTACTATGGAGAATCAACAACCACCTTTGCGTATTATAGCCCCCGGTCGTGTGTACCGATGTGATTCAGATGTGACTCACAGTCCGATGTTCCATCAGGTTGAAGGTTTGATGGTAGATAAAGACGTCACTTTTTCTGATCTGAAAGGTATCTTAGACGCTTTCTTTAAAGCATTCTTTGAAGTAGAAGATTTACCCACTCGATTCAGGCCACATTACTTCCCATTTACAGAGCCTTCGGCAGAAACTGATATTCAATGTGTATTGTGTAATGGAAAAGGTTGTCGAGTTTGTGGCAATACAGGATGGATTGAAGTGATGGGTTGCGGAATGGTGAACCCAGAAGTATTCCGTCATGTTGGTATTGATCCAGAGGTATATACAGGTTTTGCATTTGGATTCGGTATTGATCGTTTAGCCATGTTGCGATATGGCATTGATGATTTACGTAAGTTGTTTGATAACGATGTACGTTTCTTAAAGCAGTTTGCGTGAGGTTGATATAAGCATATGAAAGTTAGTGAAAATTGGTTACGTGAATGGGTAAAGCTTGACGCAACAACTGAAGAAATTTCGCATCAACTTATTATGTCGGGAACAGCTGATGAGTATAGATCCAGTCGCATCTGCTTTTACCGATGTAAGAGTGGGTCAAATTAAAAGTATTGAACAACATCCGGATGCAGATCGTTTGCGAGTCTGCCAAGTTAATATTGGTACAGACGAGCTATTGGCAGATCGTTACTAATGCGACTGTCGAACTCGAACAAAAAGTGCCAGTGGCAATGATTGGAGCGATCCTTCCTAGTTCTAAAGCAGGTGAAAAACCACTTAAGATTAAGAAGGGTAAATTGCGCGGTGTTTTATCACAAGGTATGTTTTGTGGTTCTGAAACGCTTGGAATGGGTGAGGGCGGTGAAGGTCTGCTGCCTATTCCCGCAAGTGCTGAGCTAGGTAAAAACCTGAGAGAAATTTTTGATCTGGATGATGTTGCTCTTGATCTTGATGCGACTCCAAACCGAGCAGATTTATTATGCGTAGCTGGTGTTGCTCGTGAATTGGGTGTGATAATGCAAGCGCCAGTCACTGAGATTGAGGTGAAAAGCAGCATCATTAGATAATGATCAATCTTTCCCCGTTAAAATCAGTGCTGAAGATTTATGTCAACGCTATGTTGGTAGAATTATTAGCAACTTAGACGTAACTGCTAAGACACCAGATTGGATTATTGAAAAGCTTCAAAGATCTGATATACGTAGCCTGGGTCCAGTTGTTGATATCACCAACTATGTGATGCTTGAGTTAGGGCAGCCGATGCATGGTTTTGATTTCGATAAGCTTAGCGGTGGTATTGATGTAAGAACAGCAGTTGGAGGTGAAAAGCTAACCTTACTTGATGGTAAAGAAATTACTTTAAGCGCTGACACCATGGTAATAGCCGATCAAGAGAAAGCGCTCGCATTGGCTGGAATCATGGGTGGACAAGATAGTTCTGTTACCGATGACACCAAGAATATTTATTTAGAAAGTGCTTACTTTGTTCCTGAAAAGATCATGGGAAAATCTCGCAAGTACGGGTTACATACTGATTCTTCTCATCGTTTTGAAAGAGGTGTGTCACCTGATTTGCAAGTAAAAGCGATTGAGCGTGCGACTCAGTTAATTACTGAAATCTGTGGTGGCGAAGTAGGGCCATTTAATGACGTTATTGCCAGAGCTGATCTGCAACAGCGGGATAGTGTTGATTTCGAGCGTAGACGTATCAAACGTCATCTCGGAATTGAGATCGATGATGATCGTATTGAAGATATCCTTACACGATTAGGGTGTAAAGTCGAAACCGCCGATAATGGTTGGTGTATAACTCCACCAGTTTTCCGTTTTGATTTGGCAACTCCTGAAGATTTTGTAGAAGAAGTTGCACGCATTTATGGCTACGATAATATTCCTGCGCGTTTACGCCCAATGGAACCTCGTATAGCCAGAAAGGAAGAAACACTAGTAGATGAGAATACCTTGCGTAATATTCTAGTTTCTAGGGGCTATCAGGAAGCGATTACATATAGCTTTGTACCACCTGAAGTTGAATCACTATTAAGTCCAGATCAGGAGCAGATAGCACTATCAAATCCGATCTCTGAAGAGTTATCAATCATGCGCAGTACGTTGTGGTCAGGATTGATTCCAGCGCTTGATAAAAACGTAAAACGTCAACAATCCCGTGTGCGTTTCTTTGAAACTGGTTTAAGCTTTTTAAAGACTCCTGACGGCCTTACACAGAGAAAGAAGTTAGCTGGTGCAATTACCGGAAATGTATACTCAGAACAGTGGAATGCAGATTCCAGAGGTGTCGATTTCTTCGATTTGAAAGGTGATGTCGAAGCTTTGCTAGAACAAGCGACAGGTCAGACATTCGAATTTGTAAAGTCAGATCATTCAGCATTACACCCTGGGCAATCTGCTAATATTATTTCTAATAAGCAGATAGTTGGAGTATGTGGGGCGTTACATCCTGCGGTTGAAAAGAAATTGAGTTTAGATCAGCAAGTCTTTGTATTTGAACTGGATATGGATAATATTTCGCAGAAAAAGCTACCAGAATATACTAAGCTATCACCATATCCTTCGGTTCGAAGAGATCTTGCACTTGTAGTTAAACAGGATGTGGAATATTCAACTGTCTCTAAGGTGTTGAATAGTTTAAATATTCAACAACTCGTAGAAAGTTTTGTATTTGACGTATATTCTGGGGACAATGTAGATTCAGGTCAAAAAAGTCTCGCTTTAGGCTTGATTTTTCAGGATTTTTCGCGCACCCTAGAGGAACAAGAAATTAGTGCCCATGTTGAGAAGATCATGGCAGCGCTAGAAAGTAATACAGGGGCAGTACTTAGATAAAATATAGAGTAATTATTGTTATTAAATAGTCGGTGATTTTTCTCTAATAATTTATCTATTTATATTACTCCCGTTGTAATTTACCAAAGGAGAGCAGCAATTATGACATTGACGAAAGCAGGCATGGTTGAACATCTGTTTGATGAATTAGGGCTAAATAAACGAGAAGCTAAAGAACTCGTTGAAATGTTTTTCGAAGAGATCAGAACTGCTTTGGAACAAGGGCAAAATATCAAATTATCAGGTTTCGGAAACTTCATGCTGCGCGATAAAGCACAACGTCCTGGAAGAAACCCAAAATCTGGTGAAGCAATTCCAGTCAGTGCTCGTCGTGTTGTTACTTTCCGTCCTGGTCAAAAATTAAAGCAAAGAGTAGAAAAATATGCTGGAAGCATCCAATAATAAAGAACTCCCTGCAATACCAAGTAAACGGTATTTCACCATTGGAGAAGTCAGTAACCTTTGTGGTGTCAAGGCTCATGTCTTACGCTACTGGGAACAGGAATTTCCTAATCTAAAACCAATGAAGCGTCGTGGTAACCGTCGTTACTACCAGCGTGATGATGTGCTTTTAATTCGTCAGATTCGTAGCTTACTGCACGAACAGGGCTATACAATTAATGGTGCTCGTCAAAAGCTCTCAGGCGTTGAAGCAGATGATGATAGTGCCAAAGCGAATCAATTATCCCGACAAATTATTACCGAACTAGAAGATATATTAAGAGTACTTAAATCTTAATTAATCTTCTAGAATAGTTCGAAAAATAAAAAACACACCCCCCCTACTTATAGGGGGTTTTTATTGTCTGAAGGAAAACTTAAATTTATCAGGAAGGAAAAATATACGTGCTTTTTCCTGATACTCATTCTTATTATCTCGATTAATTTCAACGTAGCATTGTGCTCTATCTTTAAAAATCTCAACAGGATTGTCCTGTAAATCAATGATGTCCTTATGATTGAGTTCGGATAACCAGAGCGTTTTATTAATAGCTAAATATATCCCCAATTTTTTTTTTGCAAGGTCTGAATACTCCCACGAACCTCTCAGATGATTGTTTGTTACACCTTCAGGTGCTACGTCATTTTCTTTAGGGTAGAACAATCTCCCTTTAATGAAGCAATGGCGTTCATCTATTTGATGACAGAAATGCTTTTCATATGTTTTACTCAATTGGGATTGGTGAGTTAGTAGATGATCTAGCTTTCTGCCTAGTTGATCCTTGGTGTTTGTGCCAAACCAGCGATAGCGGTTTTTATAGGGTTTTGTTCCTAAATAAAATTTAACACAAACTTCCAGATGGATATTTTTTCCCGTAGATATTTCCTGAATGATGAAGTCAATTTCACCTAAGGTAATTCCATTTTCGATAATCTGGATGTTCTGCTGAATGAGTTCATAGTTAGGGCTAATGGTTAACCAATACGAAACCAGGGATTCAAATCTATGCCCTAGTCGTTTGCTATTTGATTGAGATAAGTGTTGTTCTAAAACAGTTGGATCTCTGTCTAATTCAATTAGGGCTGGCAGGCAAGCTTGAAATTCTTTTTGGCATCTATCTTCATCCCACCAATAGGTATTTTGAATATATCCGGATTGAAGTGGTGGGCTAGCAATTACCCAAGCAAGGTCTCTAACTAATTTTGTGCTGAAAGTGGGAGGGTGACTTTCCATTAATTAGTCTTTTTTCCAGATTAGAATACGGTTGTTGGCAGGCATAGCAATATCATCTACAAGCTTCATATGACCTTTTTCGGCCAGATCATTGAGTTTTTCAAAATCTTTGATGCAGCTTTTAGGGTCATTGTTCTTTAGCCACTGATCAAATCGCGCATTGCTTTCGCTGGTGTATTTGCCGTCATAGTTAAACGGTCCATATAAGATAAAGTAGCCTTCAGATTCTAACAAGGGAGAGCCATTATTGAAGTAATCAACGACGTTTTCCCAAGACATAATATGCACCGCATTCGCTGAGAAAATCGTATCAAAAGTGGTTTCAGGCCATTTATCTGTACTGACATCCAGCGATAAAGGAGGTAGAGTATTGTCTAAACCTGCATCATCAAGCCAGAGCTTTATACCACCGTGATACATACTTTGATCGCTAGTTTGCCAGATCAAATGCGGCATGTGTTTTGCAAAGAAAACAGCGTGTTGTCCTGTGCCACTTCCAATTTCTAGTAAGCGTTCTTTGTCTTTTAATAAGGGCAATAAAACCTCGAGTATGGCTTGTTGATTTTGAACGCAGGATTCTGAAAATGGCTTATGAATATTGATTGTCATGATTTAATTACTTTTCTTCCTGATACGGTGACTTGAGTGTATCCATATAAGCCTTCACACCAGCTTGCTCATGCTTTACAAAGTTTTCAATAGACTCCTGAAAGGGGGAATTATTCAACCAATGGCTAGATCGTGTCAGTGTAGGAATAAAGCCTCGCGCAATTTTATGTTCGCCTTGGGCTCCGGGTTCGAATTTTTCTAATTTGTGTTCGATACAATATTCAATACCCTGATAGTAGCAGGCTTCGAAATGGAGTTTATCCACTTGTTCTATACAACCCCAGTGCCTCCCATAAAGTATGGTGTCGCTTGCAAACATAAGTGAACCTGCAATACATTCAGCCTTTTGCGATTGAATCATCTTCAGATTGTTTTGAAAGGTCATCGGCTAGCACCAGAATAACTTGATCTGGTAAGGCACGTGCGACTTCTTTAAAAAAACCTTCGTTTAAGGTAGCTGTTCCATATTTTTCAGCGAAAGTTTGTTGGTAGAACCTGGAGAAATTCTCCCAATCTTCCTCTGTGGCAGTATGTCCATTTAACACTCGCAAATTAACAGCTTGTTGTTCTACTCTTCGCCGTTCTTGCCGAATATTTTTTCGTTTCTTGGGTGTCAGCTTTGCCAAAAAATCATCAAAATTAGAATAGCCTTGATTGTGCCAATGAAATTGACAATCATGGCGTGCCAGCAGTCCATAATCCTCCAGCCAATCCTGTTCATCACTATTAGCAAATAAACAATGAAAGCTGCTGTAGTTTTGTTTTTCAGCAAACTGTTTAACGGTTTCTATTAAAATAGGGTAAAGCTCATCGGTTCTTTCTGGGTCACATAAAAGCCGTTGGCCGCTGGCGGGTGTGTAAGGAATCGATGAAACTAATTTAGGGAAATAGGGGATTTTATTTCTATGATAGGCGTCTGCCCAGGCATGGTCGAAGACAAACTCTCCGTAAGTGTTGGTTTTCGCATAGAGCGGCATTGCAGCAAGCAGCTTATCATCTTCATAGATTGCAATATGACAAGGGTGCCAGCCGAATTCATCACTTGCACAACCGTGAGTTTCTAATGCAGATAGAAATTCATGGCGTACAAATGGATTATTGTCCTTTACCAATTGATTCCAGGCTTTGCCAGGTATTTGCGATATTTCTGAGTGAATGTTTATCTGCATTTATTTACTAAGAGACCTTTAAACAAGAATGATGAAGGATAAAAATAGCTTGAATTACTCAGGTTTTCCTTAAAAATTCGTCGAATAGCAGTGCTATTCCCCTCCTTTTTAAGAAAAAACTGAGGAATTACGCTTATTTTTCTCTCATCATAATCCTCGTACAAAGATCTCTAAAAAGCTATTATCTACATTGTTAGAGTATGAAATATAAGGACTATTTTCAAAATTGAAAGAGTATCATAGCTACCAATCAGAAAGTGAAAAGAAACAAAAGAAACGAGGCATTATCTCTCGAGTCCTGAGAGTCTTTGCGCAATTCGTATTGATTTCAGTATTAGTACTATTTGCAGTGCTGTTAGTTTTTCGCTGGATACCTTTACCGACATCCTCTTTTATATACAAACAAAATTCACTGGCAGCTAATTCACCTAAAGTCTACGAAAAAGCTATTTATCAATGGGTGGATTGGGACAGTATACCTCCACACCTTGCATTGGCAGTTGTTGCCGCAGAAGATCAGCGCTTCCCCAATCATTGGGGTATAGATACGATTGAATTGAAAAAGGCACTGGCTCAGAATAGTAGAGGAAAATCTCAACCACGTGGCGCGAGTACTATCACACAACAAACAGCAAAAAATCTATTTTTATGGAATCAACGCAGTTATTTAAGAAAACTATTGGAAGCTGGTTTGAGTGTTTCTTTAGAAATTGCTTGGCCGAAAAAACGTATTTTGGAAGTGTATTTAAATATTGCTCAATTTGGTGATGCTATTTTTGGTGTTAAGGAAGCGAGCCGTATCTTGTTTGATAAAGACGTAAAAGATTTATCGGTGGAAGAATCTGCAATGTTGGCTGCAGTGTTGCCAAAGCCAGCGATATCGAACGTTAATAACCCGAGACCATCATTGGTGAAGCGACAGAAATGGATTTTGAAGCAAATGAAACAATTAGGTGGAATTGATTATATTCGCCATCTTTAGTTTATTATCACTTGGATTCAATCGGTCATTGCAACACACTTTATTAATTCATTTTTAAGAGGTGTTGTTTTATGAAGTACATCAAACGCAAACCTTTCAGGGCAGAAGAAAAAGAGCTTCTCTGGGAAAGGTGGCGCAAAGGTGACTCTATCGCTGAAATTGCTCGTGCTCTATCCCGACACGATTACAGTGTAAGGCATATATTACTTACTCATGGTGGCATCAGTCCCCCTCAGCGTAAAAGAGCAGAGCGCTCACTTTCACTCAGTGAACGAGAAACAATTTCAAGAGGTTTATGTGTAGGACAGTCACTGCGTTCGATAGCAAAGTCGTTAGGTAGATCGCCATCCACGATCAGTCGTGAAGTTAAACGCAATGGCGGCACGAATGATTATCGTGCGCATAAAGCGGATGCAGCGGCAGATAAGCGCGCTCAGCGCCCAAAAGCCTGTAAACTGGCTAAGCTTCCCAAGCTTTGCCGGCAAGTTGCCCAAAAACTAAAACTGTTTTGGTCACCTGAACAAATTGCATGTTGGTTGAAGCTTACATACCCTGAACAATCGGAGATGTGCGTGTCTCATGAAACAATCTATCGTAGCCTTTATATTCAAGCGCGAGGCGCATTGAAGAAAGAGTTAATGCAACATCTTCGTCAAAGGCACAAATTGCGCAGAGCTAAATGCTCCAAACAAGAAAAGCGAGGTAAAATACCGGATTTGGTGTCTATTAGTGAACGCCCGTCAGAAGTGGAAGATCGTGCTGTTCCGGGTCATTGGGAAGGTGATCTAATTGCTGGAAGCAAGAATAGCTATATTGCCACGTTAGTAGAACGACACACGCGCTATGTCATGCTGGTCAAAGTTGCGGATAAGCGCACAGACACAGTCATATCGGCTTTGAAAAAACATGCTAAGAAGTTGCCCGAGGAACTTTATAAATCACTCACTTGGGATCGTGGTTCTGAATTGAAAAAGCATCGGGAGTTTAGTCTTGCAACTGATGTTGATGTGTATTTTTGCGACCCAGGCAGCCCTTGGCAGCGAGGGAGTAACGAAAATACAAATGGTTTGTTGAGGCAGTATTTTCCAAAAGGAACTGATTTATCCGTGCATTCCCAGCATCATTTGAATAAAGTAGCTAGGCAACTCAATGAACGCCCAAGGAAAACTTTGGACTTTGAGACGCCGGCAACTAAGTTTTCTGTGTGTGTTGCAATG
>CAWEEB010000051.1:0-24464 GCA_963807855.1 uncultured Gammaproteobacteria bacterium | reverse complement strand
CGTCTGTCCAGAGGAAGACATCTATGAAGCTATTCAGATAGCACTTAACGAGGATATTATCCTTGTCGCTTTTGGAGACATGTTGCGTGTCCCTGTAAATGTTCCAAAGACCGATGCTCGATCACTGGAACAAGCAAAGGCACTGGGTGCAGATATTCGTCCCATAGCATCCCCGATGGAAGCAGTGCAAATTGCCAAGGAAAATCCGGATAAACCTGTTGTGTTCTTTGCTGCGGGTTTTGAAACCACTTCAACTCCTGTGGCCGCGATGTTGGCTCAGGGCGCCCCTGATAATCTATCACTATTAATTTCGGGTAGATTAACTTGGCCAGCAGTTGCGATGTTACTTGATTCAGGAGAAGCAGGGTTTGATGCCTTGGTTGCACCCGGTCACGTTGCAACAGTAATGGGTTCCAAGGAATGGCAATTCGTTATAGATAAACACAACATCCCTTCTGCCATAGCGGGCTTTACTCCTGAAAGTTTACTGGCCGCAACTTACTCGGTATTACGTCAAAAGATAGACTCCCGTCTGTTTTTAGATAATTGCTATCCGCAGCTTGTTAAAGATGATGGAAACATCGGCGCAAAAAAACAATTAGATAGCGTCATGGATGTTGTAGATGCAAACTGGAGGGGTATCGGTATCATCCCGAAATCTGGATATGCCCTCAATCAAGCCTATTCAGCCTATGATGCCAGATTAAAATACCCTTCTTATAATGACGATGCGCGACGTAGAGCAGGTGAAATGCCTCCAGGCTGTGATTGCGCACAAGTCGTATTAGGAAAAATCTACCCTAACCAATGTCGTCTTTACGGTAAGGCATGCACACCCCGTAACCCAGTTGGACCGTGTATGGTATCTGATGAAGGAGCGTGTCGAATCTGGTGGGCTGGCGGGGTCCGTGAGAATGCTGCCTGATGCAGGAATGCCGTCACTGGATCATAAGCGGTAAAATTCAAGGCGTAGGTTTTCGGCCTTTCATTTATCAACTCGCTCATCAATACAACCTGAATGGATGGGTTCGCAACAATTTAGGTCAAGTGGAAATTATGTGTCTAGGTGATCAGCTAGACCTTGATAGTTTTCACAATGGCTTAAAATCAGACCCCCCGTTAATATCAAAACCTGAAATAGTATTATGTGAAGTTTGCGAATCCAGCGACTTTACAAGTTTCAATATTCTTCAGAGCAATTCCTCCGCAAATCCAGATATCCATATACCGACAGATTTCTATACTTGCCCCGATTGCCTCAATGAATTGCACGATGTCAGTGACCGTCGCTATAACTATCCATTTATAAATTGCACCCAATGCGGACCTCGATACACTCTAATAGAAAGCCTTCCCTACGATAGACCAAATACATCCATGGATGAATTCCCTCTGTGTGATAATTGTCTCAAAGAATACAAAAAGCCTTCGGACCGACGCTTCCATGCTGAACCAGTTGCCTGTCCTGTATGTGGCCCACAACTGACTTTTAAAGATTCAGAATCAGTCATAAGTGATACCTCACGAGCTCTACAAGCCTGCGTTGAAGCTCTGAAAATTGGGAAAATAGTAGCGGTGAAAGGCATAGGTGGATATCACCTGATATGCGATGCCAGCAATGATATTTCCATTCAACAACTTCGAAAACTTAAAGGAAGGCCACATAAACCACTTGCTGTGATGTTTCCAGCAGCTGGAATTGACGATTTAGATAGCGTCCGTGAATATTTAAAACCAGATGAAGATGAAGCCAGATTATTGTGCTCACCTTCACGCCCTATTGTGCTGGTCAATAAAAAAGATTCCAGCTTGTCACCACTGATAGCACCAGACTTATCAGAAATTGGCGCAATGCTGGCGTATAGCCCTTTGCATCATTTATTACTGAATAATTTTGGCAGACCACTTATTGCCACATCCGCAAATATCAGCGGCGAGCCAGTGCTTACTGATGAAATTGAGGTTGAGAAACGATTGAGCCACATTACTCATGTGTATCTTCATCACAACCGCCGTATTGTTCGCCCTGCAGACGACTCGGTATTTCGACGAATTTCAGGAAAATTGCGCCCTATGCGTCTGGGTCGAGGGCATGTTCCCATAGAAATCAATCTCCCTTTTACAATCAAAGAACCTATACTGGCTTGCGGCAGCCATATGAAAAATACCGTGGCTTTAGCCTGGAATAATCGTCTGGTTATCTCACCACACATTGGTGATCTGGATAGCCCGCTTAGCATGGAGGTTTTTGAAAAAACGATTGCTGATTTACAAAGACTTTATCGGGTGGAAGCAAAGTCTCTCGCCTGTGACGCACACCCCGCCTATGCTTCAACTAAATGGGCCGTGACAAGCAATCTGCCTGCCACAAAAATACAACATCATAAAGCTCACGCTTCTGCTCTTGTTTTGGAAAACAGGGAGTCAGATCAAGATAATGAAGAACCATGGTTGGTGTTCTGTTGGGATGGAACAGGCTATGGTGATGATGGCAATATCTGGGGAGCTGAGGCATTTTACGGACATCCTGGTAATTGGGAACGGGTTGCCAGCTTCCGCCAGTTTAGACTACCTGGGGGTGAAAAGGCTGGGCGTGAACCGTGGCGGAGTGCAGCAGCATTATGCTGGGAAGAAAATCAGGAATGGAAAGATTGTCCAGTAGACACCGGCTTGTTAAAACAAGCATGGAAATTAGGCATTAACTCACCGCAAACATCTGCAATGGGACGCTTGTTTGATGCAGCAGCAGCTTTAACGGGACTTATCCATGAAGCAAGCTTTGAAGGACAAGCACCCATGCGACTGGAACAAAAATGTGAATCACTGTTTGAAATTGAATCTTTGCCATTATCAAAAGACCAGAACGGACTACTACAGGCAGATTGGGCTAGTTTAATTCCCATATTGCAAGATTCAACTCTAAGTGTGGAACACCGAGCCACTACTTTTCACTCACAGATAGCACACACACTTTTAATGCAGGCAGAAACACTTAGTGAAAACTATTCATTTAAAAAAGTTGGTATAAGTGGGGGGGTGTTCCAGAATCGTAAACTTTCTGAGTATCTGATCACCCAGTTACAAAAGCATAATTTCGGTGCCTATATGGCAGAAACCTTACCGGTTAACGATGCTAGTATAAGCGCAGGCCAGATTGTTGAGGCCGTATTAACCAATAAATCTATTCAAGGTTAGAAGATGCAAGATTCACACATAACACTCGCACATGGAAACGGTGGCCTCTATATGCGCTCACTAATCAAAGACGTATTCGCCAAACATTTGTCCAGCCCCAGCCTCGATATTCAGGCTGATGCGGTCACATTACACCCAGACGAAGGGGAGTTGATGTTTACTACCGATGGCTTCTCGGTTAAGCCTCTGGAATTCCCGGGTGGCAATATCGGTTCACTGGCAGTTCATGGCACTACCAATGACCTTGCTGTGGCTGGTGCTATCCCACGCTATCTAAGTCTGAATGCCTTTATTGAAGAAGGCTTTGAAGTTGAGAAATTAGATCGAATTATTGCTAGCCTTGCAGCTAGCGCAAAGGCAATTAATGTAGAGGTTGCCGCTGGTGACACCAAGGTGCTACCTCGCGGAGAAGGCGGAGGCTTGTACCTGGCGACAACTGGTGTTGGTGTTCGTGACCCAAAAATAAATCTTGGTCTGAATCAGATAAAGTCAGGGGATAAAATTCTGGTCAGTGGTCCAATCGGCGACCATGGAATCTGCGTCATGCTTGCCAGAGAACAGTTTGGACTCCACGGTGAATTACTTTCCGATGCAGCCAGTGTTTTATCATTAACCACTGCCCTACTGGATTTGAGTGAACTACATTTTATGCGCGACCCTACTCGAGGCGGACTGGCGACAGTAGCTCATGAAATTGCATTAGCTTGCCACAAAAATGTAGTCTTAAAACAACCACGCATACCGATTCGGGATACGGTGCAATCTGTCTGCGATATCCTCGGTTATGACCCCATGTATCTAGCTTGCGAAGGGCGTGTGGTAGCAATAATAGGAGCTGATCAGGCTAATGAAGCTTTAAACAAGTGGCAACAATTACCCGAGGGTAAAGATGCCGCTATTATCGGCGAAATTCGTGAAGGAAAGCCATTTGTAACATTACTCACCGAACTAGGGGGAGAGCGCATCCTGGAAGAACTGGAAGACGATCCACTACCGCGTATTTGCTAACATTAAAAAATAGCTTAAAAGCACCCCCCACTTTTGGGGCACTTTTTATAAACTGATTGTAATGTTATCTATCAAACGAGCTTTACCCAACCAGGCAGAGACAAGTATAACCAGTTCTTTTGAGTCGGCATCTGCAACTGATAAATCAATAGCGTTACGAACTTCAAAGTAATCGGTATCAAAACCTTGCTCGTTCAAAGTTTTAATACTCTCTGCCTGTAAGGCCAGATAATCCGTCTCACCACTGACTATTTTTTCTCGGGTTTGCTGCATTTTCTGGTATAACCTAGGAGCAATATTGTTGCGCTGCTCATCATCAAGATAATTATTACGCGAGCTCATTGCCAAGCCTGTTTCTTCTCTAGCTGTAGGTGCCCCGATAATCTCAATACCAAAATCCAGATCACTTTCCATGCGTCTGATTAACATCAATTGCTGAAAATCCTTTTCACCAAATACCGACACATCAGGGTGCACCAGATTAAATAGCTTGGCTACAATGGTCGCGACACCGGAAAAATGTCCTGGCCTCGAATCACCTTCAAGGATCTCACTAATCCCCTCAACTTCAACACGAGCTGCACTTCCAGCTGGATACATTTCGTCAGCAGTTGGCAAAAAAACCAAATCCACCCCTTCATCTTTTAGTAACGTTAAATCACTATCGAGAGTTCGCGGATAAGCCGCCAAATCTTCAGCTTTATCAAATTGAGTTGGGTTTATGAAAATAGATACTACAACACGATCGGCTACCTGCTTAGCTTTACGCACTAAAGACAAATGGCCTTCATGCAAATTACCTAAGGTAGGAACAAAAGCTGTTTTCTCATTTCTTGCACGATAACCGCGCATTACAACTCTTAATTCGTCTTTATCATTTGCCTGCAACATACCTTAACCTTCACTATTCGTAAGCTGGGATAATATCACCCCCCTACTTTTAGCGGTTTTTTTATATTTAATGAATACTTTTAAAAGAAACATTGATCATCCGTGGGAAAAGAGACACTTCTCACGGCATCAACATATGCCTTTATTGCTTCTGGGATATTTCGTCCTTCCGTTAAAAAATTCAAGGAGAATTTTGGCGCGAGGCTTGAGATTCCGATCATGTCTTGCAAAACCAAAACTTGCCCATCACAGGTTCTACCCGCTCCAATACCAATCGTTGGTATCTCTAATTCTTCTGTAAGTTGCTGCGCTAAATCTACTGGCACACATTCTAATACGACAGCATCTGCCCCTGCATCTTGTAGTGCAAGCGCATCGGATAGCATTTGCTTGGCTACAGCACCTTCTCTACCCTGCACCTTATAACCACCAAGTTTGTGTACTGTCTGCGGCGTTAAACCAATGTGTGCACAAACGGGAACACCATGACGAGTCATGTGTCGCACAGTGTCTAATTGAGCCTCGCCACCTTCAAGCTTAACAATATGTGCCCGGCCTTCCTGCATCAATCTAGCAGCATTAGAGATCGCCAGATTTGGATTGGTGTAACTCATAAAGGGCAAATCTGCCATTACCAGTGCACGTTTAGTTTGTGGCTCAACAGCTCTTGAATGATAAATAATGTCATCGACACTCACTGGCACTGTCGAGTCATGGCCCTGCATAACCATTCCCAGCGAATCACCCACCAGAATCACATCAACACCCTGCTCATCCACAACTCGGGCAAAACTCGAATCATAGGCTGTTAGAGAGACAATTTTCTCACCCCTGGATTTCATTTCACGAATAGTTTTTACAGTAACTCGGTTAGGCATGATCAAGCTCCATGATGTTATTTTTTTCTATGTCAGATAAATTGTTTATACAGTCTTGTATTGTAGTCGATTTACTAATAATCAAATCATCTTTAGTTTCTTCTAGCAAATCTTGTAGAGGGTATAGAACAAACGCACGCTCGCAAATTCTTGGATGCGGCACGATGAGACGTTTCGTATTAATTCGCTGATTACCATAAAAAAGCAAATCAAGATCGAGTGTTCTAGCGCCCCAGCGCTTCACGCCTTGCCTGACTCTGTCATTATCATTTTCGATTTTTTGCATAGCGTCAAGCAGAGACTCAGGGTCTAATGTTGTTTCTATAGATACAGCAGCATTGAGATAGTCAGGCTGGTCTTGGGGACCGTGAGGTTTGCTTTTATAAAAACGTGAAACAATCAAATGGGATATTTGATCGTGAGCATCTAAGCCTGAAATGGCTTGTTGCATATAAGCGAAAGAATCACCCATATTACTGCCCACGGCGATATAACAACGCTCACCATTGATAACAGTATTATTCAAGGCTTCTAACCATTCTTGCGTCGTTTATTCCTGCTTTTGGATTTTCCGGGAGACGCGGCGAGGCACATCGCTTTTTTTTCTGCCACATCAACTTCCTGGATTAAAGTCCACCACTCACATTCTTCTGCAGGTAATTCTCCAGCATGCACTCTAAGACACATAAAATCATAAGCCGCGCGAAAACGTTTATGCTCTAAAAACCTTAACACTCTTCTTTCGTTCTTAAAGGAAAACAAACCTTGCAGGGTCCAGATCTCTCGCGTCATATTGCTAAATCTTCGAGGCACTGAAATGCATCTAACCTGCTCGGCAAAAGCATCAGTCGCTGCCAAATGCACGGATTGTAACGCCGGGTTGCCCAGCTCTTTGTACATAACGGTACCTTCCCTGACTCTTTTCCAGAGCATTACTGCAAACAGGAATGCAGGAGTAACAGGCATATCAGCTTTAATTCTTTTATCTGTATTTTTTAAGGCGGCATAGACTAATTTGGTGTAGGTGCCTTCTTCACCCTGGTTATCAAGATCTTCAGTGAGGCTAGTTTCAGCCTGTGGGAATAGATATTTAAGCAAGTGGTATTCACGCAATAACTCTAACGTTTTAATCGCCTTGCCACTGTGGAAAAGCTTCAACGACTCATCAAACAGACGCGCAGGAGCAATATTGCCCATCAATGATGATAATTCTCGAATAGGTGCTTCAGATGCAGGCTCGATACTTAGATCGAGCTTTGCAGCGAAACGAATAGCGCGAAGCATTCTCACCGGGTCTTCGCGGTAACGGACCACAGGATCGCCAATCATGCGTAATTGGCGTTTATTTAAATCATTCATTGCGCCTACGTAATCAAGCACTTCACCTTTTTGCAGGTCATAGAACAGCGCATTGATACTAAAGTCGCGTCGATAGGCATCCTCGACCACTGTTCCATAAACATTATCATGGATAATTCGACCATGCTTGCCGACCTGGCCTTTATCGCTATCATCGTGTGGTGCACGGAAAGTTGCCACTTCAAAGTATTCACGACCAAAGTGGACATGCGCCAGTCTGAAACGTCGTCCGATTATTCGAGTGGAAGGAAGAACTTCTTTTACTTGTTCTGGGGTAGCGCTAGTGGCAATATCGAAATCTTTGGGGTGAAAGCCTAAGAGCAAATCACGGACTCCACCACCAACCAAATAAGCTTCATAACCAGCATCAGTCAAAGATTTTAAGATAGTACGGGCTTTTTTATCGATTTCCCGGGGATTAATACCATGCTCGCTTGCGGGTATTTTTGTGACTGAACTCATTATTATTTATACATTATTTTAACTGTGAAAAACCTTATAAGCTTAGCATATTAAGCGCAATTATTAGCAAAATAGATCGTAAAACTGATCATTTGTCGACCTTAGGTGAAAAATTAATCAATGTAGACACCAGCATTATTTCAACGACATCTTTTCAAGATTATATCACCCCCCTACTTTTGACTCGTTTTACTCGCCCTTCGGGTCAGCTAAAGCTGTTGTCTTCGCTACGCTTCGGCTGGCAGCTTTTCGATTAATTCGAGCAGTTAGTTAAAATTAATTCATTCTATTTTTAATGCATTGACCCAAACGTTTAATGCCTTCCCTTATGGTGTCTGAGTCAACCGTTACATAACTGAGACGCATTGTATTCTGTTTCGGCTCGCCAACATAAAATGGGTGACCTGGGACAAAAGCGACTTTCGATTCCAGCGCATCATCAAACAACTCCATGGATGACATTCCTTCAGGCAACGTTACCCATAAAAACATGCCACCCTCGGAAGCTGCCGCTGTAACACCTTGTGGAAAGTATTCTTCAATAGCAGATATCATCGCCTGCCTTTGTTTTGAGTACAATTCGATGATTTTTTCTAAATGCTGATCGACCGGATTATCTTGTAAGTATTGGCTCATTACCAATTGTGAAAAATAATTGGTATGCAGGTCGGAGGCTTGCTTAGCAATTATAAGCGAATCCATTAACCACTCCGGTGCCACTATCCAGCCGATCCTGAAAGAAGGAACAACTATCTTTGAGAAGGTACCTAGCATGATAGTTTTTTCAGGTATCAAGGAATAAAAACTCCCTTTTTCTTCCCCGGAAAATCGTAATTCACCGTAAGGATCATCTTGAATTAAGAGCGTATTATGTTCCTCGATCTTAGCCGCAACAGCTTCTCTATTCTCTTGTGAATAAGAGATGCCAGTTGGGTTTTGAAAATTAGGCACCGTATAGACAAACTTTGGTTGAGAGTTTTCCAGTACATTCTCAAGTTGTTCTACATCCATCCCATTTTCATTCACTTCCACCGTTAACATATTCGGCTGATACAAAGAGAAGGACTGAATTGCACCAAGATACCCCGGGTTTTCAATAATTATCTCGTCACCCTCATTCAGTAGCGCTTTCGCAATCAGGTCAAATGCCTGCTGGGACCCATTGGTAATTAAAATACTGTCTGGCGATACTTCTAACCCTTGCCTGTCCTTATAGCGCTGTGCAATCCAGTTACGCAGCGAGGCATCGCCTTCAGTATTACTATACTGCAATGCTTTGGCGCCATTTTGCTCTAATACTTTGGCACTTGCCTGGGCGATATCATTAACAGGAAATAGGTCTGCATTCGGCAACCCACCTGCAAAAGAAATAATATCTGAATGATTTGAAACCTTGAGAATTTCTCGAATAAAAGACTTAGGGACACTTTTAATTCGATTTGATAATAAATGACTGTTGTTTTCACTCATAGAGCTCACCTTTAAATACTGTAGTGGCTTGTCCAGCTATGCTGACTCGATCACCCACCAATTCGACCTGCAATGCTCCTCCACGTTTGGATAACTGTAAAGCATTCATTTTAATTTTACCCAATCTTTTACCCCAAAAGGGTGTAAGCGAACAATGTGTTGAGCCAGTTACCGGGTCTTCATTAATCCCCAAGTTTGGCCCGAATACCCGTGAAACAAAATCAACATTATTACCTCTAGCCGTTACAATCACACATTCAGCAGGCAACAGTTCTAACTGCTGTATATATGGTGCCAAGCCTTCTGACGGCCTCTTCATTTTTTACCTCTACCAATAAGTTCTCGCCCGTTAAATATGTATTGATAATTTCACAACCCAGAGCCATCTCCAATCCTATTGACTCTTTGCACTCGCTAAAGCCTTCTTGTGGAATATCAAGGCTAATCAAGGAGTCATCGTTCGTGACCTTCAACTCGCCTCTCAAGGTAGTAAAACGTATGGTTTCAGTGTTTGTGAGATGACCTTCTGGCCATAAAATATGAGACGTAGCCAATCTTGCATGACCACATAATTTAACTCCTGTAGTCGGCGTAAACCACCTCAAATAATAGTGAGATCCTTGAATTTCTTCAGCAAACGCGGTTTCCGGCAGATTCATTTCTTCCGCAATACTTTGCATCCACAAATCTGACTCTTCATGTCCCTTAGGCAGAAGACATACCGCTGCAGGATTGCCGCTAAATTTTTATCGGTGAATGCATCCACCTGAAATATTTTAATCATGTTTTAACCTGAAAGGCCTCACTTTAGCTTAATTTGCATTTTTCTTGTCACAGCAATGGATATCACAACCGCGATCGCAAATAAGTATGTGATCAAATCTATCTGCTCATTGAGTAATAATATGCATCACCTTTTACCGAAGTACCTTCACTAAAAGTACTTAACCGCATAATGACCAAAGTGATTAGATAAGAGCCTAAACTTGCCGACTACGATCCAACACCGGGCAACAAAGACCTAAAACGCCAAATTGCCAGACGCATGATAAATGCAGGCGTGAACGTACACTCGGATGAAATTGTGATCACTACAGGCTGTCAGGAAGCAGTGACTTTGTGCCTAAGAGCTGTGACCAAGGCTGGCGATACGGTAATAGTCGAGTCACCCAGCTACTTTGGTACTTTAAAAGCGATTGAATCTTTGGGACTAAAAGCATTAGAGATCCCTACACACGCAGAGAAAGGAGTGAGTCTGAGCGCTTTGCAAGATGCCATCTCACAATGGGATATCAGTGCCTGTGTACTCACACCCAATTTCAGTAACCCTCTCGGTTACGTTATAAGTAATGAGAGAAAATCCAGGTTAAGGAAATTACTTAAAGTAGCTAATGTCCCAGTCATTGAAGATGACATTTACACAGAACTCAGTTACAACACGCAACGACCCAAAGCGGTAAAAGCTTTTGATGAGACAGGTGCTAATAGCAATGTATTACTCTGCTCCTCATTATCGAAATCACTTTCCCGGGCTTAAGAATTGGCTGGGCTATACCAGGCAGATGGCTAAACCAGGTAACCCAATTAAAAGTGCGCAGCAGTATGGCAGGAGCAACTGTACCAGCTAAAACTGCCGCACGTTATCTGGAGCTTGGTGTTTTTGATCGGCACTTAAGACAAATGCGTCGTCATTACAAAGAGTCAACGAGATTACTTTCTTCACCTCGCCACTCTACATCTACCCAAAAATATTAGACTCACGCATCCTGAAGGCGGCTATGTCATTTGGTTAGAATTAGATGAGCATATCGATAGCATGAAGCTCTATGAAGATGCCAAACAGGAAAATATCAGCATTGCACCTGGCCCGCTATTTTCTGTCAGTGGGGAATATAAAAATTTCATACGCATCAACTACGGTAAAGCCTCTAAAGAACAGCTGGAACAAGCCATGATAAAATTGGGACGAATTATAAGTAGCCGCTAATTATTGCCAATAGGCTTAGATAACCATTAATAAAAGTCACCCCCCTACTTTTGAAGTGACTTTTCATTTTGTTGTTTAAAATGACCAAAGGAACTTATGCTTTGCGGAATATATTTAAAAACGTAAATAGAATTTAGCATAGCTACGTGATTTTTCATTCAAGCAAAAAGAAAACCACGTCCTTCGGGTAGTCGTTGGTGCGCTCCAACATTGTCTCACCGGGTTCGGCTTGAAAAACTTTTTTATTATCCATTTATCTGATCGGTTTGATGTACTTTTGATACTTAGTTAAACTTTGCACATCAAATAAAAATCAATAAACAATGACAATAAAAAATAATTACCTATTAGGACTTTTCGTACTTCTACTATCTGGTCCGAGCTATGCGGATGGATTCAACAAAAAAGAAGTCTATTCATATCAATCTGATGCTGGCACACCAGTGTTTACCGACAAACGTCCGATTAAAAGTAAGCAGTACGAAACTCAAACAATAGAAGCGATAGCTCCAAGTAGCAAAAGTAATAATAGTCATACTGTTACTCATTACAACAATTCGACTCAAATCAACAACACTCAAACGATTGTTTACACGAACCAGAATACGAGCAAAAAGAAGCAATACAGCAAAAAACCAAGAACGGGAAAACACAGCTTAAAACGCTGTCAGCGCTATAAAGAAAAGCTCGATGAACTATTCGGATAAGATGCGAGCAGGCTATAAAAATTCTGAATATAAAAAACTAGAGAAAAATCGCAAAAAATATAAAAGCTTACTCTTTAAACATTGTGATACAAAAACATTCAGGGAATAAGATTACTCTTATCGTATTTAATCACCTAAAGATTAATTAAGTCACCCCCCTACTTTAAGGGGGTTTTTATTCGTTTATTATTGCTTTAAATTTATTATTCCAGGACTAAACGATAAGTTCTGTGCCATCCAACGGACATATAATTGCCTTGGCAACTTCTACATCTTCAGGGAATTCCTGTGCAGAAATCCATACCTGATTAATCACATTACTTACATCAGGTAGTGCACGTAAGGTCGCTTTAGTTCTCAATTGATCAAAGAACGCAAAAGGCTCATCGAGGAAGATAAATTGTTTTTCATTCCCTGAATTTTTCGCTAGCTCTTCAGACATTGCCATTCTCAACGCCAGCATAACCTGACGCTGTGTACCCGAAGATATCTCGTCGAAGTCCATATAATCTTTCTTTTCATCAGAGTATATTTGTACACTGAAATCTTCTGCAATCCGGACTTCACTGTAACGGCCTTCGGTAAAATTAGGCAAGGTAGTAGCCGATAAATCCGAAATATTATTATTGAAAAGATCGACTGAATCTTTGGCCGCTCGTTGCATTAAACCTATTGATATATTCTGCGTATCAATACTGTATTTGCATTTATCAACGACCTTGTTTAAACCTTGCAAGGTAGAGCGCAAATTACCCGCCTTATCTGAGCGCTCTTTTTCTATACCAATATCATTGAGCAATTCTTTTCCAAGGTCTTCAATCTCACCATCTTGTTTCTTAAGTGAATCTGTCAATCTTGTTACTGCAGCGGTAATCTCTTCGGTGTCAGCCTTATAACCAGTAGTACCTTCAGCCAATTGCGCAAGATTATTAAATTGCTCTCTTGGTGGAAGGATTTGAAGTGTGGATGGTTCTTCTTTCTTTTCATGAAGCATTTGCACGACACGTTCAGGCAATAACGTTTCAACTAATGTCGTTACGTATCTGTGACCTCTTTGTAGCGAGCCCGCAAAGCCTTGAGCTTCTTCATCTAACCTTTGCATGGTTGCCTGAGAGTTTTTACGTACAACCATTGTAATCAGGTAACCAATCAACGCAATGATCGCGCCAGGTAACAACCAGTTATCTGCCATGCTGGCATACATCGAAGTATTTTCTTCACTCATTGAAGTAGATAGAAATTCCATTAATGAGTCTTTAAAGTAAGTGTTCAGAATCCACAATACCCATAATATGAAAGCTATTGGAAAGAGCAATTTACCCAAAAAGGCGAAAGTACCGTAAGCTTTTCTTGCACCATGAAATGCGCCATAGTTATTGGTGTACAACTCACCATTTTCACTTAAATGGCCAACTAATTTCTCTCTATCATTTTGTTCAGTACCAAGCGTTTCTTCAGCATCAATTAATTCTGGCAGCCACGTTTCATCGAGTTTAATTGCATCCAACTCAATTTGAGTAGACTCTATTTGTGGTAATAACTCATTAATTGCTTCTTCGTTCTGAATATTAGATTTTTCAAAATCATCGGTTATCTGTGCATAAGCGCCAATACCCGCCATCTGTTTGATCGTGTTGCTTTGAGGATCTGGAGAGGTTAGTTCTCTTTGAGCCAGGTAGAATGAATTAGCAAAGGCATCGTAATCAAAACCCAAAATTCTGGGTAACGCTTCGGCGACTTCATCTATACCATCAAGTATATTATTTTCCCCGTCGCCATTAATTTTTTGCAGCGATGCTTTTGATATGCCTTTTCGATCGACACTTCGGCTCAGCTCGTAAAAATCATCATCACCTGAAATAAAATTTATTGTGACATCCGCAATGTCTGAACCCCAAGAAACAAGCTTTCCCAGGTTTTTTTCATCGAGAAAAAAGGTTCTGCCGAAAAGCGCAAAACAAATGGATTCACCTATACTGGTTTTTCCTGACTCATTTGAACCTGCCACAGTAATGACACCCGACTCTGGAATATCGTTGATTTCAAGTTTGTGATATTTACGAAAGTTGTTGGCTACCAATGATTTAATCAGCATTGAATAGTTCCTCTACTGAAATAGAATCATCCAGCTTTTGAAGTACCAGCTTAACCGCATCTTCATACTTATCAATATCAAAACCTTCTTTTTCTGACTGTTCTTTTACATCTTCTTTACAGAATTTAGCAAAGCGTTTGGCGGCGCCCCTTACACTATCTGTCTTTAACCAACGGAGTTCTAATTCGGCCGTCATGTAATATCTCCAATTACTTATCCATCAGAATAATGCCCAGATAAAAATGGACAAGTTACAACCATTGTAGTGAAAATAAATGAAAATACAACGGCAATAAAAAAGCCCCTAGTGACAAGAATCTCTAGAGGCTTGCAGAATAGCTAGAACATTGATTATCCTTTCATATTATTGAAAAATTCTTCATTCGTTTTAGTCTTTTGTAACTTATCAAACAAGAATTCCATGGCTTCAACTTCTTCCATTGGATGAAGAAATTTACGCAATATCCAAAGGCTTTGAAGCTCATCTTCACCTACCAGTAACTCTTCACGACGAGTACCAGAACGATTCACATTAATTGCTGGATATACACGCTTTTCAGAGATTTTACGATCCAGGTGTAATTCCGAGTTACCCGTACCTTTAAATTCTTCGTAGATTACCTCATCCATTTTTGAACCAGTATCTATCAAGGGCCGTAGCAAGAATTGTTAAACTACCACCTTCTTCAAGATTACGTGCCGCACCAAAGAAACGCTTAGGACGATGTAATGCATTTGCATCAACACCACCCGTTAATACTTTACCTGATGAAGGCACTACAGTGTTGTAAGCACGGGCTAAGCGGGTAATTGAGTCTAGTAAGATAATGACGTCTTTTTTATGCTCAACAAGACGTTTCGCTTTCTCTATAACCATTTCTGCAACTTGTACATGTCGTGTTGCTGGCTCATCAAATGTTGAAGAAACCACTTCACCTTGAACCATGCGAGACATTTCAGTTACTTCTTCTGGACGCTCATCGATAAGAAGAACAATAAGGTGTGCATCTGGCTGATTCGTTGCAATGCTTTGTGCAATATTCTGCAGCATCATTGTTTTACCAGCTTTTGGCGGAGCAATAATCAATCCACGCTGCCCTTTACCTATAGGAGCTACGATATCAATAACTCGTGCAGTAATATCTTCAGTACTGCCATTACCACGCTCCATGCGCATACGCTCATCAGGATGTAATGGCGTCAGGTTTTCAAATAATAATTTATTACGGGCATTTTCTGGTGGCTCAGTAGTTGATTGTATCAACTTTCAATAAAGCGAAATAACGTTCGCTGTCTTTCGGTGTGCGTATTTTACCTGCAACCGAATCACCTGTTCGTAAGACCAAATCGACGAATCTGACTGGGAGACACATAAATATCATCAGCTCCAGCAACATAGTTACTATCGCTAGAGCGCAAAAACCCGAATCCATCTTGTAAAATTTCTAATACACCGTCACCATAAATATCATCACCTTCTTTAGCGACAGCCTTTAAAATGGCAAAGATTACGTCTTGTTTTCGAGCACGAGACATTCCATCAACGCCTTTTTCTTTGGCAATTGCTAGTATTTCAGGAGGTGTTTTTTGTTTTAATTCAGTAAGATTCATAGGTGAGATTTAAGATAATTAGAGATAAGGTTTAGATAAAGGAATAGTTATTTTGGATTTAGTGTAGTTTTTCGTTTGAGTACACATTATCGATTGATTAAATTCTATGACTGAGTCATATCAAAGAACATTGAATGAAAGAATTTATTTACGATATGAAATTTTAGAAAATATAATAATAAATGTATTTATTATGTGTTTGATTTATAAAATATGCTTGTAATTTCCGCCTGAAGTGGCGAAACAAGGAGTACAGTCTCGAACAACTAATACTAAGGTATCACGTGAAAAAATATTAGTCCAGCTTTAAGAGATAAGCTGGACTAGTGAACGTCTTATTAGATATTTTGATCTAAAAATGCGGTTAATTGTGACTTGTTTAACGCACCAACTTTTGTCGCAGCTACTTCTCCATCTTTGAATAGCATTAATGTTGGAATTCCACGAATTCCATACTTAGGTGGAGTGTCACCATTATCATCAATATTAAGTTTGGCAATAGTCACTTTACCTTCATATTCTGCGGCCAACTCTTCAAGGATAGGTGCTACTGATTTACATGGACCACACCACTCAGCCCAGTAGTCAACTAAAACTGGCGTACTACTTTTTAAAACGTCTTGTTCGAATGAATCATCACTCAGGCTTACAATACTCACTTTATTTGCTTCTCCAGCGTTGTTCACTTATTGTCTAATTCAATAGTGTAAACCATGATTATCAGGCCTATTTAAAATAATTCAAGTCCAATCTTTCTATAAACCAATAAAAAGCAACTAGCGCTATGATTAATGACGCGGGTGTAGTAACCAATCTTTTATACCAACGCTTTTTACCAAACCAGAAACCTACTAATAAAAATGCTGCCAGGATGATTGCTAATTGCCCTATTTCTACACCAACGTTAAAGCTAATTAATGCCGTGACAAAGGCATTTTCAGGCATTCCAAAATCTGCCAAAACACTGGCGAACCCTAATCCGTGTAACAAACCAAATAAGAACACCAGTATTAAACGACTATTATGAAGACGTTTAGCAAATATATTCTCAATCCCCACATAGGCGATAGATAAGGCAATTAAAGGCTCTACAATATTTGCAGGCAAATTTATTACGCCATTCATAGCCAAGCCCAAAGTAAGTGTGTGAGCCACAGTAAACATAGTTATTTGCCAGAAAAGTAGGCCTGAAAGCGATACCAAAAAGAAACAATCCTAAAATAAATAGAATATGATCCAAACCTTTAGGAAGGATATGCTCGAACCCTAAAACAACGTAGGAGATAACTGTTTGATATAGCGGTTTGTCTGCAACTATCTCCGTTAATGACATCGCATCGCTAGGCTTATCATTTTTTAGCCACTGCCATTGTGACCAGTGATACTCTTGTTTGACTTCATTTACTTGTTTTAAACGCACGGCATTATCACCAAACGATACGGGGTAATACCAGGTGATAAATGTAGTCGAAGTATCCACATCTCCAGATAGCTGAATAAGGCTTATTCGTGGAACTTTGGTATATCCTGGCTCGGGGATTTCAATACGCTTAAAAGTTAAATCCACTTTATTTTTACTACTATTTAATAGGCTAATCCGCTGCAGAAAATTATTTTTAAATTTATCAAACTCGATCAATAATTCATCAGCCTTCATTTTACGCAGAACATCATACTCATCTGCATTTGGAGCGTCTTTAGTATTCTTGTAGCGCCCATCAATACCTGTCAGCAAAGCCTCTATACTGGCACGAATTTCAATATCAATTTGACCCTTTTCATTGACAATTATCTCTATTAGCGCCGGCTTGACCACATCAGCGCTTAGAGTTGATGATAGTAAAAATATTAGCAATACAAAGGAGCTACGAATTATTTTTCTGAGATAAGGAATCATTTGGGCTTAAATAGAATTTAAATAATTTTTGGTACTTATAACGATACTACGAGAAATAACGAATAAAGTTGTTTAACTGCGATAATACTCGTAACTGTCTTAATTAACAGACACAAAAAAACCGAGCTAAACTCGGCTTTTTTGCATTCTAAAACTGAAAAGCTTAGAAACGTGGGCCTGCTGTTTTTGCTAATTCAGCTTGCTTCAGCGATTCCTTGCTTTGCATTACAACTATATTTGCCAATTTGATAGCTTTATCTTCTTTGCCATCTTTAGCAGCAGCTTCAGCGCTCTTTATGGTCTTACCCATATCACGCCACTCCATACCAACAGCGTCAGCTGCTTTCTATGCTTTCTTTGCTGCATCAATTGCCTCTTGAGCTCCACCAGCCATTGCCGCTGAGCTCAAACTAACTATTAATGATGCTAATAAAAATTTGAATTTCATAAATGTCTCCAATAGTAATCTGGTTTACTTTCTAGCGCCTGGGCCATTAAGCTCAAGACCATTTGACATCACTGCCTGAAAGTATTCCAAAGCCTTGTATTCATCACTCTGCGCCTTGAAAGGTTTAGCTCTAATATTTTTATTACAGCCACCATATCGCGATGTAAAGTACCCATCTCTCCCCATTTAGTTCTAAATACCGGGAAGTGAGTAGGATGACCTAAAGCAGGGCTTAGCAATTCACTACGAACTTTACGATTAAAGTTGTAGACATGACAATCAGCACAAGCCAAATTTAATTGACCACGCTTTGCATAGAAAAACTTCTTACCTTTATCGTACCAGGCTTTTGCTTTTTCCGTCTCAGGCTGAACATCGATCTTACCGCCACGACCTGCATAAGCAATGTAGGCAGAAACTGCAGCGATGTTACCTTTTTTCCATTTAAAGGGCTTCTCACCATTATCTGTCAGACACTTATTGATATCGCCTTCCAACGTTACGATAGTATCTTTGGCCTCATCATGGTACGGGTACTTTGCGCGTGTGCCGCTAATATCATCACCAAAACAACTCGCAAATGATTTACCATTTTTGAAGCTTTTTTCCCAAAGCACTGTACCTTTATCAATATCAAGTTCATACGGTGGGAATTCTTCTATTTCCTCCCACTGACTGCGCGAATCTGCATCTAACGCATAAACTCCATTTTGAAAATCTTCAAATTTTACATCAGGTACGGCCTTTTTAAAGTAGCCTCTAAATGCTTCTGTATCTTCAGCAGGCGTTGATGCCTGAACTGTAACAAAAGGTAAAGTAATTACTAATAAAGCCACTGATGTGATCAGTTTTTTCATTTTTTCCTCCTAGCTTACATATAAAAGTGTCTCACCAAGACCAAGCAAAGCGAGACACTCAATTTTTTTATTTACTTCTTGCCAACTTCTTTTTCGATAGAGTCACTTTTACCCGTATTATCTGTCCAGGTTAGTTTAACTTTATCAGACTTGGCACCAGCATAATTAAATGAAATGAACGGGTTCTTAGAAACCGAACCACTCCAATCTGCTGTCATTACAGTTTTGCCGTTAGCTTCAACTTTAACTTCAGTAATGTAATGCGCCGGTATTTTATCACCCGTTTTCTTGTCTTTACGTAGACCAGTTTCCATAGGGTGGGTGATCAAGGCTTTTACCTGAACCATGTCACCTTTTACTTTTGTACGTAGTTTGATTGTAGATTTTGCCATGATATTAGCCTCCGCAGCCGCCTTTAGTTACTTTCACGTTGGTTTTTGCTGTATAGAACTTATCGCCAGCTTTTACGATTGCAATAACGTCTGTGGTCTTACCCATTTTAAAGCGTGACTTCACAGCAGCCTCCGCTCCTTCACCAATCATATAACGAGCAGCAAATGGAGTTGGGTTAGCGGCAGTTAAAGATATAATTTCTGTTGTACCGTCTATTTCAGAAGTTATGCCTACAGGTACAACCGCACCATTTTCAGCAATTTCAGGGGCTTTGATTTTAATTTTATCGGACTCTTCTGCGCCGGCAGCACCAAGCATTGTCATGATTTCATCAACTGACTTTGCTTTAGCTAAGTCTGCACCCATAACTGCCGCAGCAAATACATTGCTTGAGCTAAGAATACCAGAAGTAACTGCAACGCCAGCAGCGCTAGCTACTATTGTGCTTTTTAAAAAGCTTCTACGTTTCATTATATTTCCTCTTAATAAGGTTTAAAGTTTAAAAGATTGCTCTCCATCGAACAAACTAAGGCTCTAATCATGGATATATTATAGGCTATGGACGAAATCGGTAATTAAATCGATTTCTTTTTCCGTCAATATGCCATGTGTGCCGAAAGGAGGCATGATGGTGTTAGGGTTTTTATCGCGCGCATCTGCTATTTGAGCTTTTAATACAGCTTTATCAGGAAAGCGTGCTTTCATAGCAATCAATGGCGGACCTATATTTCCTGGTTGGTCACCGTCTGACATCATATGACAAGCTAAGCAATTTCCTTTCTTAATGCCAAAAGCAAGTTTTTTCCCTTGCTGAATAGCGCTTTTATCTTCTGCAACCGCTACAGGTGCGATTCCTAATACTCCAATTAGAGTCAATGCAGATGTTGCAATTGACAATACGCGAAAACTTTTTCGCATGTTTGACCTCCTAGTTAACATGATTATCTCTAAATAATTTTTTTTTAGTATATTTGTAAATCCGAACTAAAGAATAGCTCATTCAAAAAAAATTAGTTAATTTTTTATGTAGTCTCCGAAACGATTTTATAAAACAAAAATCAGGGGATAGTTCCAAGTAGAAACACAATAAACAAAAAACTAATTTTTAATATTAGGTGATACTGCTATTTGTATAGTGGTTATCCACTATGTATTTATCAAAATATATGTATTTATTAATTAAGTAAGTACAAATCTTATAACATTACTCTGGTTTAACATTACTGACCATAACTGCGCTACAAATTTTTTTTCGAATTCCCGCTGACATATCCGTATTTCAATTGCTGCATCACGCCAACTGTTATTAGACGATTTTTAGCTAAGATGCCAGAGAATGATTTATATCTAATACACAACCTTAAGTAAGTTCATCACTAAATACAAATACCATTAGAAACTGATCAAAACAAAACTTATATTTTTTTCGTCAAGTTGTCTAGTAAGTTTATTTACTATGAGCATAGAGATAAATCCATAAGTATTAATATCATGAAACATCATGAATGTAACAGGAATGGTTGAATCGCAATCCGTTGCAGGTAATGGCTCGAAAGCCGGACGCGCTGAAAATCGTGGGATTGATATAAGCGTAACAGCTCAGACAAAGGTAATCGTTAAACAATAAGTCACACTTTTTTCTGAGAATCCTAAAGCTAGATTTCTATCTGGCTTTTTTGTGAGCAATTTGCTGTGTTCTGAAATATTGATATAGAATCGCCTACATTCTTTTGTATTGCTAGTTAAAGATTATTCACAAAAACAGGCTAAAAGGTGGGGGGTGACTTTTTAAAATCAACGTTTTGGATAATTTATGGACAATCCACAAAAAAGGCCTGTAACGGTTCTTTATAACTACCGCTACAGGCCTTATATGTTTGGCTCCTCGACCAGGACTCGAACCTGGGACCAATAGATTAACAGTCTTAAAGTCTGCATATTTTCCCAATTCATCCCTATTTATACCAAACCATATAAAATGCTATAAAACATAGCCTTATGTTATTATTTGCTTATACTTAAGTATACGGAATACGCCCTGAATTCATCCCTAGGGTAGCAAATAGGTAGCAAAACTAAACTTTGCTACCCTAAGAGGTAAGCATGAGTAATAAAATTAAGTTTACAAAGCGCAAGATTGAGTCTTTGCCATTGCCTGATACAACTGTCATTTATCACGATACCGAAAACACAGGATTAAAACTTACTATCTCAAAAGCTGGCACCTATACATTCATGGTATATCGCAAGATCAAGGGTAGGCCTGAGAGAATCAAACTAGGCAACTTTCCAGCGATGACAGTTGAACAAGCGATACTTAAAACAGCAGAAGTTAATGCCATTATTGCAAAAGGACAAAACCCTAACGATGGTAGTCGCGCAGATAGAGCAGAACTGACGCTGCAAGACTTGTTCATTGAATATTTAGAAACGCACGCAAAACCTCATAAGAAGTCGTGGCGCAATGACGAGATGAATTATAGAAACCATTTGAAACACTGGGGGAAAAAGAAACTTTCACATATCAGCATCAAGGATGTAAAAAACCTCCATGCAAGAATAGGAAAAAACAGCGGCCATTATCAAGCCAATAGAGTATTGGCACTCTTAAAAGTTATGTTTAACAAAGCTACTGATTGGGGAATGTTTGATAAAGCGAACCCAGCACAGCGCATTACTCAATTTAAAGAAGTATCTCGTGAGCGATTCCTGCAACCTGATGAACTTCAAAAATTCTTTCAGGCTGTTGCTGATGAAGAAAATGAGACTATCAGAGATTATATTCTTATTAGCCTTTTAACAGGTGCGAGGCGATCAAATGTTTTGGCGATGAAGTGGGATGAAATAAGCTGGGAACGTGCAGAATGGCGCATCCCTGAGACTAAGAACGGTACTTCTCATACTGTGCCACTAACTAAAGCTGCAATACAAATTCTAGACCTCAGAAAACAATCACAAGACGGTGATTATGTATTTACTGGTAAAGGTCAAACTGGCCATTTAGTCGAACCTAAAAAGGGATGGATACGCATTAAAGAACGAGCAGGTATCAAAGATTTACGTTTACATGATTTGAGGCGTTCATTAGGAAGTTGGCAAGCTACAACAGGTGCATCTCTTCCTATTATAGGTAAGACACTTGCTCATAAGAATGTATCTACAACAGCGATCTATGCACGTCTTAATAATGATCCTGTACGTGAATCCATGGAAAAAGCCACAAGTGCAATGTTGAATGCTGGTAAAGAAACAGCTGATGTTATCTCTATTAAGAAGAAAACGTGATATGCCAGAATTCAAGAAAGAATTAATTTTATTAATTCAGGGGTCTGATATAGATAGTCCATACGATCAGGATGAAAAAATCCCAGATAGTAACTACCATTTTGCAAAAGATTTGGTAAATGATTACCCCGACACTGATGAGATGTTGGATGCTGTTTCCAATATACTTATGCAAAATGGACAAAATCCAGCTGATGCAGCGCAAGAATTTCTAGATATATGTATTTCAGCTATTAATACAAGTGGCGCTGGACTTCCAAAAGAAATAACACAACATGGGCAAAAAGTCAGCTTGCATGGAAGAAAAACTAAAACTAATACCGTTAAAGACCTAGAGAAACTACTTAAAAAGTGCAAAGACTTCAAGGAAGCTTTGAAAAATGAGCCTGCACCTCAGATGATAGAAGTTACTTTAATGAGTAGATTTAGATTTGAGAATAAGACTAATGAAGAACATAACTTATCATCCCCAGTATTTCTTAATTCAATTTTAAGAAGAACAGAGGACATTATTTCTCAACGAATTGAAAATGTTAAAACTAACGATAACTTTTTTTCTAATAAACCTAACTTAAATAAATTTATCATTTCAATTCACCAGTCCTTTCTCGAGAAGAGCCTCTGTGCTCTAAAGCATAAGCATATTGTTACGGTAACTCTAGCTTGCACTCCTTTTTCTGAGGTTGATGAAAATAATGTCAAACAAGCAATTTACTCAATTAAAAATAGTTAGAAAATAAGAAATAATTGATGGTTCTCTAACCGACATCTTTCAAAAGCTTTCTTAAACTCGCCTCTTTATTTGAACTTATACAGAGGTATCCGATGCAACACACAGCCCAGCAACTATATGAAAAAAAACAAGAAATCATTGTCTATCTTGAACTAGATGGTATTCCTGTAAATTTATCACCAGCTCAGACAAGCAAAGTCTTAGATACAAGCATAAATACACTCGCGATGTGGAGAGTTACGGGCAGGTATAATCTTCCATACGTAAAAGTTTCTAGGCGTGTTGCTTACCCCCTTTCGGCAATCGCTGAATTTCTTTTAAAGCGTGAGGTCAGCCACACGGGAGAACTTGTTAAATGAATATTCCCACAAATTCAACCAAACGAAGACCAAGAAAATCCATCAAACAGCCTGAAATTAAGCAAGCTTTGTCTTTTATCCCTGCAGAAGATCGTGATATGTGGGTGAGGATGGCAAGTGCTATAAAATCTGAGCTTGGTGACGATGGCTATGAGCTTTGGGATGACTGGAGTCAATCGGCTTATAATTATAATGAACGTGACGCAAGAGACGTTTGGCAATCCATAAACAGGGATGGTGGTATCAGTATTGGATCACTAATATTTGAGGCAAAAAATCATGGTTGGGAAAGAACCTCGACACCTGTTTCACTTAATATTCCAAAGAAGCACCCCCCTACACCACAACCATCGACTCAGGCTTATGCCAAAAGCTTGTGGCTAGCATCAGAAAGTAAAAGCGTAACTGACCACCCTTATGCTAAAGCTAAAGGTATCAACTGTAACGGTGGCGTTAAGCGTGGAATAGCTACGGGTAAAATTATTGGTAATGAAGCTGACTGTATCATTGTCCCCATCCGCGAATTTGCAACTGGCAAGGTTATGGGTGTTCAGTGCATCAATTCAGATGGAGATAAACAAACGTTTGGCTCTCTTTCAGGGAATGGATTTTTCTGTGGAGATACACTCGATAAGTCTGTCAGGTGGTTTGTCGTAGAGGGCTGGGCTGACGCTGTCTCGATGGTGTATCACCACTACGATGGAAATGCTGTGGCGTTTGCAGCACTTGGTAAAGGCAACATGGCTCGACTTGCTGAAGAGATAGTAAATGTATTCGCACCAGAAACTGTCGTTATCGTGGAGGACTCAGAGTGAGTAGCAATTGGTGG
>CAWEEB010000050.1:0-5262 GCA_963807855.1 uncultured Gammaproteobacteria bacterium | reverse complement strand
CCGATTTCTTCATTTTAATTTTTTACTATTATACTTGAGATACGTTGAGCACATTATTATCGCTTAATATGGCAACGAGTTATAGTATTTCAATGGGTTGTTAATTGACTGTTGAATATCACCCCCCCTACTTTTGAATGATAATTATGCGGCTACGCCTTTCCTTCGGATCAACGTTAAAAAACAACGTTGTTGTCTCACTACGTTCGGCTCGTTTTTGTTGTGTAAAAAAGATTTTGGAATTTAGGCTTTGCGAGGCCATTTTTAAATACCTAATCATATTAGGTGTTTTCAACAAAACTTTTCTATACTATTCATACCAAAATAGATCTTTCGCACAAGAATATGACAAGACAGAAATTAGCGTAATTTCATAGGTTTTTCATTAAAATGAGGGGAATAGCTGTGTTATTCAGCGAGTTTTTGTGGGAAGTATGGGTAATTTAAACTATTTTTGTTCGGCATATTTCTCGTGTAAAGATCTCTCTGACCCCTTTAACCCTTAAGGACATTTTATGACTTCATCTGTAAAAAAACTTTCTGTTAAAACAATCGTTATAACCAGCCTGGCGCTAATCTTTTCTTCTGCAGCAACGATAGCTCAAGCAGATACCACCAAAATTGGAATGATCACTACGCTTTCTGGCGGTGGATCGAGTCTGGGTAAAGACGTTAGAGATGGTTTTAAACTCGCACTGAAAATGTCAGGCAACAAGGACATCGAGCTACTTGTTGAAGATGATGGTCGCAAGCCAGCGAAAGCGGTACAAATAGCCGATAAATTTATTCAAAAAGACAAAGTCGATATTCTGACGGGTATCATTTTCTCGAATCTGGCGATGGCGGTAATTCCTTCAGCAGTTAAAAAAGGGGTTTTCTATATCAGTCCAAATGCAGGTCCCTCTGCATTGGCAGGTAAAGGTTGTCACGAAAATTCATTCAATGTAGCTTGGCAGAATGATAACTTGCATGAAGCCATGGGCAATTACGCAAACGGTGTAGGACACAAGAAAACCTTTATCCTCGCTCCTAACTACCCTGCGGGCAAAGATGCATTAACAGGCTACAAACGTTTCTACAAAGGTGAAGTAGCTGGAGAAATTTACACCAAATTAGGCCAGAAAGACTATGCCGTTGAGATATCAAAAATCAAAGCATCTGGTGCTGATTCATTATTCTTCTTCCTTCCAGGAGGCATGGGTATCGCATTTATGAAGCAGTACTCACAATCAGGTTCTAATATTCCAGTGATGGGACCTGCATTCTCATTCGATCAGGGAATTCTTGGCGCGGTTGGCGATGCAGCACTTGGTGTGAAGAACTCTTCGCAATGGAATAAAGATCTTGATAATGAAGCGAATAAAGTCTTTGTAGCAGCGTACCAGAAAGAATACAGTAAGCTCCCATCATTGTATTCAAGCCAGGGTTACGATGCAGCTAATCTGATTTTATCTGCATTGAAGAAGTCACCTGTTAGCGATAAAGACGCATTCCGTATAGCGCTTAAAGCAGCTGACTTTGCATCACCCCGTGGTGATTTCAAATTTGGTAACAACAACTTCCCAATTCAAGACATCTACGTCCGTGAAGTGGTTAAAGAAGGTGATGTATTGACCAATAAAATCATTAGCAAAGGTCTGGAAAATCATCAGGATGCATATGCTAAGGATTGCGCAATGTAATTGCTGATCACTTAGTTTTTTAACCTGCTTCAAGTCACCCCCCACCTTTTTAGCGAGCTTTTCGTTTTGTTTTTTAAAACGATAAACTCGATTATTGGCATTAGCATTAGCCACTTTTTCAGTTGTTTTTTATAAAAAGTGCCTAAAAGGTGGGAGGTGACTCTATTTAATTAATCTGTACTTAACCACACTTAATCTAACAATATGACAGCTGCCCTATTTCTTGAGCAACTCTTAAACGGTTTACAACTCGGCATGACATTATTTTTAATGGCAGCAGGGTTGACGTTGGTGTTTGGCGTAATGGGTTTAATCAACCTTGCTCACGGTTCGTTATATATGATCGGTGCATTCTGTTGCGCTACCATCACTAAACTAACGGGGTCTTTCGCACTCGGACTGCTTGCGGGCTTTGTTGGTGCAGCTATTGCAGGCTTAATTATCGAAGTTGTGGTGATTCGTAAACTCTACAATCGCGATCATCTCGATCAAGTACTGGCGACCTTTGCCCTAATTTTAATTATCTCAGAAGGCACTAGCTGGATATTTGGCTCATCACCTTTATATCTCAGCACCCCAGATTGGCTCTCTGGCTCGATTCCCCTTTTTGGAGGTGGATCTTATCCGATCTATCGCTTATTGATTATCGTCATTGGCCTAGCCATTGCTTACGGATTGTATCTACTCATTACCAAAACCCGTCTGGGAATGCGTATTCGCGCTGGTGAATCCGACCGTGAGATGATTGCGGCGCTCGGAGTAAACATTCGTGTGTATTTATTCTCTGGTTTTTGCCTTGGGTGCAGCTTTAGCAGGTTTGGCAGGCTCATTGGTAAGCACCTTATATTCGGTTGAAGTCGGCATGGGCGAGCCGGTGCTAATACTTGCACTTGTAGTCATCGTTATTGGTGGAATCGGCTCTGTAAAAGGCGCTTTGATAGCTTCGATTCTAGTCGGTTTGGTGGATACCTTAGGGCGTGTATTCTTGCCCAACATTTTATCTTTATTCATCCAGAACAGTGAAGTCGCCACATTAAGCGCATCGCTTTCCTCTGTTCTTGTATACATTCTCATGGCAATCATTTTGGCCATTAAACCTGAAGGTTTATTCCCTGCTAATGCTTAGAGAGAAAACATTAAATATCATAGTGTTAGCGATTATTTTTATCATAGCGTTTGTTACCTATTTTCTTGATCAAGGCTACTACTTGAACCTGGTATCGCGTGTCGTGATATTCGCCATAGCGGGCGTTGGACTCAATCTGGCTCTGGGCTATGGAGGGATGGTGAGCCTCGGACATGCAGCTTTTTTTGGCGTGGGTGGTTACATCGCCGGAATCTCAGCGCAGAATTTCAGTGAAGGCTCAGAATTCATTGCGGGTTTAAGCAGTAGCAATCAAATGCTAACCATCTGGTTGGTCGTTATTCTCGTTTGCGCGTTACTAGCACTTTTTATTGGTTTAATATCGCTGCGAACCACGGGTGTGTATTTCATTATGATCACTCTCGCCTTTGCTCAAATGGTCTATTACTTTGCCATTTCATGGCCAGATTATGGCGGCGAAGACGGACTGTTAATAACCACCAGAAATCAGTTTATGGGACAGGATACCGATAACGAGTTAGGTCTTCTTCTTGATTAGCTTCAGTGTGTTAATAGTAACCGTGTTGGGTAGCTCGAGGATTGTGCGTTCACGTTTTGGCACTGCGCTGGAAGTGGCGAGGATGAATCATATCCGCCTTGCCACTGTGGGTATCAGACCCTACCCGATTAAACTTACTGCATTTGTGATATCCGCTGTAATTACCGGTATTGCTGGCGCTTTATTCGCCGACCTCAACCGATTCGTCAGTCCCGATATGCTCAGCTGGCAAATGTCCGGAGAGATCATCATCTTCATTCTATTGGGCGGTGTCGGTCGGTTATCCGGGCCTATTCTGGGCGCAACCTTATTTGTGCTGCTAGAAACCATAATTGGCGGTTATACAGAGCACTGGAAACTGTTCCTCGGTTTGGTATTACTCATCGTAGTACTGTACGCCAATGGCGGTTTGATGAAATTGGTCGCGGGGATAAAACACCATGACTAGTAAATTGCAAAATACAGTGCTAAAAATTGAAAACCTAAGTAAAAGCTATGGTGCACTTACAGTTAGTGATTCTATCAACTGCGACTTAAAACAAGGCGAAATCCATACTTTGATTGGCCCCAATGGCGCAGGTAAATCTACCCTGGTCGGGCAGATAGCTGGCTGGATTAAACCCGATTCAGGCTCGATATATCTAAACAGCACTAATATCACTAAAATGAATGTGGCGAAGCGTAGCCGATTAGGTTTGGGCCGTAGCTTTCAGGTTTCATGCCTGGCGATGGAATTAACCGCACAGCGCAATGTGATGCTCGCGGTACAAGCCCGCCAAGGTTCCAGTTTTCGCTTCTGGAAACCTGCGGCAGATGATCAAAGCCTCATCGAAGAAGCCGATAAAGTTCTGGATCGATTGCATATCAGCGAGTTTAAAGATGTAATTGCCTCACAACTTTCACACGGTAAACGCCGCGAACTGGAAGTCGCCTGCGCCCTCGCTCCTCAAACCAAAAGTGCTTTTACTGGATGAGCCCATGGCAGGATTAGACCCAGCCAGTACTCAAGGGTTAATAGACTTTTTGCTCAAGTTAAAAGCTGAAATACCGATCTTACTCATTGAGCACGATATGGATGCGGTGTTCCAACTTTCAGATCGTATCTCGGTATTGGTCTACGGAAAAATAATATTCTCTGGCACACCGGATGAAATTAAAGCATCCCCCGAAGTCAGAAAAGCTTATCTGGGTGATGCATGATTTCTGACTCTACAAGCTCACTACTCCAGGTTAGCAATATCGAAGTGTTCTACGGAAAATCACAAGCACTATTCGATGTTAGCCTCACGATTAACCCCGGTGAAGTCATTGCATTAATGGGGCGTAACGGCGTCGGTAAATCAACCACCATTCGTGCCATTTGTAATCTCACCCCCCCACTTTCAGGCACTATTTCACTTGAAGGTGAAAGCTTATCCAAGCTACCCACACATACAGTGGCACAAAAAGGTATTGGCCTAGTTCCTGAAGGCCGTCGCTGTTTTCCCAATTTAACGGTAGAAGAAAACCTACTCGCCACAGAACGCAAAGGTAACTGGACACTAGAAAAAGTCCACAGCTTTTTCCGCGTCTCGGTGAACGTAGCAAACAATATGCAGCAACACTTTCTGGCGGTGAACAACAGATGCTCGCTATTGGACGAGCCCTGTTGACCAACCCGAAACTATTGATTCTGGATGAAGCCACAGAAGGCCTGGCTCCCGTTGTCAGACAAGAGATCTGGGCGCAATACACTATCTAAGAGCGCTGGCCAATCGATACTAATCGTTGATAAAACACTCAAAGAATTATTACCCGTATGTGATCATTGCTTTATTTTAGAGAAAGGTCAAACCGTCTGGAATGGAACTCCGGATGAGTTAAACGATGATATCAGTAGGCGTTATTTAGGTGTTCACTCAAAATAACGCTATAAGTAGGGGGGGACTTAAGGGAGC
>CAWEEB010000049.1:0-32168 GCA_963807855.1 uncultured Gammaproteobacteria bacterium | reverse complement strand
TAATTTTACCGATGCGACCATTGTAATGTTAAGCTACCCTTATCTATGTGATTAATCACGCTAAGTAGACTCGCTTGAAAATATCAACAATGAATATTATCTGGCAAGTTTCTATATAAAAAATCTAACCCATAACAGAGGATATTTTAAATGGATAGACGTAAAGTACTTAAAGGTGCAGTAGTCGGAGCAGCAACTGCTGCAGCCGCGACAGTCGCTGCACCTGTAATGGCCGCCAGCCATAGCAAAAAAATGAAAATCAATATGGTTTCAACCTGGCCTCGTGACTTTCCTGGTTTAGGAACAGGCGCACAACGTTTCGCAGAAAGACTTACCAAAATTAGTGGCGGTAGCATGGAAGTTAAATACTATGCTGCTGGAGAGCGCGTTAAAGCGTTTGACTCGTTTGATGAAGTGGCATCTGGCAATTCACAGATTTATCACGGTGCTGAGTACTACTGGAAAGGAAAACACCCAGGTTTTGCATACTTCACGTCTGTTCCATTCGGATTAACATACACCGAAATGAATGCCTGGATTCGCTTTGGTGGCGGACAAGAATTATGGGACAAACTCGCTGGAAACTACGGTCTAAAAGGCCTTATGTGTGGAAACACTGGTGTTCAGATGGGCGGCTGGTTCCGTAAAGAAATGAATTCTGCAGAGGATTTCAAAGGCCTTAAAATGCGTATGCCAGGTCTTGGTGGTGATGTCTTATCTAAATTAGGTGCTTCTCCAGTAACACTACCTGGTGGTCAGATCTATGAGAACTTAACCTCAGGATCAATTGACGCTACAGAGTGGGTTGGACCATGGAATGACAAGATCATGAAGTTCTATGAAGCTGCCAAATACTACTACTACCCAGGCATGCACGAACCAGGCGCAATGCTTTCAATCGGCATGAATAAGAAATGGTGGGATGGTTTAACAGAAGCCCAGCAGGGTATGGTTGAAGCAGCGGCATCTGCGGAAAATGACGTAATGATGGCTGAATACAATGCTAAGAATGGTGAAGCACTGGCATCTCTGATTAAAGAGCATGGTGTAAAACTTCGTGCATTTAGTGATGACATTTATGACAGTTTCGGTGAAGCGGCTGATAAAGTGTTTGAAGATGTTAAAAAACACAGCCCACTAGCAAAAGAGATTCATGATAGCTTCGAAGCAGCACGTACCAATGTTGGTGCATGGGCTAAAATCTCTGACCAGGCTTATGTTCAACAACGTAACAGAGTATTGGGTCTCTAGTACTCATACACTCAAAATGAAACGGAACCTTTTGGTTCCGTTTCATTTTTTGCATAAATCATAATTTAATTTTCTTAAGCTTCTATACTTAGCAAGACACAACCACACTTAACAAGATATTTATTCCTGTTAATGAGTAGTGGCTTAAGTAAATTAATTTAAACGCAAAGGAAAGGATTCAAATGGTTTCAGCCTCTGGTTTATCCGAACAAGAGACATCAAAAACTAGTCAAAATTTATCTTCACGAAATATGATAAGAATTTTTGCGCGAGTTTTAGTTGCTACAGTACTACTTTACCTGGGAAGCCGTTTTCTTATTTATTGGCACGACTGGCCGGCTTTAATAACTACCGTTCAATCATTTATGGGAGGCGAAGAGCTTGAATCTTCAAAGCTCTATAAAGGCATTGCCTTAATAATGATTTATGTTTCCACTTTCGTATTAATAGCCTTGTCAATAAAGCGGACACCAGAACACTCTCTTTCTGAAGATGCTGAGCGGTATAAAGAATTGTCTTATTTTATTGTTAGAGCAGCATTCTGGTCAGTATTCTTTATTGGCATTGCGGATGCGGTAATTTCATTTTTACGTGTTGAAGAAATTCTCATTCCTATAGTTGGTGCGGAACTAGCACAAATACTCGATCAATCAACGCAACGCGGGCTTTATGTTCACTACCCATTACTGGTTCTGTCTATTGTGATTGCATGGTTCAACAAATCCTTAGGCTTTTACTGGCTAGCCTTTTTAGTTGTTTTAGCTGAATTCACCATCGTAATTACACGTTTTGTTTTCTCTTATGAACAAGCCTTTATGGGGGATTTAGTGAGATTCTGGTATGCAGCATTCTTCCTTTTTGCCAGTGCTTACACTCTGGTTGAAGGTGGTCATGTTCGTGTCGATGTACTTTATGCGCGCGTAACAAATAGAAAGAAGGCCTGGGTAAATGCTCTGGGGTCTCTAGTCCTTGGATTACCTGTGTGTTGGACAATATTACACTACGGCCTGGGTAGCCGTCAGAGTAGTTTAATCGCCCCTATCCTAAGCTTTGAAACCTCTCCCAGTGGCTATGGAATGTATGTGAAGTATTTGATGGCAGCATTTTTAGTTGTATTTGCTGTCTCCATGGCGCTTATTTTTGTCAGTTACTTTCTGAAGAATTGTGCTTTTCTATATAAAGAAGCAGATGCAGAGTTACCTAGTGGAGGAGAGCACTAATGGAATTACTCTTTTTAGGTTTATTATTCTTTTTGATGATCTGGGCATTATCATCAGGCTTTCCCGTGGCTTTTGCACTACCAGGATCTGCCATAATCTCGGTTGGTTTGGCTGCACTTACGGGATATCTTTTTACGGGTGATCCAAGTTCCTATTTTGCAGAAGGTGGTCCTTCTCAATGGCTAAGCGCGGGAGTAACTAATTTTAGAAGCCTCTACTGGATTGTGGAACGCGATACACTGATTGCCATTCCATTATTCATTTTCATGGGAATCATGTTACAACGCTCTAAAATTGCTGAAGATTTACTCGTGGCAATGGCGCAGCTGTTCGGTCCTCTTCCTGGTGGTCTTGGGATATCTGTTGTTTTTGTGGGTGCCTTATTAGCTGCAACAACAGGAATTGTCGGCGCGACAGTTATCGCAATGGGTCTGATTTCCTTACCCGCAATGCTACGCAATAATTATTCGAAATCCCTGGCTACGGGAACCATATGCGCGTCTGGAACTCTGGGACAAATAATTCCACCTTCCATCGTATTGATCATACTCGCTGATCAGCTATCAAATGCAGCAGACCAAGCTAGCACAATGAGAAAGACGCTGTATAAAGAAGCAACCGGGGATTTTAATATGCCCTCGCAGTTAGATGTGGTCTCTGCCAGTGCTGGTGATATGTTTATGGGTGCGTTGATCCCAGGAATGATTCTGGTTGGTTTGTATATGCTCTATATCCTTGTTTACGCATGGATAAAACCTGAAGCAGCCCCACCTGTGCCATACGATGGTGAATATGACAAAAGTTTTATAATAAATATCCTGCTGGCTCTAGTGCCACCGTTAACTTTAATCTTCATCGTTTTAGGGTCAATCATTCTCGGAGTGGCGACGGTAAATCAGGCTGGTGCGATCGGTGCGATCGGCGCCATGGTGATGGCAGGTTACAGGCTACATACCGGCAGAAAATCTACTATGTACATCCCCGCATTTATGGCTTTGTTTGCTATTTTTGCAATTGGCTTTCTGGCCAACACCTATGACTTAAATGTTAGAAGTATTAACAGTCCAGAACAGTTTTTTGGCATTAAGCTTGCTATAGGGGCAGTTGCTATACTAGTAATAGCTATCGGCTGGAGCGCATGGAGGGCGTTTAGCATTAATGACACACTGAAAAGTGTCATGATAGACACTGCGAAAATGACGTCAATGGTATTTGTTATTCTCATTGGTGCAGCAATGCTTACATCCGCATTTCGAGGCTTTGGTGGAGAAGAATTAGTTAAACATTTCCTGACTACATTACCTGGTGGTTTCTGGACCCAGTTTATCGTAGTGATGTTGGTAATATTTTTATTAGGGTTCTTTCTCGACTTTATTGAAATTGCTGTTGTAGTAGTTCCAATAGTTGCCCCTATATTGCTCGCTAACCCAGAAGCTAACATAACCGCAGTTTGGCTAGGTGTGATGATAGGTTTAAATATCCAAACCTCATTCTTAACACCCCCCTTCGGCTTTGCCCTGTTTTACTTACGCGGTGTAGCCGATAAAATCGTAAAAACAACAGATATTTATAAGGGTGCATCTGCCTTTATTGCTTTGCAATTACTGGGGTTAGTTATCGTTGGTTTATACCCAAGTTTAGTAAATTATCTACCAAACCGTACTCATTTACTGTCAGAAACAGCTCCACCACCGATGAATCCCAAACTTCAGCATTGCCTTGAGGATTACGTACTTGAACAGTATGCCAATGATGGTAAGCAAATCGAAGCAAGCATCAAAAAAGCCCAATCATTTGATGTGAGTTATCTTCCGAAAAAACTGAATACTCAATTTCTAGAGAGCACTGAAAAAGCCCTTAAAGGCTTACAACTCTCAAATGTAATTATTCAAGAGAAAGCAAAATTGGAAGATTTTTCAGTAGGCTACAGGCCATTACAACAGAAAGTAAGTTATCTTAAATCCGACATAAAGAAAAAATCGGATGAGATTGAATTGACACAATATAAGCTTGAAGAATTGAGAGAGAACAATCCTGAAATAGAAAACTTTAAAATAAAAATTAGCAGACTAACTGAGGAAAAAGCAGCACTAGAAGCATCAATTCCTGAGCAATGGGGCAAGGAAAATGACGCTTATAAAGAGCTGGCCAATACCCTGAAGAAAACCCGCAGGCAGTACAATACTGCTGTTGATTCAGCTTACGAACCGCTTCAGGAGATTTCTCAGATTATTGCTTCAAAAGACTTGCTTGCAAGCGCTGAAAGTGATTTGAATTCGCTTGAAAAGAGTATCACTTCTAATAACGCTGACCAAATCGTCGAAGATGTAAAGGCACTGGAAAGGCAGTTTAATGCTGTTAAAGGTTCAGGAGAAATCAAGTCTAAGCTTGCAAAAACCAGACGTGCCTTCAAGAAAGTTGAAGATGAAATAGCGCTCAATGAAGCTCGAAATAAAGCACTTGGTTTCTATAATGAAGCCAAACAACTTTATGCAAGTGAAATGAAGTGGCGCAACAAAGCGTCTAGTGAACTTTTACCAGATTTAGAAGCGTATAAAACCTCTCTTTCTAAAAACATCGGTTTACGTTTACAGACAAGGTTTACTGATCCACAAGCTAAAGAAATGGCAAGCTGTTTATCACACCATCGTAACTTATCGTTATCATTTTAGTAAACAAGGTATTGCTAACTAAACAGAATTTAATAGAAAATACCCCTCAAAGTAGGGGGGTGTGAATTTGATTAATAATACGAGTCTAGGCTAAAGAACAAAGCCCTAGCAATTAATTGTTTAAGCAACGGCTACTCTAGCTGAATCTACGCCTTCCACAACGGCATATTCATCACCCTCTTTTGCCATATAGACCTGACAATCTGAATATTTAGACTTCATCCATGCCTTACTTTCTTTTAGTAATTTGATCTAACTGTTCATCAGTTCGCGACGGATCATGATGGAATAATATTAGCTTAGATACTTTTGCATCAACTGCAAGCTGTAAAGTTTGGGATATTAACGAATGACCCCAACCATGTATTTTTTGTATTTCATCATCTAAATACATTGCATCATGAATTAAATAGTCAACACCCTTAAAGAAATCAACCCACTCCTGATAACTTGTATTAGGCTCACCTGGAGGAAACAGTTCATTATCCGTAGCATAAGCCATACTAACTTCAGGCATATTTAGGCGATAAGCAGAACCTCCGCCAGGATGATTTAACGACTTGGTCTTTACTTCAGTATTACCAATTGTAAGCATGTTATTGATCACAGAAAGCACTTCTACTTGAGCTTCCAGCCTGTCACTGGGTACAGGAAAATGAGGATCTGTCATCTGTGTTAAAACTGTATGCGTTTGCTCATCCTGCATATGTGCCGCTAGCAAGTGAATTTTTTGATCTGGTTGATAGGCAGGTTGAAAAAATGGAAACCCTTGAATATGGTCCCAGTGGTAATGACTGAAGAACAAATGTATATCATCTTTTGATGATTGTTTCATTAGCTCATCGCCCAGTATTTTTATTCCAGTTCCTGCGTCTAATACGAAGAGAGAACCATCATCTGATCTAACAGATACACACGCAGTATTACCACCATAGCGAATTGTGCTTGGTCCAGGTGTCGCTATTGATCCTCTAACTCCGTAAAATCTAATTTTCATATATTATTTGGTGTTCAAATTAACAAGAAACGAAACTTGATTAGTTGTTAATTGCTTTCTATTTGTGTTTAATGTGCTTAAAATTAAAAAAGTTATTAGAGCTTAGATAGAAATTGGTATGTAAAGGTTCACTTTTATTGTAATTATTAATTAATTAGAATGATTACAAATTAGTTATTTTCTGTCAATTATCAAAAAACATTCAAAACATTAATGTCTAGTATGATCTCAGATAATCCTCTAATTTGATATTACCCATTCAGGTAAGGACTATAAGTTAGTGTAGTACAGATATTTCATTTTTGTTTCGACTTTTGTGCCACATTATTACGAATATATACAGGCTGCGCGTCTTCAATTGCGACTGTTTTATGTAGTAAATAATCACTCAAAGCTAACTGTGCTAATTCAGCTGCTGCTGGAAAAGCATCTTTAATGATTGTTATAGTTTGCTCAGGTTTTTTTGCCGTGCTCTCTAACGAGTAAGCATCCCATGCCGAACCGAGACCTATAAAGTCTTTACTCGCAGACTCGCAAATATACTCCCCAAGCTCTTGCATTTTACTGACTTTCTCTTCACCAATGAGTTCTAGTTTATCTTCTTTAAGCTCAAAAACACCCCAGTAAACTTCATCCATACGAGCATCTAAGCCCGCAATTATAGTCTCACCACTGTAATTTTTCTGACTTGCCTGAAGTGCTAGTGCAGATAAAGTAGAAACAGGAATCACAGGTTTATCAATGGAAAGTGCTAAACCTTGCGCAATACCTGCAGCAATACGCAAACCGGTAAAAGCACCAGGACCACGACCAAATGCAATCGCATCAATATCATGCATTGAACACCCCCCCACTTTTAGCACTTTTTCTATCATTGGCAGAATCAGCTTGGTGTGTTCGCGAGGGGCTAGTTCAAAACGAGATACAACTTTTGGCTCATTATCAGTTGAATTATCTTCATGGATAATGAGAGCGGCAGAACAAGCCTCCGTGGCTGTCTCAATAGCGAGTATTTTAGGCATCAGCAGTTTTACCTTTATTCTTGATATCTTTTGTTTTTAGATGTTCAAAGAACCTTTCTACAACTTCTAATTTACTCGTTCTAGGTACTCTTGGCATACTCTCTAAAAACGTATTTCCGTAGGATTTAGTGCGTAATCGTCGGATCACAGATCATCAATAGCCCCGTATCATTATCATCGCGAATAAGGCGTCCTACGCCCTGTTTAAGGGCAATAACCGCTTGCGGCAGCTGATATTCAAAGAAAGGATTACCACCAGCTTCACGGATACTTTTGATACGTGCTTCGAGAACAGGATCCCCCGGAGATGCAAACGGTAACTTATCAATAATCACACAACTCAAGGCCTCTCCTCTGACATCGACTCCTTCCCAAAAGCTACTGGTTCCAAGCAATACGGCATTACCCAATTTACGAAAGCTTTCGATCATATCACCCTGTGATGAATCACCTTGAACCAGAATCGGATAATCTATTTCACCTCGAAGCAAATCGGCTGCTTCATTCAGTGCTCGATAGCTGGTAAATAGCATAAAGGTTCGACCACCGCTGGCTTTGATCACGGGAATCGATGCCTCAACCAAGGCAGGTACGAATTCAACATTTTGTGGTTCAGGAATATTCGGTGGCGCATAAAGCAGGGAGTTATGCCAATAATCAAACGGACTATCCAGTAGTAACTCTTTTGGTGATTCCATACCAATGCGTTGGGTAAAGTGATCAAAAGATTTACCCACGGCAAGCGTTGCCGAAGTCAAAATCCATGCACATGGCCAGCTTTCAAGATGTTTTTTAAAGGTATCAGCAATATCCAATGGCGTAGAAACCAATGAGAATGAGCGCGTATAGGTTTCATACCATTGCACCGTATTTGCTTTTGGATCATTTAAATTGCGCAAACGCTCAACCTGAATTTGAATGCGCTCATAGCAAGATTCGAGACCTTTACTACGCTCGGAAGCTACCTTTAACTGGCTATGTAATGAATCCAGTATTTCACCTAAATGAGCTATCTCTTTTTCAATCGCTGGCTTTGATTTGATTTTATACCACGGCTCACGAAGACCAGGCTTATCCATCGCCAATCGCAAATCTAACACGCACTTTTCCAACTCACGCAAGTCATCGCGCAAATCAGTCATATCAGCAGCGCCACTCAGAACTTCAGCAAGTGTATCCCGTCCTAATTCAATTAGTTGGCGACTACTTAGTGTTTCACTAAAAAAAGTTGAAGCGACTTCGGGGAGTTGATGTGCCTCATCCAGAATAACCGCATTGGCGCTTGGCAGTAACTCTCCAAAACCCTCTTCTTTTAAGGCCAAATCAGCAAAAAACAAATGATGATTGACCACTACGACATCCGCTTCTTGCGCCTCTCTTCGAGCCTTAACCACAAAGCAGCTATCATAATCCTCACAATCTGAACCGAGACAATTATCTGCTGTGGAGGTGACTTGCTGCCAGACTTCCGCATCTCTGGGGACGCTATTGAGTTCTCCAATATCCCCGGCAAAAGTCATTACTTCCCAATCGGCTATTCGCTGTAAATGCGAGATTGTACGACGATCATCAAATCTCCCTTCAGATTGAGCTCGCGCCAAACGATAACGACACAAATAATTTGCCCGCCCTTTCAATAAAGCAATTTTAGTATCTGTTTTAAGTGAATCTTTAACGATAGGTAAATCTTTAGTAAACAGCTGGTCTTGTAAGGTCTTGGTACCTGTAGAAACAATAACACGTCCGCCAGATGCAAGTGCAGGGACAAGATAAGCGAAGGTTTTACCAACGCCAGTGCCCGCCTCAATAACCGCAGCAGAATGGTTTTGAATCGCCTCGCCAACGGCCTCCAGCATTTGCTGTTGCTGTTCGCGCACCTGAAAACCTGGAATAGCTGCAGCTAAAGGACCATCGTCACTGAGCAGTTTTTTCCATTCATCATCCACATCGAGTCCCATATCAAGGATTTAACTTGATGTAATCAAGTGCTTCTTTGATGGCGCTAGCATTGCCCGATTTTTCACCTGCTTTTTTTATCAGAGCCCAGTTTTGGGCGATCAGGTCATCATCGTTTGAATAACGAATGGACTTTTTAGCCATAGTAATAGATTGCGTATAGTTGCTATCTGAGTAATTTGCCTTTGATAGCAAATGCCACAACCCTGGATTCTGCGACTCAATGCGCAATCCTCTTTCTAACTTGCTGACTGCTGAACTATTTTTGCCCAAGGCAAGGTCAGCACGCGCGCCAACCATTAACGACTTGACCGCGGGCGAACTATTTATAGCTGTATTGGATGTCATCTCAGGCTTAGTTGTCTCGACCTTAGAAACACTGTTCTGTGAATTGTTATCAGGAATATTCGCATATGGATCCAAATCAACAGTGGCAGTTTCTTTGGCTCGTTCTTGAGCTTGTTTTTGAAGTTGCTCTTGTGCGGCAATTCTTTCCTGATTAGTGATAATCCTACTCTGAGACTTGGTCACTCTTTTAACTGGTGATTTTTGTACACGCGTCACTTTTTTCGGCTGGGTATAGCGAGGCTTGGTAACTGCCTGTCGTTTTATTTCGGGTATTTTAGGCAAGCTTCTAGCCTGAGGTTGAGGAAAACGAAACGAATCAACAACAGAACAGCCACTAACACTCACAAGTAATAGTGCAATTCCTGAAATTTTCAGTTGATAAGCAATTTGTAGGTTTAACCGAGAATTGAATTGAAAGTGGGATTGAAGAGATGTGTTCATTTTTCTGATGCTTTCTCTGATGTTTATAATTAATAAATTAACATATTAAGAAGGATCACCCCCCTACTTTTAGCCGCTTTTTTATTTCCATTGTTTCATTTGACGATAAAAAACACCTTATAAGTAGGGGGGTGTACTTAAATAGATTGAATACCAAAGGTCTATATTATCAGAGGATATCTAAGAAGCCCCTAATTATAACTGGCCACTCCAAATTGGACCATCGTCAACAGGATGCCTGTTGTTTTTGCTTATTGCTCCATTGAATTGATTTTTTATTGGCTGCGTGCGCCAGACAAATTCATTTGATCGGTCTGATTTCTATTTTGACGAGGCGGAGCAGCATTACTGTTATTGCCTTGCCAGACCGGTGCTCCGGGTAGTTATTTACAGACTCGCTGCTAATTTCATACTGTATTTCTGGGACGCATTCACTGATTTCATTCGGTTCTGTCCCCACCAGGAAAGGTACTGTATGTGATTTCCCACACGATGGATTAAAAATCAAACCAGAAACCGTATCAACTTTCATAAATTTAATGCCTTTGGGTCTAACTGGCTTAAACGGTTTAGTGGGTATTTCTTTCATAAAGTCGGCCCACACACGTAAAGCTCCTGCAGAACCGGTAAATCCCGTAGGTTTATTATCATCCCGACCTACCCAGACAGAAACCACATGTTGTCCGGTAAATCCAGCAAACCAGCTATCCACATTTTTGTTGGTAGTGCCTGTTTTACCTGCAGCATTTTTCCACGCAGGTAAGGCATGACGTAAATAGCTAGCTGTGCCCTCTTTTGTCACCTTATTCATTGCATAACTTAATAAATAAACCGATTCTTCTTTGGCAACTTGTCGGACTTTTAGCGGATAGCTTTTAAGCGTTTCACCGTATGAATTCATTACACTTCGAATCGCTTTTAGCGGCGTATAACTTCCGCCGGCAGCCAATGTTTGATAAATCTGCTGGACTTCCATCGGCGTCAATTGCAATGCGCCTAGGAGTAACGATGGGTTCTCTTGAACTTCATGATTTAAACCCAGATTATGTAACGTACGAATAACCTGCTCAAGCCCTAGTGTAATACCAATTCGAACAGTGGGCGTATTTAAAGATTTAACCAGCCCCTCCTCAAAAGGTACGATACCTAGATCTTTACCACTGTAATTTTTAGGTTTCCAGGTTTTGGTTTTTGATAAACGAACCGTCACAGGACCTGCATCAACAGGACTTGCCAATGTATATTGACCTGATTCAATCGCAGAAAGATAGACTACCGGTTTAATCAGTGATCCTATCTGGCGCGAAGCGCTCAATGCACGATTATAGCCAGCAAAACGAGCATCACGACCACCAACAACGGCCAATACTTCGCTTCCCTGCACACTGCTTACAACCATTGCACCGTTGAGTTTATCTTTCTCCATACGCTTGGATTTTTCGAGTTGTTCTATGCGTTTTTGAAGCACTTGTTCCGCAGTAATTTGAACTATCGGATCCATCGAAGTAAAGATCAGTAGACCTTCTGAATTTAGATCCTTTTCGTTGTAATCTCTTTGTAGCTGTTTGCGAACCAGTTCAAGATAAGAAGGAAATGGGCTAACGCTAGGGGGAGCGAAGGTTTTAACACCTAACGGTTTCTGTTTCAGAATAGCCACTTTATCCGTTTCCAAAACCCCTTCTCTAGCCATCACATCAAGCACCAGGTTACGACGTGCCAGTGCGCTTTTAGGATGTGATCTCGGATTATAAACAGAAGGACCTTTGGCTAAACCAATTAATAGTGCAACCTGCTCGGTACTTAACTCAGTAATTGGCTTATTGAAATAAAACTGTGATGCCAGGCCAAAGCCATGTATCGCACGCTTACCGTTTTGACCAAGATAGATTTCATTCAAATAAGCTTCTAGTATTTCTTTTTTATCGTAATGCACCTCAAGCAGCATCGCCATAATCGCTTCTTGCGCCTTACGTTTATAACTTTTTTCACTCGTTAAAAAGAAATTTTTCACTAACTGTTGTGTTAGCGTACTGGCACCCTGCACCCTTCTACCCGCTTCTGCATTAGCCAAAACTGCACGAACAATTGATTTAGGATTCACCCCAAAATGATCGTAGAATTTCTTATCTTCAACAGCGACTAAACCTTTTGCCAATAACGGCGTGACTTCATCCAGCTTTACTAACACTCGATCTTCATTATGCTGCGGATAGAAATTGCCAATCAACACAGGTTCGAGACGCATCAAAGTCAATGGCTCGTTGCTTTCTGTATTGGAAAGCTTGACGATTTTATCTTTTTTAATCTGGATACTAATTCTGCGTGATATTTCCTGATCCTGGGCAAACTTAAAACCACGAGTTTGAATAGAAAAAAGTCCCTTTTTGTCTTTGGTAAATTGCCCAGTGCCAACCAAATGGGTGACATAGCTGTAACCCAGCAGTTGCAGTTCTTTTTGCAGATTTTCTGGTTTAAGGCTCTGCCCCTCATAAATTTCCAAAGGTCTGGCAAATACTCGAGCAGGTAATGCCCAGCGCTTACCCTCAAATTGTGATCGTACCAGTTCATCTTGTTGTAATACATAGGCTGCAGAGAGCAATGAGCCAATCACAATACCAATTAAAATAGCTATTCTAGATACACGCCATAAGCCTTTAAATACACTAAAGATAACACCAAAAACAGTACGCTTCTTTGGTGGAAACTTCTGGTTCATTTAAATCAGTTTTTTCTTCCAGTAAATGCGCTTCTGCATCATCTTGAATTTTGGTGTTTTCGACATCCACAGTAGTTTCAACATCCACAGCATCGTCTGCGGAATCGGTAACGATATCTGAAACCTCAGAGAGGTTTAAAGTATCAAATGGTTTGTCTTTATTGTCTGACAAAGGAAAGCCCCGGAAAATGACTAATAGCTTATGACTACTTTCAGCATTGTTAGTTCTGAAATCAGTTCTGTAATTAGTGTTGTAGATTCTACAATAATTTAATCAACTCTGTTTGAGATAATGTTGTTTAAGAGTAATTCGATATACATATTTAGCATTCGAGCAAAATATCGCTGATTTTTTACAATTATTAGTAACAGTTAGCAATATTTGAATCAATTTGGTTCATTTTATTCAGCATACAGTAACCATTGATCAAGTACTCTTAATATCTGGTAACCAATTCTTCCTTTGAATTGTGCATTTTACGTGCACAGTAAAATGATAATAAGAGTAAATAACAATGAAGAAATTAAGCACTTTGGTAAGCTTAATCGTTTTATCGCAATTAATAACTGCCTGTTCTCAGGGACGGTATACGCATTATCAACCAGCAACACCAACAAAATGGGCAACAATACACACAACAGGCTCAACAGTCTGCTGTTTACGATATCCATCCTGCACGTCACAGAATGGTGCAAATAGCAACCAGCACAATAGGAATACCCTATAAGTGGGGGGGTGACTCACCACAAAAAGGCTTCGATTGCAGTGGTTTAATGAGTTATGTACACAAAAACGCCTTGGGAATGAATATACCTAGAACAACCGCAAACCAGCGTGACCGTAGCCGCACTATTGCATATCAACAAATACAACCAGGTGATATGTTATTTTTCAAAACAGGAGCCAAATCAAATCATGTTGGAGTGTATATCGGTAATAGAAAATTCGTACATGCCCCTTCAAGTGGAAAGCGAGTGACTGTAGCTTCAATGGATAATGCCTATTGGCACAAGAGGTTCGTGAAGTTTGGGTCGTTTCTTTAATTACATCACCTCCCCCCTACTTTGAATGATATTACTTTTTCGTTTTCTGAAAAAGTAAATAGAATTTATGCTTTGCGGAATGATATTTATACGGCTACGCCTTCCCTTCGGTTAAGCATTAAACAACAATGCTTATGTCTCGGTGATACTCGGCTCGTTTTCGTTTTTTGAAAATGTAAGTAGAATTTATGCTTCGCGGAACAATATTTTTTAGACAAAACCTCCTTAAATAAACCCCATGGCCATTTCTGCAAATCACCTTGTAATCTGTCTATATAACCCTATGATAGTTGTGTAAATCTTTATAACTTAGATTATTATCAAGGTTTACAAATAACTTAAATCAAAGGAGATTTACAATGGGTCTATTAAGCTTTGCCAAGAATATTGGTAAGAAAATTTTTGGCAGCGAAGAAGAAGCACCAGAAAAACTAAAAAAACATATCGAAGAAGATAATCCTGGTATCAGCAATCTAGAAGTCGAAGTTAAAGACGGTGTAGCCACAATTAAAGGTGAAACCGACGACCCCAGCGCTTTGGAAAAAGTCATACTGATGGCGGGCAATGCCTTAGGCATCGAAGAAGTTCGCGCTGATGATGTAGTTGCTCCAGCACAAACGATCGAAGTTGAATATTACGAAATCCAGAAAGGCGATAGCTTGTGGAAAATTGCTTCTGCAATGTATGGTGATGGAAATGAATACCACAAAATATTCGAAGCTAATAAAGAAGTAATCAAAGACCCTGACTTGATTTTTCCTGGTCAGATGATTCGAATTCCAAGAGACTAATTAATTGCGTTTCTTGAACTTTTACGTTTCAGATACCTACACACAGGCATCTGAAACGAGAATCAACTGAGGAAAATATTATGGATATGGGCGATCTTTTAAAAATGGGTGCTTCGGCATTTATGAATAGCCAACGTAGTGGAGAAGCTGGCAGCGGACTTGACCTCGGGTCATTAACTTCTGCACTATCTGGACTTACCGGTGATAGCGAAGAAGGTGGATTAGACCTTGGCTCTTTACTTGGAAAAATGCAAAGTGGTGGGATGGCGGATATGGCTGCTTCTTTCCTGGGTGATGGTGAAAATCAGGATATGGATGATAATCAGGTTACTGATCTTTTTGGTGCTGACAAAATCTCTGAATTTGCTTCACGCCTGGGCATGAGTGAGACAGAAGCTGTTGGCGGTTTACGTGATGCTATGCCACAGATGATGGATCAGGCAAGTAGCGGCGGCTCACTACTTGACTCAATCGGTGGAATCAGCGGCGCAATCGGCCTTGCTGGTAAGTTATTCGGTAGATAATCGATTACTTGGTATTGTAAAAAAGCCACCTTGAATTCATTCAGGTGGCTTTTTTTATGACAATTTGAAAATAATTCAAAGTGCTTTCTTATTCATTATCCCTAGACATGAACTTACCCGTTCCTGTATTCACTTTAATGATCTCACCCGTTTCCAGATATTCTGGTACTTGAACTTCAATGCCTGTGCTTAATGTCGCCGGTTTATTTCTATTCGTTGCGCTCGCACCTTTCAGCCTTGGCGCAGTCTCTGTTACTTCTAGCGAAACAGTAGAAGGCAAGACGACTCCTATGATATTCCCCTCAAGCAATAACGCTGTAATTTCTTCCATACCTTCAGTGATATAACCAACTTGATCACCCAAATCATCTTTGCTTAACATGTGTTGCGAGTAATCTTCGTTATCCATAAATACATAGTTATCACCATCAAGATAAGAAAATGACACTTTAATTCTTTGGCAATCAGCCTCTTTTAACATATCTTCAGCTTTATGCGATTCATCACGTTTCATACCAGTTTGTAAATTGTTATAACGAATTTTGTAATAGGTAGAAGCACCTCGGGAAGAAGGACTTTTACAGTCTACGCTCTTTACGGCATGTGGAACACCATCAAATTCTATTATCATTCCACGTTTTAATTCATTTGCCTTAGGCATGTTTTCCCCTAGTTTACTTTTAAAGCATAAAGTCTAGGTTTTCACTGCTTTAGATGCAAGGTTTGCTTGATTCATAGGCCGTTACTTGAACCATTAATCTTATACTTTATACCTACATACAATTATAAGTTTATACTTCAATTGCTTTTCTTCTCCCAATGGAATACACAGTGAACATACAAAAATTATTACCCTTCGCTCTCGTCTCTTTTACATTTATAACAATCCAGGGTTGTGGCGGTGGTAGTAGTAATACTATGGATCAAACCACGGATGTAACTGCACCTATCTTAAATATGAAAGGTTCAACTCCGTTATTACTTGATCTAGGTGTAGATTTGTTGATCCAGGTGCACTTGCCGTTGACGACGTCGATGGAGATATTAGCCATTTAGTTTCGGAATCTAATAACATCAATACCAGTATTGCAGGCTGTTACACACAAAACTTCACCGTTAAAGATGCGGCCGGAAATAGCAGTAGTGCTTCACGCACAGTTTTTGTAGGTACTGACGCAGAAAGACACTCACCAAATACACCTCCTGATGTTATACAAGATTCAACTAGCACCAATTATTTTGATGTTGTTACGATTGATGTTTTATCTAATGATAGTGATGCAGAATGTGATCCTTTGACTATCGTATCTGTATCTCAGCCTGCTTTAGGCGAAGCATCTGTTAATAGCGATAATACAGTAAGTTATGACCCACAGGGCAATGTCGGTAGTCATTCATTTATATATACAGTTTCGGATCAACACGGGGGTCTCAGCACCGAAGGCGTCACAGTTGCAAGTGTAGACCCCAATGATGGCAATGATAGTTGGCCCGACGTTATGCCCGATACCGCAACAACCACACAAGGTGCTACCGTATTTATTGATCTATTGGGCAATGATACTGATGCTGATGGAGATGCGCTGGTTCTTGATCAAGTCGATACACCACAGCACGGCACAGTGGTCAAACAAGCTGGCGGAGTATTTTATACTCCCGATGCAGGCTTTACAGGCACAGATTCATTCTATTACGGTGTACACGATAATCACGGACACAATGGTTCTGCCTTAGTTGAAGTAACCGTGACACAGTAAATCTATTCGCTTGTAATAGTTGAAACACACCCCCCACTTTTAGCCTGTTTTTTTAAAACAGGCTAAAAGTGGGGGGGTGTGTTTTTATGTCTATACTGAAAGCTATAATAAACGTTTTAATCAGTGAGGACCGAGATGACTGATAACAAAGTCGATGATAATAGCAACCACAGAAACCACGAAAAAATTAATTATATAGAGTTACCTGCCAAGGATATTGATCAAGCTAAAGCTTTCTTCAGCGAAGCATTTGCATGGACATTTGAAGACTTCGGCCCAGAGTATGCAGCGATTCATAATGCGGGAATTGACGGCGGGTTTTATAAATCAGATCTTTGCGTATCTACTAAAAATGGCAGCGCATTAGTCGTGTTATACAGTAATGATTTAGACAAAACCCAGCAAAAAATTGAAAACTCAGGTGGAAAGGTCATCAAAGCTATTTTTCCTTTTCCCGGGGGAAGACGCTTTCACTTTACTGACCAAAACGGCAATGAATACGCCGTTTGGTCGGATAATTAATCGTTAAGTAGCTTTTAATAAAATCGTCTATTTTTGAAAGTAGTAATCGTATTTTCTCTGCAGGTTACTGGTAAACTTCCACGCTTCGTTATAAGACAAACCACTGTTCTCTGGAATCACAACTTTGATGTATAGATTCTCTTTGTGTTTCTTTTTTAATGCCTCTAAACCACTGGCTAACTGTTTAGCCGTTACTGTTTTATAGCTACCATTCGGGTTAGTTTTCAACCTGATAACCTTTTTACCACCCCTCTTTTTATAGGTAACACTGGCAATATACTTGCCTTTAGAAGAACGCGCTGGCTGTAGTAGTTTTTGATACTTACTGTCTAAAGTATCGTACTCACCCTGCAAGCTTCTTAATTGGCTATAGCCATCCTCTTGTGATTTTTTGAGTAATGCAATTTGTTCTTCTCGTTTCTTCAGTAATTGTTGTGATTCTTCAACGCTTGTCGTTAGAGTGGCTAATTCTTTTGCTTTTTCATCCAGTTTTTGCGCAAGGGTTTTCTCTAGGGTACCTTTCTGGCTTTCTGCTTGCTGTTGTTCTTTAAGAGTATTTTGAAGTGCTAATAACTGCTGCGCTAATTTTTTAGAAGTGTTTCGTTCCTTTTCTAATGACTTCTTAGAACTTTCTAGATCAGAAACAAGTGCATTAAATTTATTATCTAAACTTCCGCGATCGGTTTGTAATGACTCAAGCACAACCCGACTGGCTGATGCAGCACTTACTAGTTGTTTGATCTCATCTGTTTTTGTCTGCTTATCTTTCTCTAGTGTTACTATTTTATTTTCGATATCTTGCAATTTTTCACTTAGGGACCTCTCTTGTGTCAGAGCTATCTTAATCTTTTCTTGTTGCACTTTATTTTCTTGAGCAAGCGCTTGTTTTTCATTCTCCAGTATTACTATTTTGTTTTCAGTATCTTGCAATTTTTCACTGAGGGACTTCTCTTGAGTCAGAGCTACCTTAATCTTTTCTTGTTGTACTGTATTTTCTTTAGCAAGCGCTTGTTTTTCATTCTCCAGTATTACTATTTTATTTTCAGTATTTAGCAATTTTTCAGCTTAGGGATTCCTCTTTTGTCAGAGCTACCTTAATCTGTTCTTGTTGCACTGTATTTACTTTAAGAAGCGCTTGTTTTTCATTCTGTGTACTTTCTAAATCAGATTTCAGTGTTGAGATAGATGCCTCATTAGCTTTAATGAGCATATCTCTTTCTGCTAGTTTTTCAGCCTGTAATTTATTTTGTTCCGTGAGTAATTGTTTTTCTTTATTCTCCTCATTCAGGTCCGCTTTTAGGGCAACCAGTGCGGATGTTTTATCTTTATTAACCTCTTCACTTGATACTAGCTTTTTCTGAGCCTCTGCAAGACTGCTTTTTATTGATTCATTGTTCGCAGTTAAGACATCTAGTTTTTCTGCTTGTAATGTATTTTGTGCTGTCAGTGACTGGTTTTCCTCATTTACCTTACCTAGGTCAGCTTTTAATGCCACCAGCATCGACTCTTTTTCTTTATTAAGATCCTCGCTTGCTGCCAGCTTGGCTTGGGTATTGTTTAGAGTTTGTTGAGTATCACTTAGAGTTGTTTGAGTAACATCTAAAGTTTTTTGCGTTTCAGTAAGTGTGCTTTTAGTCGTTTCATTTTCAGCCGTTAATGCAGCTAGCTTCTCATTTAAAGCAGTAATTTTGGCTGACTTTTCAGTTAACTGCTGTTTCGTATTTGATAGTTGTTGATTTGTGTCTAGCAAACGTTTATCCGTATCGGTGAGCTTCTCACTGGTACTTAATAAATTTGCTTTCTCAGTTTCGTATTTTGTATTCAGTGCTTTTAACTGACCTTCAATAGAAGTGAGTAAATTTGCTTTAGCGGTTAAATTTTGAGAAGTACTACTGAGCTTTTGTTTGGTATCAGCTAGACTGGCTTTCTCTACTTCATATTTCTGGTTTAGAGTGACCAGCTGTTTTTCTAATGAAGTAAGTCTTGCTTCGAGGGTCTGATTTTGCTCTTGTCGATTATTAGCCAGGTTCGAAGCGATTTGCTGCGCATTAATGCTGGTCTTTAATTCTGAAATAAGCGCCCAGTTATTAAGAATCACGGCAACAGTTACTAGTAGAAAAACCATAACAATGACCATCATGATATCAGTAAATGATGGCCAGAAACCTTCTTCACTAACATTATGATTTTCTAGATGGGTATTTGCCCCTGGGTATCCGAAGTTCATCTAAGATTCCCTATTTAAGATCAGCGACTTTGATATCACTTTCTGTTTGTTGCGCTAATTCTACTGCAGCCTTTTCTGACGCAGGAAGTTTATCCGTTTGATATTCCGGTTCAGATAGGTGGAATCCTTTTCTGATCAAATCTTTAATATCTTCTAAGCTCACGCTATTCACTTGTCCGTGCAAATCATTCACCGCTAATTGCAAACGGTCTCCAGCATGGATAAATCTATCTTCTACCATCAAGAGTTTTTCGGCAGCAAGGTTTAATGCTTTGGTGAGTTCGGCAACCTTATGAATCATGCCTTCTTCGGTATGAGAAACACTAGGAATCAAGTACATAGTGGTCATATCTTCAATATGCGTTAACAGTTGAATACGGGCATCGTTTAGGCGCAGATAGAAATAAGCAAAGATGAAGAAGCATACAATCGCTGTAATGGTGGAACTAAGCGCTGACGACATGCCACTAATTATAGTGCCCATTTCCGCAACACCTTGGGGTGAATTGAGTAAGCCTGCCGCACCAATCAAAGCCATTGATAGGGAAACAACCGTACCAAAAACACCGGCAAGTATCAGAGTACTGTGTACAAATCGGATTAAGGTTAGGCGAGTATTTTCCTGGGCATTACAACTGGCTGCCAAGGCTTCCTGATTAATTGGGGAACCCTGCTTTGCCAACCAACGAATAGCTTTATAACGGCTTACCGCCAAAGAATTCTGTTGTAGTCTAGCTGTCGGTTTATTTGCATTTTCTTTTAAGTATTCAGTAAGTTGCAAAAGAACTCTCTGCTCATTTATATAGCGGAAAAGCACCAGAACAATTCTTAACATGCCGACAAAGAACAAAACAAAAATAATGCCATTGATAATCAAGCCGATCTGACTAATCTGACCTGACGCGTAAAGCCCAACAATATTGTCTTTGTAATAGAGAATTAACAGCGCGAAAGCTATTAAAAAAACAACAACTTGAAATAAAGTGCTCTTGGCACTGCTTTTACCAATATTCATTGTTTGCCCTTCCCCCGGGATCAAAGCATTTGACTGGGCGCTATAATGACACGCTGTGACAATTTGCTCAAATATTAGTCATTATATTTTTAGGAAAATCACTAAGATACTGGCATCTAAAAAGAAAAATAACGTATAAATATCAATAAATTACACTGTTTAAATCATTAATTAATTGAAGTTAAGATATTAATTCGAATTTTAAAAAATATCATGTAAAGAGCCGTCAATCGATCCAGGTTAAAATTTCATCTGGATATTCAATCACACCATTCGCACCCCATTCAATAGGCTTTTGTGAATCATCGATATAGCCATAACTTGCAATCAAGGTCTGCATATTAGCGCGATTACCCGCTTCGATATCACGTTCAGCATCTCCGACGTAGATACATTCGGTTGCCAAGCTTCCGCATTGACTGGCAGCGAGGTATAATGGCGCAGGATTAGGCTTTCTTTCAGGTATAGTATCACCTGATATTACGCTACATGCCCTTTTCGATAATTGTAATTGTTCTAATAGTGGATTAGTCAGGAAAGCGGGTTTATTCGTTACAATACCCCACCGAATGTAGTTTTCTTCGAGAAAATGCAACACTTCATCCATACCTTCGAAAAGTTTTGTATCCAAACACAGATTTCTCTCGTATAAATGCAGGAAACGGAGACGACGACGTTCAAATTCATCTGGACCTTGTTGTTCGCCAAAACCTAGAGTGATCATCGCAACCGAACCATGCGAGACGAAATCTCTACAGAACTCAGTAGTTAGAGGTGCTTTATCCTCTTCTGCTAGAAGAAGGTTTAGCGCATTAGTCATATCTGGAGCGGTATCTAGTAATGTTCCATCCAGATCAAATAGCACACTGGATATTTTTGAACTGTTGTCTAATATAGCCATCTAATTCACGAATCATCTTTAATTTATAAAAAACGAGGAAATTGTCTGTGATACGACTTTCATTAGCAAATAAAATATTTGGGGCAACATACAAAACGGCATTCAAGAGCATCTTGTTGGGCTTACTTATCATTGGTAGCAATGCGTTTGCATTCACCGACATGAATGGTAAGACAGGATTCAATCAACAACCATATCGGTAAAGATAAGTGGACCATAGTTGAAATTTGGGAATCAAGTTGTTCTGCTTGTCGCATGCATATGCCAGAAATGGTCAAATTTGACGGTAAACTTAAAAATGCACGTATTCTTGGGATAACCCTTGATGGCTTAAGAGGCATCGAAGATGCTGAAGATTTTATCGCTGAATACGATATTAAATTCCCCAACATAGTGACCAACTATGTAGAAATGAATATCTGGATGGAGCAAAGCATTGGTGAATCACTGCGAGGGACTCCAACGTTTATCCTTTTTGATCCAGAAGGGAAATTAGTAGCAGCCCAACCAGGTATTGTTGCAGTTTCTTCTTTAGAGAAGTTTATTACTCAAAACTCTACTGAGTCCACCGCTCAAGTTGAGACACAGAATAACTAATTCGATATAGAATCTGAATTTTGTGACACCCCCCTACTTTTAGGGGGTTTTTATGAAAAAAGCCCTAAAAGTAGGGGGGTGTCATTTTTTCTACTTTTCACCCGTCTACTTATTTCTAAGATTATTACTATCTTTGTTACTAAGTATGCTACTAAATCGTTAGTTAAATCTTGCACTGCTACCAGTCTCTAAGATACCATCCACCAAAGCCTGGGGGTGGTTGTTCTCTTCGCAGCTGTAATTTTTTAGTACTTGATTTTAGTTAACACTTTAATATAGTTTGCACAGCTCAAGAAACACAACCTGAGATTCCGTGAGGAAAACCCTAAGAACCTGATCTGGATAATACCAGCGTAGGGATGGGCAATGTTTTCACGATGTCTTAGTTATCCAAAGTTATCCTAACTAATCGTATTAGCATGTTCCCTATCCCAAGTTATTTTGGAGTAAAACATGCGATCTCAAACCCATTCTCAGCCAGCAAGCTTGTTATTTGCAAAGAGTATTTCATTTGCAACGTCTAGTATTTATGTCTCAATACTTATTCTTGCGCCTGTATTTACAACTATATTGACAACTACGAGCGCAAATGCCGAAGATACTCAGGATGAAAGTGTACTCGAAGAGGTTACGGTTACTGCTGACTTTCGCCCGACAACCTTAGAAGACAGCACGGCGAGCATATCAGTAGTAACCGAAGAAGAAGTAACCAAGCGTGGTGCTCAGCATATCGAAGATACGTTAAATATCGCCCCCAATGTGAACATGGCCAGCGGTGCGTCACGATCTCGTTATTTTCAGATTCGAGGCATTGGTGAACGCGCACAATTTGTCTCTCCCATAAACCCATCGGTTGGTTTATTTGTAGATGGTATTGATTTCAGCCGCAGTGGATCCTCAGCGACTATGTTTGATGTTGATCAGATCGAAGTCATTCGTGGTCCTCAAGGTACCAAATATGGTGCTAACGCACTCGCTGGCATTATCAATATGAAAACCACTGAGCCAAGCAATGAGCGTGAAGGAAAAATAGAAGCAACATTGGGTAATTTTGATACTAAAAGCCTCGGTATCGCATTTGGAGGGCCATTAATAAAAGATAAACTATTGGGTCGCTTCTCGCTTCATAGCAATAAATCTGACGGATATATTAACAACACTTTTCTCAATCGAGATGACACCGGTGAGCGCGACGAATTGACTGCACGCGGACACCTCAAATGGTTGGCGAGTGATGATTTATCGGTTGATTTACGATACTTACATCTGGATATCGACAATGGCTATGATGCCTTCAACTTCGATAATGACTTCACCACTGAAAGTGATGAACCAGGTAGGGATAAACAAAAAACCAATGCGTTTTCGGTTGAAACGCTATGGGATATTAATTCAGCCATTTCCATGGAAACCAGCGCTTCCTTTTCCGATTCAGATCTTGAATACAGCTATGATGAAGACTGGAGCTTTGTCGGCCAATTTGATGATAGCCTTTTCCCTTATAGCTCCTTTGATCAATATCTACGCAACCGAAAAAACACCAGCCTGGAGGCACGGCTGCTTTCAAACGAAGAAGGGCGAATCTTTAATGACAAAACTGACTGGGTAGTTGGCTTATATCATTCGAACAAGAAAGAAGACTTACAACGAAAATACACGTATTTGGCTGAAGATTACTTTAGCCAATATAACACCAACAACACCGCGCTATATGGTCAACTCGATACCGAAGTTAACGATAAGCTGACAGTGATAACAGGGCTGCGACTAGAACAATGGGATGCAGATTTTAACGATTCAGAGAATATCAATATAACGACTGATGAGCTTTTGTATGGTGGAAAGCTTGGCTTAGAATATGAGATTAATGATCAACACTTAGCCAGCACCAGTATTTCGCGCGGTTATAAGGCCGGCGGTGTAAACCCTGAGCGTCCATTACCTTCCAACGATGATATTCAATTTGATACCGAATTTTTATGGAATTTCGAAGTGGGCCTAAACTCATCTTTCTTCGATGACAAACTAAAAACTCGTACCTCGATATTTTACGCGAAACGTAAAGACCTCCAGACCAAAAAATCTTATGTAGAAGCTCGTGATGATGGCAGTTCAAGTTTTACTGACTACATTGATAATTCAGGAAAAGGTTACAACTACGGACTGGAAGCCGAACTTGACTGGAAACTGTCGGATAAATGGCGGATAAAATCTTCATTAGGTTTGTTAGAAACACAGTTTTCACAAAATACTGACACGGGTTCAAGCAAGCGAGATCAAGCACAAGCACCTAACTACCAATATTCATTAGGCGCTGAATACGCAGTCTCACCACAACTAACTGCTGGGGTTACCTTAGAAGGCAAAGATAGCTTCTACTTCTCAGATCGTCATAATGCCAAAGCTGCCTCATATAACCTGGTAAATGCCAACCTGAGTTATAAGCGAGGAGATTGGACTACTACGCTTTGGGGTAGAAATCTAATGGATAAAGACTATGATGTCAGGGGCTTTGGTAGTTTCGGTAATAATCCAGGTAATGGCTACATCACAGAAACTTACACACAAAAAGGCGAGCCACGTACTATTGGTTTATCGGTTTCATTAGATTTTTAAATTAAAATCTATCCTAAATAAATAAAGAATAAACAAAGAGAAAACATTATGGAAATTTCAGTCGATATAAGTCTTTATCCCCTTAAAGAAGATTACACCAAGCCAATCCTGGCGTTTATCAAAGGCCTGGAAACAAACCCTAATATCACCGTAAAAAAGAATCAACTCAGCACCCAGATTTATGGTGACTATGATGAAGTCATGGCATTAATCAATTCGGAAATGAAAGCGGTATTCGAAGCTATGCCACATTCTGCGATGGTAATGAAATTCATCGGCAACAATCGCGCCGATGTCGAAGTTGACTGGTAGTTGAGTAGTTGAGTAGCAAAGCACAATGACATCAAACGCAATCGTAGAAGCCTTCCTGGCATTATCCGGATGGGAAGTTATTGCCACCATTCTAGGCATAGCCTATGTAATTCTGGCGGCAAAAGAATCAATCTGGTGCTGGCCAGCGGCGTTTATCAGCACACTCATTTACACCATTTTGTTCTGGGAAGGCCAGTTGCCGATGCAGGCAATCCTTAATTTCTATTATATGGGGATGGCAATCTACGGCTTTATGCTGTGGAATCGCCACAGCAATAACGATGAAGTACTTCACGTTAGCAGTTGGTCATGGCCAAAGCATCTTGCTTATATTGTAATTGCCAGCGCTCTCAGCGCGGGTATTGGCTATTACCTGACAACCTACACAGAAACCCGACTGCCCTATCTGGATGCCAGTGTGATGATTTTCTCGGTGATCAATACTTTTTTGATGGCGCGCAAGGTACTGGAAAACTGGCTCTACTGGTTAGTCATTGATGCCGCTGCGATCTACTTGTATTGGCAAACGGGTTACTACGTAACGATAATTATGTTTGGCGTTTATCTAGTACTAGCGGTTTATGGTTATAGGGAATGGCGAGAGTCATTTAAGAAGTCTCTGAGTGAAACTGATTTAGTTACGTCTAGAAATACAGATAACCCGTTTATTTAAGACACCCCCCTACTTTTAAGTGATTTTTCATTTCGTTTTTTGAAATGACATAAAAGAACTTATGCTTCGCGGAATGATATTTATGCGGCTTCGCCTTTCCTTCGGATCAACTTTAAAAAAACAAAGTTGTTGTCTCACTTCGTTCGGCTCGTTTTTGTTGTTTAAAAAACGTAAATAGAATTTATGCAGAGCTAGGGCACTTTTTCTAGTATTCATTGAATAATAGAAAATCAAAATCCAACTGTTAATTTCCGTTTTTATACCCATAATAAATAGATGTACTGTTCTTTCTATTCCTTATTTTTATATAATAGGGATAATTATCAAACTAATTTGAAGAAACCAATATGAACAAAACACCCGAGCATAAGCCTCGTCCCCTAATTGACCTTCTGGTCAGCATCATTTTACCCTCTATTATTCTGATGAAATTCAGTGGTGAAAATGACTTGGGTGCAACTAATGCCCTCATCCTTGCATTAGCCTTCCCTCTAGGCTGGGGTATTTTTGAATTAGTAAAATACAGAAAATTTAATTTTATCGCTTTGCTGGGCTTAGTTAGTGTCCTACTTACAGGAGGTATTGGTCTATTTGAACTCGATACCAAATGGCTAGCCATTAAAGAAGCTGCTGTTCCTAGCATAATTGGTATTGCTGTTTTAGCCTCCACATTTACGCGCTATCCCTTAGTAAAGACTCTGCTTTTCAACCCCAAAATAATGAATGTTGAGAAAATCGAAAAACACCTCGAAGAACGTAACAGCACTTCAGCGTTTGACAATCGATTGATGAAAGCTAACTACCTTTTTGCGGGAACCTTTGTATTCTCAGCAATTATGAATTTCATACTCGCCAAATGGATTGTAACAAGTCCTTCCGGAAGTACCGCTTTCAACGAAGAACTTGGTCAGTTAACTTTATACAGCTATCCGATGATTGCGATTCCATCTATGTTGATGATGATGGCAATTTTGTATTATTTATGGCGCACCATTAATGGTCTAACTGGACTTGGTCTTGAAGAAATTATGGTAGCAGATCTCACAGAGAAATAAGCTCTCTACTTAATTTTTCATTCGACATCAATTGACATCGGTTAAAGGAACCAAAAGATACTTTTAAAAAAGTACAGCAGAGAACGTGATGAAAATCAGGCAATTATAGATCAATTCATATAATTTAATTCACCCCCAACTTTGAATGATATTACGTTTTTGTTTTTTGAAAACGTAAATAGAATTTATGCTTCGCGGAATGATATTACGTTTTTGTTTTTTTGAAAACGTAAATAGAATTTATGCAGAGCTGAAGGGGGTTTTTTATCGTAATTTCCAATTACAGCTATTTTAAAACCTTGTCTGTTGCATCATCCATTTATCAATATCCTGCTCACCCAATACTTCCATAAAAAACAACAATAAACGATAAGCAGGACGAGCATATTCTAGATCAGGGATAGCATGATACTTAGAATATACCTCGGTAAAACACTGAATTTGTTGTTGATCCAGTAGAAACTCCAACAATATAAAATCAAGTTCACGCGGAGCAAAAACAAACGCATCTAAATCTAACAAGGCCAATTTCGGATTGTCATTTTTGATTAAAAATTGATCCCAGCGTAAATCGGGCATCAAGGGAACAAATTCATTTACGTTTAAGTGGCTACAAGCATCTAATGCAGACTCCAGATAAGGATTGTATTTAGTTTGGTCACCCCCCCACTTTTAGGCACTTTTTTCCAAGGTATTGCTCAGACGTTGTTGCCACTCATCACTTTTAAATAAAGGTTGATGAATTAAGCCCCAACTATTCTGTTGATCTTGATGGAGCGCTGCGATGTGCTGAGCCAATTGTTCGACCATATCCATACTGATATTCGAATTATCGGGCAACTGAACCCTCTACTTCAGAAGTTAAAATATAAGCACCTTGCTGATTGAGCTTTCAGCGTTAATCAACTCAGGTATTTGAAGTGATGTCAGCGATGAAATATGTCTATATGTTTTGTTAAAGTGCTCGATATCACGTTGTAAATCAACACCAAAAAGTTGCTGCATAATCTGCCAAAATGGCGAGTCCGTATTGCTACACACCTTAAGAAAATAATTACCCTGTTTAGCGTGCAAACGCCAAAGGTCATGAGTGCTATCTTCAAAACGTTGTGGGAAGTATTCGACCTGATATATTTCAGGATCAAATTCAGACAGTTTATTGATGAGCCAAGTGGGTATTGGTTTGTTTTTAATTTGGCTCATGCAGAAAGTTATTTTCATGTGGATATGTGAAGTCTCATTATAAGGTATTTTTCAAATTTAGAGTGTTTACTATATAATGAGTCTGCTGATTAACATTTACGTTACCTAACGTTTTAAACGGACTTTTACACAGAATCATGTTTTACACTGAATCATTCGATGTCATTATCATCGGCGGCGGTCACGCTGGTACCGAGGCTGCTTTAGCGCCTGCGCGCATGGGGCTGAAAACCTTATTGCTAACCCATAATATCGAAACCATCGGGCAGATGAGTTGTAACCCAGCCATCGGCGGTATCGGTAAAGGACATATCGTAAAAGAAATCGATGCACTTGGTGGCGCAATGGCACACGCTGCTGATAAAGGTGGCATCCAGTTTCGCACGCTAAATGCCAGCAAAGGCCCAGCAGTTCGCGCAACACGAGCTCAAGCCGATCGTTCTTTGTATAAGGCCGCGATTCGTGAAATGGTCGAAGCAGAAGAAAATCTGCAAATATTTATGCAAGGCGTTAACGACTTAATTATCGAGAATGATCGAGTGGTCGGTGTTAGTACCGAAATGGGGCTTAAATTCAAAGCCAAAGCCGTTGTACTGACTGTTGGTACTTTCTTAGGTGGCAAGATTCATATCGGCATGGAAAATCATTCTGGCGGTCGCATGGGTGATCCACCGTCGATTGCCTTGGCAGATCGTTTACGTGAAATGCCATTTAGAGTCGATCGTTTAAAAACCGGAACACCTGCGCGTATTGACTCGCGCAGTATCGATTACAGCAAATTACAAGAACAGCCTGGCGACACCCCTATTCCTACCTTTTCATACATGGGAAAGAAGGAAGATCATCCTGAGCAAATTTCTTGTCACATCACTTATACCAATTCGCGTACGCACGACATTATTCGTGCTAGCCTAGATCGTTCACCGCTGTATTCGGGTGTAATAGATGGTGTAGGGCCTCGTTATTGTCCTTCTATTGAAGACAAGATCGTGCGCTTTGCAGATAAAGACAGTCATCAGATATTTATCGAGCCTGAAGGTTTAAATACTTACGAAATCTATCCTAACGGCATTTCAACCAGCATGCCGTTTGATGTGCAGTTTGAATTTATTCGCTCTATCGAAGGTTTTGAAAACGCACATATCACCAGACCTGGTTATGCGATTGAATACGATTTCTTTGATCCGCGTGACCTTAAACCAACGCTTGAAACCAAGTTTATTGATGGACTGTTTTTTGCAGGTCAAATTAATGGCACAACCGGCTATGAAGAAGCTGGCGCACAGGGTTTGCTAGCAGCGACTAATGCAGCACTTCAAGTTCAGGGCAAAGATTCATGGTTCCCAAAACGTAGTGAAGCGTATATCGGCGTAATGGTTGATGATTTAATCACCCACGGCACGCAAGAGCCTTACCGTATGTTCACCAGCCGTGCTGAGCATCGCTTGTTATTACGCGAAGATAATGCAGATTTACGGTTAACTGAAGTCGGTTACAAGCTTGGCTTGGTTGACGAAGAACGTTGGCGTGCGTTCAATATCAAACGCGAGCAGGTTGAAGTTGAAATGCAACGTTTACGCGACACCGTAATGCATCCTGCTGATGCCAACGCAGAGCAAAACGATCGCATTTTTAAAGGTTCTTTAAGCCGAGAGTACCGCCTAAACGAATTGTTAAGACGCCCGAACGTTAGCTATGCTGACTTGATGTCTATCGACAAGTTTGGTCCAGCCGTTGAAGACCCTAAAGTTGCGGAACAGGTCGAAGTACAGTTTAAATACGCCGGTTACATCGATCGCCAACAGTTAGAAATTGATAAGCAAAAGAATCATGAAGAAACGGTTCTGCCGGATGATTTTGATTATGCAACGATCAAAGGCGGCCTTTCTAACGAGGCACTCCAAAAGCTACAAGATCAAAAGCCTACAACGATTGGACAAGCTTCGCGTATCCCTGGTATTACTCCAGCGACGATTTCTATTTTGATGGTGCATTTGAAGAAACACCGTTACCAGCAAGCTAGTTAAAAGGAAGTTCATATACGTGTCGCATGATCAACTTTGGCAACAAGGCCTGGAACAACTAGATTGCCATCCTACTGAAGAACAATTATCCCAGCTAAAACAATACGTTGAGTTACTAAATCGCTGGAATAAAACCTACAACCTCACAGCAGTTCGTGAGATTCAGGATATGATTCCGCTGCATATCTTCGATAGCCTCGTAGTTGCTGATTTTATCAAAGGTGATAACTGTTTGGACGTTGGTAGTGGTGCAGGTTTGCCCACAATTCCGCTGGCGATTATGCAGCCTGATCGTGAATTTATGGCGGTCGATACCAATGGTAAAAAAACCCGCTTTATCCAGCAAGCCATTATTGAGCTCGGCTTAAAAAATGCCAAAGTAGCTCAAACACGCATTGAAAACTGGCAATATAACGTCAAATACGATGCGATTATTAGTCGAGCATTTGCCTCTGTGTATGACTTTCTCGAAGGCTCATCGGCACAATTGGCTTCAAATGGAACCCTATATGCGATGAAGGGGCAATACCCGGAAGGCGAATTGCAGTATATTCCCAAGCAGTATACATTGACCCAATCACATTCAATGACAGTTCCCTTTGTTGATGGAGAACGCCACTTACTCGAATTTACAATGAGTAAGTAAAAACTAAATACAGGACCAAACATGAAATTAAAAAACTCACGTTCAGTTTTCTACCTATTTGCCGCAATGGTTATTAGTAGCGTGGTCATTGGTAGTTATTGTAAAACCAAATTTATGCCCGTGAGTGATGCCAATGCAGCGACACTTACAGCTGCTTCTACAACTGCAATTGAAAAACCTAAATACGCTGATGTAGATGTAAATATGGAGTTAGTTAAAGTCGGTGAGCACAGTTATTACGTCCAAGGTCAAGCAGGTATAGCAACTGATAATGCCGGTTTCATCTCGAATGCCGGTGTAATTATCACGGATACTGGCGTAGTGATATTCGATGCTTTAGGAACCCCCTCTTTAGCCAATAAGCTGCTAAAAAAAATTAGAGAGAAAACCGATAAACCCATCGTCAAAGTTGTAGTCAGCCACTACCACGCAGACCATATATATGGTTTACAGGTTTTTAAAGAACTGGGCGCTGAGATCATCGCCCCTGATGGTATCTATGAGTACATCGATTCAGAAGTCGCCAGCAGTCGACTCGAAGAAAGACAATTCTCACTCGATCCCTGGGTGAATGAAAACACCTTTATCGTAAAGCCCGATACCATTTTAGATGCCACAGAAAAATTTACCGTAGGCAATGTTAATTTCACCATCAATGTCATTGGCAAAGCCCATTCAGATGCTGATTTAACCCTATTTGTAGAAAATGATCGCGTGCTATATACCGGTGATATCCTTTTCGAAGGTCGCGTACCTTTTATTGGTAACAACACCAAACACTGGTTAGAGACCTTGCAGAATATGGAAACGAATCAAGTAACAGCAGTGGTTCCAGGTCATGGACCGGCAGCAGAAAATCCTCAACAAGCAATCACCCTGACTCGCGAATATTTAGCCTTTATGCGAAAAAAGATGGGTGAAGCAATCGAAGAAATGCTTGATTTTGATGAAGCGTATAAAGAAGTGGATTGGTCAAAATACGAAAATTTGCCCGCTTTTGAAGCAGCAAATCGTCGCAATGCATTTCAAGTGTATTTGTCATTAGAAGCAGAAGGCTTCTAGGCAGTTATATTTCAAGGCCACCCCCCATACTTTTAAGTACTTTTTTGCAAACTATTAGAAATAATCTATGAGAACCATACTGTATAGTTTTATTAAAAAAATACTGTTAAGTCTTGCTCTTATTTTTCTATTTTTTGCAATTCTAGCAATTTTTGATTACTTCTTTGGGGGAGATATCGGAAATCTCAGCGCTATTCTGGGATTATTCATGATCACTGCAATTTTTGCAGTTCCCTATCTGGTATTCTTTCGCAAGAGCAGAAAAGCACCTGGTAATAAAAGCACGAACAAAGATAGCTCCAAGCTTTACCAGACACGTTGCTCAAACTGTAATTCCACACACATAAAACCCTTTAAAGAAGGGTACCGCTGTGATCATTGCGGTTCGACCTATCATTGAACCTTCAAACTCAATAACTTTTCGCCAAGCTTGCAAAGTCCCGCAAATAAAAGAATATTCTCCACAGTCTCAAATTTGGTAGTAATCACTAAATATTGGTTTCTAGCATAGACAATCTAGATTTATAAGAATAAACATAAAAGTACCCAAAAGTAGGGGGGTGACCTAAGGGTTCT
>CAWEEB010000048.1:0-47617 GCA_963807855.1 uncultured Gammaproteobacteria bacterium | reverse complement strand
GAAAACTACCTCGAGGAGCGTGCTAAATAGTTCGGAATCTATTATCAATCTTCACGAATATCTGATTTCGGCATAGCGCATAGGGCATGGTGCATAGCGACGATCTGAATACCGGGAAGCCGTTTACCATCATTTGCTCTGCTCTATGCCCTTTGCGCCATGCATTTCGATACGGAGCATTAACATAGAGGGTAACGGAACCAATGATTGATGCCCAGGTCCTACAATAATGAAGATAACGTCAGCCGAATTTGTCACCAGTGCCACCAAGCCTTCTCAATACCCGACTGAGGGGTTGCCGGAAATTGCCTTTGCCGGACGCTCCAATGTGGGCAAATCCAGCCTGATAAACGTTCTTGTCAACCGTAAGCGTCTGGTAAAGACCAGTTCCACGCCCGGCCGAACCCAGCTGGTTAATTTCTTTGACATCAATGATTATATTACATTTGTCGATCTGCCCGGCTACGGTTATGCCAAAGTTCCGGCATCGGTTAGAAAAAAATGGGGCCCCATGATCGAGACCTACCTGTCCGGGCGCAACACGTTAAAAGGTGTGGTTGTGATCCTGGATATTCGGCGCACGCCGCGGGAGGAAGAGCATAATCTGATCGAATGGCTTGAGCACTACGCGATCCCCAGTATTTTGGTGCTTACCAAAACAGATAAGCTCTCAAAAATCAAACTGGCCAAACAACGCGCGGTTGCCATGCCAATCTGTGAAAATAAACGTTCGGAGCCACAACCCGGAAAATAAAAAACAGAGTCACCGCGTTCGGCTTCGCTCAACGCCGGGTTACGAATAATTGGCACCACTTTTTCATCTTCCAGCCCTAAAACAGCACGTGTTGTGCGCATCGGTATATGCGCCGGCATGGGTTTTTTTACAAATTGAATGACGTGTTCAGTCAAGCCCGCATTACCTGTCGTTCCTGACGGTCTTTGGCTTGATTTTAGCAACCCTAATCGCTTGAAAATAGTGTGCCCAAAACGCTGTGATTTATACCCGAGTTGAACCATACCAGCACGCATCAACTTGATGGTTGTGGGGTCTTTAACGTTAAGAAACGCCATTGAAGCCCATGTCACGATACTGGTTTTCTTTTGCTTACGTTCCCGCAATATATGGCGCATGCGGACGGTGACATCACCAAAATCAATATTGACCGGACAAGGACTTAAACACTTATGACAAATCGTGCAGTGATCGGCGACGTCATTCATTTCTTCAAAATGACGAATGGAAATACCGCGTCGAGTTTGTTCTTCGTATAAAAATGCTTCGAGATCAAACCTGTCGCAAGAATTTTATTACGCGGTGAATATAACAAATTTGCGCGCGGTACATGAGTATTACAAACCGGCTTACACTTACCGCAACGTAAACAATCTTTGATATCGTCATTTAACTTCGCCAAGCTCACTATGCTCCAGCAATAGGCTTCCCTGTTCAACCAAACGCAATGAAGGTGTGTAGGCATCCTGCAAACCAGAACCTGGCATTAATTTACCGGGATTAAAGTGACCATTGGGGTCAACCTCTTGTTTATAATCAGCAAAGTCATTAATGATCCGCATCAGGTAAATAATGCATTTTTGTAATGCCAATACCATGTTCACCCGAAATAACACCACCCAGCGATTCGTGCCAACTTCATAACCTGCGTCTACAATTCGATCCGCTTCCTGCATCATTTCGTAGTCGTTCGAGTTAACTGGGATATTGGTATGCACATTGCCATCACCTGCATGCATGTGCAATGCAACAAACAAACGCTTTGACAACACTTGCTGGTGTACTTTATGCACCTCAGCACGCAATGGTTCTAAATCCTGGCCCACAAAAATATCATCAAGAGGCTTTTTGATTTCTCGTTTATATGAGATGCGAAGATCTCGTCTTAACAACAGATTTATTATCTTGTCGTTATCGTGACACATCTTTTGTGCTTGCACAGAAAGTAATTCAGGATGCGCTTTGGCATTCTCATCCGCCAAATCCAGAATAGCCTTCCAGCGTTTACGTACGCTGGTTAAATGATTAATCGCGAGATCTTTTTTAGCTTGAAGAATTGCCTTGTTATCGTTGCTATCTTCATTGTCAGAGTTATTTAAACTCTTGCGTAGTTTTTTATCTAAATCAGGATTATCTTCAGTAAAAATTTCTAAAGCAGTATCAATCAGCTCAATCTTATTAGTAATCGACTGATGCACATTGATGCGCTCAATTCCCTCGCTGTATTTATCAAGATTATTAAGCGGTATTACAACGTCTTCATTGATCTTAAATGCATTGGTATGTGCAGCAATGGCTGCGGTACGAGCGCGATCCGCCCAAAATTGTTTACGCGCCTCAGGACTTACCGCGACAAAGCCTTCGGCATTTCTCGCATTAGCCAATTCCACAATACGCGAAGCTGATTTAGCTACTTGCTGTTCATCATCACCCACAATATCAGCGATCAACACCATTTTCGGGAATGAACCACGGGCGGCTTTTGGCGTATATTTAACCGCTTTTACATAACGCTCATCTAAATGCTCCAAACCTGCGAGCATTACGTGCTGATTGTCATCCAGATAGTCTTTAACTTCGACAATGGCTGGAACGGCTTCTTGTAAATCTGTGCCATAAAATTCCATACACACGGTTCGTGTATGATTAGGCATACGATGAAGTATAAATTCTGCAGACGTAATTAGACCATCACAACCTTCTTTTTGAATTCCCGGTAATCCTCCCAGGAATTTATTGGTTACGTCTTTACCCAAACCCACTTTACGAAAGAATTGCCCCGGTAACGTAAGAATTTCAACATCACCTTTTTGGGTTTTAGCGTCCTGCTCGAATCGGGTTATACGAAAACTCACTTCTTTCTGGTCGTGAATTTTACCCAGATTATGATTAAGTCGTTCGACCTCAAGCCATTCTGCATCGGGGGTTACCATTCTCCATGAGAATAAGTTATCCAAAGCAGTTCCCCACATAACGGCTTTTTTTCCACCCGCATTCATGGAGACATTACCACCAATGGTAGAGGCGTCCTGTGACGTAGGATCAACAGCGAAAACCAAGCCTGAATCTGCTGCCAGATCAGATACCCGTCGAGTTACAACTCCGGCATCGGCTCTAACCACTGCAACTTCACTATCCACCCCTGGCAAGTCTTTACGTCTTTGCACTTCGCCCAGTAACTCGAGTTTTTCTGTATTGATTACAGCGCTCATCGAATCAAGGGGAATCGCACCACCGGTATAACCTGTTCCACCACCACGAGGAATAACAGTTAAGCCTAGTTTGATGCTGGTTTGAACTAATAGTGCAATTTCTTCTTCGGTATCCGGCGTCAACACCACAAATGGGTATTCAACACGCCAGTCAGTAGCGTCGGTAACATGAGATACGCGCGCCAACCCATCGAACTGGATATTGTCTTTGCGCGTGATCGAACGAAATTTACGTTTTGCGCGTTTGCGTAAAGCAAAATAGTCAGAGAACCATGTAGCAAATTCGTCAACCGCTTTATCAGCTATATCGATAAGTTCCAGAGTTAGCTCATTGCCTTTTGCTCTATCTCTAATTCGTTTTAGCCGTGATCGCTTGGTTTCGATTAATGAATATCGACGTTTCTCATTCTCTAATAAGTCATCCTGAATATAGGGATTTCGTTTCACTATCCACATATCACCCAATACTTCTAGCAACATGTGCGCTGAAAGACCGGTGGCTCTTCTTTCACGAAGTTTTTCCAGGATATCCCAGGCCCGCTTACCTAGTAAGCGTAAAATGATCTCTTTATCTGAGAAAGACGTATAATTGTAAGGGATTTCCCTGTATGGCTTTTTAGTATTCATGTCGGTGCGAATTCTAACTTGTATAGCTATGAGAGTGAACAAACCCTAAAAAAATAGACTAAAAAATATCAATCTTGACTATAAGTAGATCATGAATAAGAGAATGGATAGAAATAGAATAATTGCACATCGTGGTGACAATACTAACCACCCGGAAAACACCTATGCAGCGATAGAGGCGGCACTAGTCGCTGGAGCACTTTTCGTTGAATTTGATATACAAATGAATGCTGACAACAGCATCGTTGTTTTTCATGACGAAGATTTCAAACGCATGTCGGGGAAAAACCTATCGATTTTCGAAACCACAAATGAAACATTACGAACACTTAGCATTCATGAGCCTGGTCAATTCTCAAATCAACATTACCCAACATATATTTCATATCTGGATGACATATTAGCGCTTCTAAAAAACTTCCCTGAAGCCACATTTCTGGTCGAAGTTAAAATAATGAGCTTAGAATACTGGGGTTTAGAAACAGTCATGAAAAAGCTGTTATCTAAACTCAAACCATACAACGACAATATTATCGTGATTACCTTTAGCCCGGCTGCGCTTGAATATGTAAGGCAACACAGCGATATGAAAATAGGACTCGTATTTAAACAATACCTTTCTAAGTACCGGGAAATCGCTAATAAACTGAAACCTGATTATATGCTCTGTCCTTATAAAATATTTCCTGAATCAGATTCCTGGCAAGGTCCCTGGCAGTGGATGGTTTATACAATTAACGACATCGAGACCGCCAGGAAATGGCTAGCAAAAGAGAAAATCAGTTATATTGAAACCGATGATATAAATCTACTGTTAGGAAATAAGCACAAAGAAGTAACCAAATAAAAGATTCAATAAAAGTTACCCTCTCTACTTTTTGAATGATAACTCATTTTTGTTCTTTAAAAACGACCTTGGAATCTATGCTTAGCTCTTGGTTTTAATTATATTTTAATGAAAACAATGCCCTGCGGGTCGTCGATGCTTTGTGCCAACGTTGTCAGCGAAACGCTTCGGCTAGGCACTTTTCCCTAGAATGACTTCTTCTGTGCATGATACAAGCGCATATAGTAATGATATAAAGGCCAAAACAATAAACTACTGAATACGGTATACCAGTAACCCCAACCTGCTGGTGTATTACCGGTAATTCCTAAAATCCACAAATTAATTAGCAGATAAGTACCCAACACTAAAAATAACAGGAACAATTGCTGGAAATAGCTATCGACCAATAGCCGCGAACGCATTCTTAAGGTAAGAAATAAGACTATGGTAAAACCTAATGCGTGCTGCCCCATGATTGTGCCGTAGACAGAGTCAATGAGTAAACCGACAAACCAGGCAAATACCAAGCTGGATTTACTGGGTGACACTAAACCCCAATGAATAAAGGTTAACGCAAGCCATTCTGGTCTAAATAAAATCCATTCTTCACTGACAGGTAAAATAGTCAGGGCAAATGCAATAATCACAGACAATGTAATCGCACCAGTAAACCTAGGAGTAATCTCTTCCATTGATTTACTTCTTTGCCTCTTCTGTTTCTTCGGATGCCTTATTTCTGGTTTCTAATTCAGAAGAGTAATCCGCACGCCAAATCATCAGTATTTCTCGTGTCTTACTAAAATCCGTAAATGGGATCGCATCCACCTTCATAAACGAATCACCCGGGTTGTAGGCAACACCGTCTACAATCGCCACCGGGAAATCGGGTGGAAATAACTGTCCCAGACCAGAACTAACAAACTTATCACCTGTTTGAATATCCATGCTGGTTTCTACGTGCTTTAGCTCTAAGCGGTTGATTTTACCGGTACCTACAGCAAGTGCTCCTTGACCAGTTCTAACATTACGTACATGAATCGCATGCTTCGCATCGGTGAGTTGCATAATTACGGCAGAAGTAGGTGTAACACTCTCGGTTTGCCCATATATATTATTTCCTGCCAAAGCTACCTGACCGACAAAAATACCATCATCAGTGCCTTTATTGATCACCACATTTTTACTAAATGGGTTGGAGGATACTGAGAGAATTTCAGTTAAGGTAAACTTTTCACGAACTGCGGGTGTTGCACTCAACTGACTTCTCAAGCGCTGGTTTTCTTTGGCTATTGAATGATACTTTTGATCCCTTGCTGCATAAACACCAACTAAAGCCCGTAATTCACGATTCGCTTTTGAAAGCTCGTCGTGATCCGAGAAAAATTCCTGAGTAAAATTAGCAAAACGGTAAGGCAAATCAACCGTATACTGAACCGGATAAATAAGAAACTTGGTTAATCCGGTGCGAATAGGTAAGAGCCTGTTTTTGCGGTAATCCAGCGTCATAAAGGCCATGGAAATTAAAGCCAGAATCACGAACTTAATCATGTAGCCTTGTTGCTTACTATCGTCTCTGTCTAGATTATAAATAACAGACTCCCTCGGAATACCTGATTTAGCATGTTTTTAATGGAGTCCTTTAGATGTGAGTATGTTGAGAGTGAAATGAGCATAATTTCACAGATTTTTCTTAATAATGAGATGAATAGTAGATCTATTCCTCTCATTGTTGAGGAGAAGCTGTGTAATTCAATCCATTTATATCCAACTTCATTTTCATCTAAAGGGCTCCTATTATTCAGAAGCCCAAAAATCAAAACCATCGTCATCCAGCATATCAAGAATACGCCCACCGCCTCTGGCAACACAGGTTAATGGATCGTCTGCAACAACAACAGGTATGCCTGTTTCTTCCATTAAAAGACGATCTAAATCACGTAATAACGCACCACCGCCTGTTAACACAATACCTCTATCGGCAACATCGGCACCCAATTCTGGAGGTGTTTGTTCCAAAGCAGTTTTTACTGCACTGACGATTCCAAATAGAGGCTCTTGTAAGGCTTCTAAAATCTCATTGCTGGTTAAGGTAAAGCTACGCGGCACACCCTCTGAAAGGTTTCGGCCTTTTACTTCAAGCTCCATTAGCTCTTTACCCGGATAGGCTGAACCAATTTTACACTTAATATTTTCTGCGGTTGCTTCGCCAATGAGCATGCCGTAGTTTCTCCTCACATAACTGATGATGGCATCATCTAGACGGTCACCACCAATACGCACGGATGCTGAATAAACAATGCCACGAAGTGACATGATCGCAACTTCAGAAGTTCCACCACCGATATCCAGAACCATCGAACCTACAGCTTCATCAATAGGAATACCAGCACCTATAGCCGCCGCCATTGGTTCTTCAACCAGGTACACTTTACGTGCACCAGCACCCATCGCAGAATCTTTGATTGCACGGCGCTCAACCTGGGTTGCACCACAGGGCACACATATAACAACACGAGGACGAGGACCAAAAATTCTTCTGGGCGCTACTTTTCCAATAAAATGCTGAAGCATCTTCTCGGTGTAGGTAAAGTCAGCAATAACGCCATCTTTCATTGGGCGAATTGCAGTGATATTTTCAGGTGTTCTACCCAGCATTTTCTTTGCTTCAACACCTACAGCTTCGATTTTTTTCGGACCACCTGGGCCCCTTTCTTGTCGAATAGCTACAACTGAAGGCTCATCAAGAACAATGCCTTTACCTCGCATATAAATCAGTGTGTTAGCAGTTCCCAAATCGATAGAAATATCATTCGAGAACATGCCGAAGAATGCTTTAAACATAGAAAATTTTACCAATTCTTGAGTGTATCAAGACCCCAATATGAAGGCTGAATAAGACCCTTATTTATCTGTCTATAACCTTATGCTATTTAATTTAGGTAAAAGAGCATAAAATATAAACAGCGTAATGTATCAATCACAGCTAAATAGAGCAAGAATTTGCTCAATTAAGTACTCTGTTTTAGAATGCGCCACCCTACAAAAACTTACCCCATTATAATGAATGTACTGATTGTTTTCACCCATCCAAATCCTGCTAGCTTTAATCACGCTTTGTTGGAAAGAGTTTCAACTGGCCTGAAAGAAGCTGGACACAACATTAAAGTTAAGGATTTATACAAAGAAAACTTCGATCCTATTCTCAGTGCAAGCGATTTAGCTCAATTACAAGAGGGTATTATCCCCCCTAAAATTGCTAAAGAACAACAACAATTATTATGGGCGGATTCTTTAATATTTATATATCCGCTTTGGTGGTTTGGTCGCCCAGCTATGCTAAAAGGGTGGTTTGATATCGTCATGACAAATGGATTGGCATTTGAATACTCAAGCGATGGCGTCAAAGGATTATTAAAGCATAAGCGTGCATTAGTGTTGATCACTGCTGGTGGATCAAAACAGTATTTTGAAGATACAGATGCACTTCAGTTAATTCACAGGCCTACCACAGATGGCACCTTATCATTCTGTGGTATTAAAGATGTTTCGCACGAGATTTACTATGACATCGCTAATATTAGTGATGATGAAAGATTAAAAATACTCGATGATGTAGAAATCATGGGTAAAAACTTCTAAGTTAAACCTAAACAAGTCAAACAAATACAAATCTAATATGCACACTCAAGATACTGAAATCCTAAGTCATAAAGTTTTTCCCGGAGAAACACCTCAGGCGCAAAAACAATTCCCTTTGATAATTCTTCATGGATTATTCGGCTCTATGGATAATTGGCGATCACAAGCTCAAAGACTATCGGCCAAAAGACCTGTGGTTATCCTGGATTTGAGAAATCATGCTAGTTCACCTCATTTTAAAGGGATGAGTTATCGTGAAATGTATGAAGATGTAATTAAACTCGCCAAATACCTTAATATCTCCAAGTTTGATTTGTTAGGTCACTCAATGGGCGGCAAAGTTGCGATGCAAATGGCATTGGCACAGGACGAGTTAAAATTAGACTTAATAAATCGACTCATAATCGTTGATATTGCACCACGCCCCTATCCTTTATGGCATCAAACAACGTTAAAGGCAGTGCTGGGGGCGCCAGTAGAAACCTTCGAATCTCGCCAGGAAATCGACGATCACCTCAAGCTAGCTATCGATGATGCCGTTGAACGGGCTTTTATGATTAAAAACCTGAGACGCGCCAAGGCAGAAATTGATGGTAATGATAAAGGCTTTCGCTGGAAAAGTGATGTTCAGGAAATTGCTAAAGGGTATTTAAAGATAGCTGGCTTCACTACATCTGGTCAAACTTTCTCCAATGAAACACTCTTCATAGACGGTGAAGATTCCCGTTATATGAGAGAACAAGATCATCCACTTATTAAAGCATTATTTCCAAATTCTACTATTTCTACTGTAAAAAATAGCGATCATTTGCCACACATCCAACAAGCTGATGTGTTTTTTTCACTTTGTGATACCTTTCTAAGCCCTACACAGTAGGCTTTTCAAAAAAAGTTCAAACTATTTGTAAAAAAGTGTTGTATAAATCTATAGAAGTATATTAGAATATGCTCATATTCGAAATTAATTGAATATTAATACATCAATTACATTACATAAGGAAATCATCATGAAATTACAAGCTATCACACTTACTGCTCTTATCGCTCTTACTGGTACTGCATCTGCAGACTGGTTCGATGGATTCAATAACGGAAACGGTTCTGGAAATGGCTACGGTACTGCTGCTGGTAACACTAACGGCGCAGGTAACGGTGCTGCAAATGGTAACGCAGACGCTAACGGTTGGGGAACAGCTAAAGGCGATGCAGATGGTGAAGTAGACTTCGCTATCACTTTTAAAGGTAAAGGTCGTACAGACATGGACACTGCTGGTAACCTAAGCGGTAACGGTCGAGGTGCGGGTAACACTGCTGGAAACTGGGCAGGTAACGGAAATACTGCTGGTAATTTTGTAGGTGACGGTTACGGCAATAACAGTACAAATGGTTACGGATACAACAACTATGCTCCTGCTGGTTCTTTTGCTCCTGCTGGTTACAACCCTGCAGTAGCTGCTCCTGCTCAAGACTACACACAGCTTAAAGCTATGTGGGAAGCACAGGCTAAGCAAGCTGAAGAAATGCTTAAGCGCATCGAAGCTGCACAAAAGAGCGCTGCTAAGTCTTAATCTGCTAGTTTAGATTAAAACCTACAACGTTTAAAAAAAGCCCGCTAATGCGGGCTTTTTTATTTCCTCTTAAATTTATTAATATTAGACAAAATCACCCCACCACATTTTGATTGGTTTAGGCAACAACACCTATATTTACGAACCGATATTATTCATTACTGATTAGATCAAAACCTTAAATGACACCTCATTTTTAGATCGTTATAAAAAAGTGGATAAAACGCTTGCTAAATCTATATTAGTATATTATTATTTGCTTATATTATGATTAACAAATACATTCTTAACTTATCTTTTAAATGGACATTATCATGAAATTACAAGCTATCACACTTACTGCTCTTATCGCTCTTACTGGTACTGCATCTGCTGACTGGTTCGATGGATTCAATAACGGAAATGGTTCAGGAAACGGTTACGGCAACGCTGCTGGTAACACTAACGGTGCTGGAAATGCTGCTGGTAACGGTACTGCAAACGGTAACGGTTGGGGCACTGCAAAAGGCGACGCTGACGGAGAAGTTGACTTCTCTATCACTTTTAAAGGTAAAGGCCGCACAGACATGGACACAGCGGGTAACCTAAGCGGAAACGGCGAAGGTGCTGGAAACGCTGCTGGTAACACAAACAGCTACGGCAACATGGCTGGTAACGGTTACGGAAATGGTTACAGCTCGACAAACACTAACGGATACGGCCAAGGTTTCAACAACAATGGTTACGCTCCTGCTGGATCATACGCACCTGCTGGTTACAACCCTGCAGTAGCTGCTCCTGCTCAAGATTACACACAGCTTAAAGCTATGTGGGAAGCTCAAGCGAAACAAGCTGAAGAAATGCTTAAGCGCATAGAAGCAGCACAAAAGAGCGCTTCTAAGTCTTAATCTACTGATTAGCACTTGAATTAAAAAAGGCCTGCTTTTGCAGGCCTTTTTTATGCCTGATACATATTGATAAAATTGTATGCGGAACAATCTAATATCAAGTAAAGTGCATTACTCCAATATCAAGTAGTTAATTAACAGAATAAAATGATCACTAAAAATCCATACAAAGAAAATAGACACACATCACTCAGAACCCTGGCGATGCCTGCTGATTCAAACCCTAGTGGTGATATTTTTGGGGGCTGGCTAATGTCACAAATGGATATTGCAGGTGGGTTCTATGCACGCCAAATAACAAAATCCCGCGTGGTTACTGTAGCCGTAGAAGGCATGACTTTCCATTTACCCGTATTTGTTGGTGATGAGGTAAGTTGTTATTGCGAAACCAAAAGATTAGGCAAAACCTCGGTTGCAGTACATGTCGAAACCTGGGTAAGACGTGACAGGTTGACAGATGACAGTATCAAGGTTACAGAAGCTGTTTATACCTATGTAGCGATTGACGAAGATCGAAAACCTACTCCGTACAATAAAGAAAATAGTTAAAAATTCTCTAATTCGGGCAAATCCCCAGCACCAGATCCATGACATTAGTACCACTTGCCCCGGTTGTTATAAGTCCTTCTGTTTGCTTAAAATAAGAATGTGAATCTGCCCTATTTAGATAATCTGTTACATCAAGATTTTTCAAAAGCCCTTTTTCTATCGTTAGATTATCTACTATTGCGCCTGTTGCTGTAGTTAAACCATCAGTGCCATCGGTACCCGCTGCGACTAAATAGCATTCATTTGGGCCTGCCATCTTTTGTGCGGCGGTTAAGGCCAGGTGTTGATTTCTTCCACCCAATCCAGGATTGCTGGGTAAGTTTACCGTCGTTTCACCACCCCATATTAATAAGATACCCACTTCATTCTTTAAAGTGCAGACACAGTTTATTGCGGCTGCTGAGGCTTCTTCGTCAAGAAACTCTGAAATCACTTTAAAGGCATAGCCCAATGATTCTGCTTTTGTAGCCGCCGCTTCCTTTGCAATCGCTAAAGAGGCAATAATCTTCCAGTTAAAGTCACCCCCCCACTTATACGCAGTTTTTTTAGTTAATTTATTTCTCCACTTTTCAGGAAGATCTGGCAACGTTTTATCATCTGTAGGAAATAACAAACCAGACCCAATAATTGCAGGATCATCATCTGGCACATCTGAAATCATTAAACAGCTAACTGGTCTGTCATTGAGATATTGCCAGAGCCCTCCACCCTTAATTGCAGATAAACGGCGACGTATCGCATTGATCTGATCGATAGAATAAGCATTAGCCAGTAGATAATCTGTAAGCTCCTGAAGTTGCGACAAATCCCAACCTTCTTCCAGAACCTCAACCAGTGAAGATGCACCTCCAGAAATCAGAAATAAACAGGGTTCAGCCTCTGGTAAAGCTCGAATGAAATCTAATAAAATTTTACCAGCTTCAATACTGTTTTCTTTGGGCACTGGATGATCTGATTCTACGCAAACAACCTTGGAATCTTGTCTCACCTTAGCGCTGATATGACCATGTTTTGAAATAACCAATGCAGATCTGACCTTATCTACTGGCACCCCTTGGTACATCGAATCCGCTGCTTTTCCAATAGCAATCACATGAAATTCTTCTGGATATGAGCCACTAGCCAACTCTTCACTCACCACAGCCTTACCTTCAACTGATGCTAAAGCAGCATGGAATATGGCTATTAGATTTTCTCGGTGGTTATTCATAATAAATGACTTCCGTAAAATGTGCCTATAAGTGGCTGCTCTAGGCTCACAAAGAGCCGGAGAAGTCCATCGTATATTCCGAAAGGAATCGTCGATGTACAAGGTTCAAACTGGGTTAGATGTTATTATATTTACTAAAGCTCCCCCCCTGCTTATAGCTATTTTCTACAAATACAAACTAAATCAATCCTCTAGCAAGATCCTGTTGTATATCCTGAATATCTTCCAGCCCAACCGAAACTCTTAATAAACCATCAGATATTTGCGTTTCATCACGTAATTCCTGAGATAAACGTCCATGCGTGGTTGATGCAGGATGTGTAATTGTGCTCTTGGTATCACCCAAGTTAGCCGTAATAGATAATAAGTGAGTATTATTAATTACCTTCCAGGCATTGTCTTTACCGCCTTTAACCACAAATGAAACAATACCACCAAAACCTGATTGCTGCTGTTTAGCTAGCTCATGTTGAGGATGATCTGCCAGTCCAGGGTAATACACATGTTCAACAGCATCCTGAGTCTGCAGCCATTGCGCCAGCTTCATGGCGTTTTCACAATGTGCTTTCATGCGTAAATTGAGCGTTTCCAAACCTTTGGTAAATACCCAGGCGTTAAACGGACTCATTGAAACGCCACCAGTACGCAATACGCCCGCAATATCTTCACCCACTATTTTATTATTACCAACAACCGCCCCACCCAGACAACGGCCTTGGCCATCGAGGTATTTAGTAGCCGAGTGAATAACAATATCAGCACCCATTTTTAATGGTTTTTGTAAAGCTGGCGTGCAGAAACAATTATCAATGACCAATAAACAATTATTGCTATGAGCAATATGAGCTAACGCAGGAATATCAACCAATTCTGTAATTGGGTTTGAAGGAGTTTCTGCAAACAAAATACGTGTATTTGGCTTTATCGCTTGCTTCCAGGCCTCTAGATTAGAGAGTTCAACAAAGTCAAAACCGATGCCAAACTTCTCAAGGTAGTTAGTGAAAAGCACTGTACTTGTACCGAATATAGAACGCGAGCTAACCACATGATCGCCCGCTTTTAACACGCCAAGCATGGTCGCTAAAATCGCAGCCATTCCTGATGCTGTCGCCACACAGGATTCACCACCTTCGAGTGCGGCTAAACGATCTTGAAAGCACTTGATCGTAGGGTTAGCAACGCGCGAGTAGAAAAAGCCTTCTTCATCACCGCCAAAACGCGCTGCAGCCTCCTCAGCACTTTTAAACACAAAACTAGATGTGGTGAAAATTGCCTCAGAGTTTTCCTGAAAATCACTACGTTGGTGCCCTGCTCTAATCGCTAAAGTATCAAATTCAAATTCGTCCATATCTTTATCCGCTTCTTTATCCACTTATTATTTATCAGCTTTAGCAAATATTTATTAAAAACAACAGACGCAAAAAAACCTGCGTAGTTAATACTAAAGCAGGTTATTTACATTCATTGACCGCGCTTTAGCAAAATTTAAAAGTAATAGCTGGTCAAATGATTTGAATTTAGACGGTGATAAAAATTCTTCAGTTTTTCAAGCAAAAACGCCAGAATAGTATTTCTATTATGGTGATTTTGTTTGGGAAAATGAGCGGTTTTTAGCCCGTATATATCAACGATATTTGGTCAGTTATTGCTTTTGCGCCTGCAAGCTGATAATCAAATCGGCGCCTTTTAAATACTATAAACCTAATTATTATTAGCGTCAAACACCCTTTGCATCAAGAAGTCTATCGCTGTGTCTGCGAGTATCTTCTGAAATTCATCTGTCTGCAAATCTTTGTATTCAAAGACTTTGGCAGAAATGCTGCGGCTTGAAATAACCACTCGGTGGCGTATCCCCAAAAACGCTATCACTTCAAATTTATTTCGTGGTTTTTGTTTACGATCATCGACAAGGACTGAGATGCCTTCGCTGACTAATTGCTCATAGAGCTTATCCGTTGCCAATTTAACATTAAGAAATGTTTCAGATTGCATCGGCACAAGGGCAATTTGAAAGCCACTTTTGTTTTCTACCTTATTACGCAGATCTTCTAAATTTGACTGGCTTAAATACACTTATTGATTACGCCATTTATCCATTTGGCGTCGCTCTTTTTTATTCGGTTTTTTATCAGGTCTTGTAACACTGGCGTTATTTAAACGACGAATTTCTCTCTCGCTTTCTCTGGCTTTAATACTAGATTCACTTTCTTCATAGAGTAGCTGTGCTTCTTTTGCTGGACGACGTTTATCGTTCAAACCTGCAACAGTAATCTGGTATTTTTCGTTATTCCGGGTGATCTCTAATTTATCGTTTATTTGCACATTTCGTGAAGGTTTCACGCGAGCGCCATTTAGATGGACCTTTCCTCCACTAATAGCCTCCACGGCATCTTTGCGTGTTTTAAAAAAGCGTGATGCCCAAAGCCATTTATCTAAGCGGACGCTAGTTTGCATATTTCATCAGGATTTTGATATTAGTTGCTGTTGATTCATTCAAGAATGCGTGGCTGGAGTGATCAAGATAGTCTGAGCTACCTTGAGAATGAAGCTGCGTATTTGGATGCATCAAGAGTGAATATTACGAAATAATTTTTATCTATATTAAATAACATATCGAACATATTACATCTAATCTTATCAAGATTGAAAATGACCTGATGAATCATGCAAACTCATTAATTCAGTGGCCATGTGACTATATGCTCCTCTAATTCGTCCTCATCCACATCTTTTTCAAACAAAACTCTGCCGATTGCTGAATTACCCGTTTGGTGAATCGTGTTCTTATCACCCGATATTAAATGATGCCAATCTTCCAATCCACGACCTTCTAGTATTCGTCTGTAAGCACAACTTGGTGGCAACCACTCAATATCATCCAGATTATCTTGTGTGAGTTTGATACAGGTCGGTACCTGCACTTCCCGATTCCAGTAATCGGTACAATGGCCGTCTTTTTTATCAAACAAGTTGCATACTACATCGGTGTAATAGACCGATTCTGCTTCATCATTTTCGCTATCTTCATCCTGCAGTTTTAACAGACAACACTTACCACAATGATCGCAGAGGCTTTCCCACTCATCGCGATTCATTTCAGTTAATTTTTTTTCTTCCCAGAATGGTTTTTGTTGATTGGTCATTTGTTAGTTATTCATTGAAAGCTTTATATAAAAGTCTCACAACTTAATAACGCTGTACTTGAGCTTCCATGGGCAATGATTTCTTCAGCCTATCAAAGTCTTTATTGGCAACATAATAGAAAATTTCTTTTCCTTCGGTATCCCAAAGTAATGCCATTCCACGGTTTGGGTATAACCAGTATTGCGCCGATTCATTCACTTGAATTTTTTCTTCTGGTTCACCAAAAAGCTTCATTTGGGCTGGCTCAAAATCAGGAACAGGCAAATAAACCAGTCGCCACACCCTTAAATCATTAGCAAGCCTGGTATTTTCCACACTGAGTCCGTATTTCCAGTGATTACTAGGGGTAGAGTCCTTATCAACCTGCTCTTTTAACATTTTTTTCAGTAATGCCTCATCTGCATCCATTTCGACCACTAAACGCGCTTCGAATATCCCAAATTTCTTTTTACCGAAATAAGCTTCCAGGGTTAAGTCGCCATTTGGGAGCTTCAAAAAGCGCAGGATCTGCTAAAAGTTTAAGCTTAAGCATTAATTCTTTGAATGTTGCATCACCAATATCAACCCCCAAAATGTGCGTTGTGCCATCTTCTTTAGTGCTCACCAGCCATGGTAAAGTCGCCTTATATTTGACCTCAACCCCGCTAAACATGAACTTTAGTACGCCAAATCCAAGCAGGGCAAAAAACAAACTACCGATAATTAACCTTTTCATATTCTCTTCATATAACAACTTAATAACTAATGATAACGTATATATCTTATGATGAGACTAACTACGTCAATATTTTCTGCTAGAATTTATCCGTAATACTAATCATCCTATAAACCCAATTAAGGCCAATTTGTAAACACATGGATAAAAAAGAGACAGTAACAGTTACAGATAACTCCACTGGCAAAACAATCGAATTACCGATTCTTAGACCGAGTAATGGCACTCCAACAATAGATGTCAGAGGTCTTTACAGCAATCTGGGTTATTTTACATACGACCCTGGTTTCTTATCTACTGCTAGTTGTAGAAGCTCCATCACCTTCCTGGATGGAGAAAAGGGCATCCTTCAATATGGTGGTTATCCTATTGAGCAACTTGCTGATAACAGTACTTTTATTAGAAACGTGTTATTTATTATTGCATGGCGAACTTCCAAACACCGAAGAGCTGATGGAGTTTACCCATGTAATCACCTATCACACCATGTTGAATGAAGCGGTAAAACGCTTTTACAGCGGATTTAGACGTCGCTCTCACCCTATGGCAATTATGGTGGGAGTTGTCGGTGCTTTATCTTCTTTCTATCACGAAGGTATTGATATCCGAAATGCGAAAAGTCGTATGATTGCAGCACATCAGTTAATTGCAAAGATGCCTACTATCGCAGCATGGAGTTATCGCTATGCAAGTGGTCTGCCATTCACCTATCCGCAAAATGATTTAGGCTATGCAGAAAACTTTTTATATATGATGTTTAGTATGCCGACAGAGGAATACACGCCAGATCCATACTTCGCAAAAGCGCTTGATTTAATTATGATATTGCATGCAGATCATGAACAAAATGCATCAACATCTACCGTAAGACTTACCGGCAGTTCTGAAGCTAATCCATTTGCTGCGGTTTGTGCAGGTATAGCTTCACTCTGGGGCCCTGCTCATGGTGGTGCAAACGAAGCGGTTATTCGTATGCTGCTTGATATTGTCGATTCAGATAAAGATGTTGCTTATTATATTGACCGTGCAAAAGACAAAGATGATCAATTTCGTTTGATGGGATTTGGTCACCGCGTGTATAAAAATCACGATCCTCGCGCCACAATAATTCGTGAAACATGTCATGAACTAATCGCACATCTTGGCGAAGGAAATGAATACGAAGAGCTCTTCGAAACAGCCATGGAACTTGAACGTATAGCCCTAGAGGATGATTACTTTGTATCTCGTAATCTATATCCCAATGTGGACTTCTATTCGGGTATTATATTGCTCGCAATGGGTATTCCATTAAATATGTTCACAGTAATCTTCGCGATGTCACGAACCGTTGGCTGGATTACTCACTGGATTGAAATGATTCAAGACCCTGAATCGAGAATTGGACGCCCGCGACAGCTTTATGATGGTGCCTTACCACGTGATTACATTGATGTGGAAAAACGCACTTGATAAAAACTATCCTTACTAAAACCCAATCTTAAGATTTTGGAGAAATACTATGACTATTAGCAATGCTGTAAGTGCTTTCGCTGGCGTAATGATAATTGTAAGTTTATTGCTTACGCATTACGTTCACCCCAACTTTGTGTGGTTCACTGCATTTATTGGTTTTAATCTTTTTCAGCAATCATTCACTGGCTTTTGTCCTGCGGCAATGATTTTTAAAGCGATGGGCTTAAAAAGCAGCTAAAACTAATCAATAGCCTCACACAGTTATCGTTGTGAGGCTATTATATCACCCCCCTACTTTAACGCGTTTTTTGAGAATAATTAAAAATCCATGAAAGACGATCTTCGCCTTAATTCGCTTACCAACTGGATACAACAGGATTGGCCTAATGCAACATTAGAAGTTGCCTCCGCTGATGCCAGCTTCCGCAGATATTTTCGAGTCACCAATAACGAAGAAACATTTATTGCGATGGATGCCCCACCCGAACAGGAAGACTGTAGGCCATTTATTGATGTCACAAATCGCTTACGCAATGCGAATGTTCATGCACCTGAAATTATCAAACAGGATCTGGATCAAGGTTTTTTATTACTCGAAGATTTTGGAAGCACGCCTTATCTTGAAGAGTTAAATGATAATACTGCCGACCAACTATACGGTGATGCACTCAAATGCCTGATTAAAATCCAGCAAGCAGATACAGATAGACTTCCTGAATACGATGAAGCATTTCTGCTGCAAGAAATGCAGTTAATGCCAGAGTGGTTTTTAAATAACGCATTTAGTAATAACACCTAGCGATGAACAACAAAAAATCATCAACAGAACGCTCCATTCAATTACTGCCGTGGTATTACAACAACCTCAAGTATTCGTGCATCGTGATTATCATTCGCGTAACTTGATGATTACGACTGACGACAATCCTGGTGTTATTGATTACCAGGATGCAGTGCTAGGCCCAGTGACTTATGACTTAGTTTCAATTTTAAGGGACTGCTATATCAAATGGCCGATCGAAAAAGTCAGTGAATGGGCATTGGCATTTAAAAAAGATGCAGTCTCGGCTGGCTTGATTCACGATGTCAGCGACGAAACATTTAGCCAATGGTTCGATTACATGGGCATGCAGCGCCATCTAAAAGTCTTGGGTATTTTTGCCAGATTGAATCATCGCGATGGCAAGTCAGCCTATCTAGACGATTTACCACTGACGCTTGAATACTTCATGAATGTCGCCAACAAATACCCTCTCACTAGGCCTCTTGCAGACCTATTTAATGAGTGGCAGATACCTGAAAAAATTGGAATGAAAAAAAAATAATGAGAGCGATGATACTAGCGGCAGGTCATGGCACCCGCATGCGCCCATTGACTGATCACACTCCAAAACCGTTATTGCAGGTTGGTGGTAAACCACTCATAGTTTGGCATATCGAAAACCTACAACGTGCTGGATTTAAAGATATAGTGATTAACATCGCATGGCTTGGAGATCAAATTCCAGAAACATTGGGTGATGGCTCTCAATTTGGCGTGTCTATATACTACTCTGATGAGCAGCAAGAAGGTGCATTAGAAACCGCTGGGGGCATTCTTAAAGCTTTACCTTTACTGGGTGATGGACCTTTTTTGGTAGTGAATGGTGATGTCTGGTGCGACTTTCCATATTCAACAGAAAACCCTTTAACAGATGACAAACTTGCTCATCTGGTTTTAGTCAATAATCCACCACAACACCCCGAAGGAGACTTTTCTTTAAAGGAAAAACATGTTTCTGATGGTGGCGCCAGTGCCTTAACGTTTAGTGGTATTGGCTATTATGATCCTGCTTTATTTAAAGACCTGGAATTCGGCAAACATCCACTTGCTCCTTTGCTGCGAAATGCGATGACAAGCAGACAAGTTACAGGCGTACATTTTAATGGCGATTGGCGTGATATAGGAACCCCTGAAAGGCTAGCAGAGTTAGACACAGAACTTCATAAATTAATATAAAAAAACCTCTCATATACTACTTATTTACAAAAAATTACTTAGAGATCAAATACCCACCTTTATTAGTTTGATATCATCCGAGGCAATCATCCCCTCAGACTAATAGATCATGAAAAAAATACTAAAGAACTTTATCTTTCTTCCCCTCATCATTGCTGCAGCAGTTGCTTTTGTGGTGATGCAGGTTAAATCCAAGCAAGCTATCGAGCACAAGGAAGTTCAATTTCCGGTTAAAACGGTTGAGGTACTTACCGTTAAAAAAATTCCTTTTCGTACACGTGCTATTGCATACGGTAATGTCGAGCCCGCCACTGTTCTTAAAGCAAAATCAGAAGTTAATGGCAAAATTAGTTATATACACCCCGATCTAAAACAGGGTGGAAGTTTACCTAAAGGCACAACTGTACTAAGAATAGAAACAACCACCTTCGAAATTTCACTAGACTCAAGCAAAGCAGGTTTGGCAAGCAGTCAATCTTCGTTAACACAAATAGAAGCTGAAGAACAAAGCGCTAAACGCTCGCTGCAAATTGCACAACAGAATTTAACTTTGGGCTTGGCGGAACTAAAAAGAGTCCAATCGCTTGTCAACAAAGGAACACTTGCACGTAATCAACTTGATGTTGAAGAACAAAAAGTACTCCAGCTGCGCGCTACAGTGCAAGATTTACAAGGTAACCTTGATACATTCGCAAGCAGAAAAGCATCAACACGTGCTCAAATTAAACAATCAAAAAGTCAGGTTGATCAAAGTAAAGACACTTTGGTTCGCACCGAGATCGTACTCCCTTTTGATGCCAGAATCGGATCAGTATCTGTAGAACAAGGAGAGTTTATCTCCGCAGGAGGTCTATTATTCGAAGCATTAGGGATTGAGGCGGTTGAGATCAACGCGCAATTGCCCATCAAACATGTTCGACCTCTAGCAAGTACAATGAATGGTAATCCGAATTTAACAAACTTGCAGAATTCCAGCAATTTACAAAATGCTGTTGCACAGTGGAACCTGGATGCGAAAGTTCGGATTGTTGGTGGAAATCAAACCACTGTTTGGGACGGTAAACTAATTCGAATCAGTGAATCAGTTGATCCAACTCGGGATACTTTAGGTATGGTGGTTTCTGTAGACAAACCCTACGAAGGCGTTATCCCAGGAGTACGACCACCTTTATTGAAAGGTATGTACGCCTCTGTCGAATTTCTCTCTCAACCTAGAGATATGCTCGTTATTCCACGTAAAGCACTTCATCAAAATCGTGTTTATGCGGTTAGTGCTGAAAATACCCTAGAGATTCGTCCGGTTCAGATCAGCTTTTCACAAGGACAATTAGTCGTTATCGAAGACGGTCTCAAGGAAGGTGATAAGATTATCACCAGTGATCTTGTACCTGTCATAGAAGGCATCAAACTTGAGCTGATTGAATCTGATGAATTCCAGAAAGAGATCGCTATGCTCGCAATTGGCACTGAGCTATGATCCGTTACTTCGCAACTCATCCAACGGCTGCCAATATCTTAATGTTGGCAATTATCGCCATCGGCTTAGTCGCCCTACCTAATTTAAATAAAGAGACTTTTCCTAAAATTGAGTTAAATCAGGTACAAGTGAGCGTCGCTTATCCTGGTGCTTCTCCTTCCGATGTTGAAGAAGGTATCTGTAACCCTCTGGAAGATGCCACTGATGGCATTAGTTTCACCAAAGAACAACGTTGTGAAGCACGCGATAATATCGGTATGCTAACCATGGAAATGCAGGAAAGCGGAGAGATACGTCAGTTTATTGATGATATCAAGTCTGCGGTTGATGGCATCACTGACTTCCCTGCAAATACCGAAGACCCGGTGATTACAGAACTAGGGCGAACCGAACCTGTAGTCACGGTCGCCATTACTGCAAAAAATCTATCTTCGCCCGAACTCAAAACTCTGGCTGAGTATTACCGCGATAAATTACTCGCTTTGCCACAGGTGCCAATTGTTACAGTATCCGGGTTTTCCACGCATCAGTTGAATGTGTTAGTGAAAGCAGAAGCAATGCTTAAATACGATATGAGCATTCAAAACATTGCTGATTTGATTAAATCACAATCATTGGAATTACCCGCTGGAATTCTCGAATCCAAAGATACCTCATATCAGATTCGTTTTGATAATGCGCGTAAAACTGCTGCCGAACTTGCTTCTTTGGTGATTATAAACACCAGCAAAGGTGGAGAAATACGATTGGGAGATATCGCCACCATTGAAGATCAATTTGAAAACAAAGAAGAACGTGTAGAACTGGATGGTAAACAAGCCGCACTACTCAAAGTAAACAAGAATTCTACCGATGACACTATTACCATTTTCGATGCCATCAAAGGCTTTGTCGACGAAGAAAATGCACGTTTGCCTGAAGGCACCAAACTTACGCTCACACAAGATGCCGCCAGTATTGTTAAAGACCGCCTGCAATTATTGTTAAAAAATGGCTGGCAAGGTCTGTTACTGGCAACTCTCGCGTTGTTCTTGTTCTTTAATTACCGTTACACCTTCTGGGTAGCGCTAGGACTACCCATCTCATTTCTTGGTGGTTTAGCCGTTATGAGCACCTTGGGTGTGAGTATCAATATGATCTCGATGGTTGCCCTATTAATGGCTATCGGTATTTTGATGGATGATGCCATTGTGCTCTCCGAAAGTATTTCCCACGAATATAACCATGGCAAAAGCCCCAAGGATGCGGCTATTGATGGCACAAAAAAAGTAGCAAGAGGCGTATTTTCATCATTCATCACCTCCGCCCTTTTGTTTGGCAGTTTGTTATTTATGAAAGGTGATATGGGCCAGGTAATGGGAGTTCTTCCCGTTGTTTTATTGGCAGTCTTAACCTTTAGTTTGCTCGAAGCATTTCTGGTGTTACCACACCACTTAAAACATTCATTGGAGCATTCTCACGAAAAAGAAAAGCCTAAATGGCGCCAGGTTTTTGAAAGGTACTTCTTAAAACTTCGTGATCTATTCACGTCGTTTGCTCACACAGCAATTGATTACCGTTACATCACGGTGGGAATAGCTTTTGCATTATTGGTACTTTCAATTGGCATGCTGGCAACAGGTACTATCAAATTCAAAGCCTTCCCAGATCTGGAGGGTAATCGACTAGAAGCGAGAATTCTGTACCCACAAGGCACTCCGTTAGCTAAAACAGAGGAATTAGTAGCAAAACTAATTGCAGCAGCCCGTAAAACACAGGAGCAATTTCAGGAAAACGAATCTGCGCCATTGATAAGAAACATCCAGGTCTCTTATAGTGAAAATGGAGATTCAAGCGAATCAGGCGCTCATCTAGCCACGGTTAATCTGGATATTTTAGACACCGAATCACGGAATACTTCACTGGCAGATTTCACCCCGGCGTGGCGTGAAAATACTGGGCATATACCTGGAGTCATCAGCCTGCAATTTAAAGAACCCTCATTTGGACCTGCAGGACGCGCCATAGAAATTCAGATAAGTGGAAATGATCTCGATGAATTATCCAAAGCGTCTTATGAAATCCAAAACTGGCTAATTGGTTATGATGGGGTTTCAAATATTCTTGATGATCTTAGACCTGGTAAACCACAATACAAAGTAAAGCTATTACCGGGCGCATTAGCAGCTGGAGTCGATGCGCAGATGGTATCTTCACAGTTACGTGCAGCCTATCAGGGCGCTAAGGTGAACGATATATACAAAGGCCGCGAAGCCTATGAAATAAACGTTAAATTAGACAGCAGTCTTGGTGATGCACTCTCTGATTTTGACGATATGATTATTTTCTCCAAAACAGGAGAAAGTATCCCGCTGGTGAGTGTTGCTACCATAGAAGAATTTAGAGACTATGCACGCATCGGACATGTAAATCACCAACGTGTAGTCAATATATTCGGTAACATCGATTCTGCAATAGCAAACACTTCAGAGGTTTTGAATGACACCAAAGAACGCTTATTTCCTGAACTGAAAAAACGCTACCCTGACTTAAAAATAGCCCTGAAAGGTGAAGTAGAAAGTGGCGCAGAAACCAATAATTCAATTTTTACGGGATTCTTCCTTGCGTTAACTGGTGTGTTTTTATTATTGAGTTTGCAGTTCAGAAACTACCGCGAACCCATAGTTGTGATGCTTAACATACCACTTGCTTTAATTGGTGCAATTTTAGGCCATTATATAATGGGGCTGGATTTCACCATGCCTAGCATGATTGGCTTTGTGTCACTCGCGGGCGTTGTTGTAAACGACTCCATTCTACTGGTTGAGTTTGTAAAATATCGCGTTAAAGAAGGCATGGTATTGCACGATGCTGCCAGTCAGGCGGTGCATGATCGCTTTCGTGCAATTTTCCTCACCTCAATAACCACCATCGCAGGTATGGCACCACTGTTATTAGAAACCAGCTTACAAGCACAAATTTTAATACCATTAGTAACCAGTATTGTTTTCGGCATGCTCACATCAACCATGTTGGTGTTATTAGTATTGCCCGCAGCTTACGGCATTATGGAGGATATTGGTTTTATTGAATTAACAGATGAGGATGATGTTTACGAACGTGATGCTGTTGCCCATTTAGGATAATCGATCATTAATCGTAAAAAGTGGAAAATATACACACTAAAATCTAGTATCGCCTATCGGCGGGCTAGGTTTTAGCTGTCGTATACATAGTACCGAAGAGTTGTGTCAGTCTGATATTCAACTTCTTTTAAGTTTGATCACCCCCCTACTTTAAGTGACTTTTCATTTTGCTGTATAAAATGACCTAAGGAACTTATGCTTTGCGGAATGATATTTATGCGGCTGCGCCTTCCCTACGGGTAAGCATTAAACAACAATGCTTTTGTCTCGCTGAATCTCGGCTCGTTTTTGTTTTTTTAAAACGTAAATAGAATTTATGCAGAGCTAGCCAGTTTTATCCAGGAATAGAGAATAACACCCTGAAATATTCGAAGATATTAATGCGAGTATATAACCATGAACATAGTGCAATCGTACATTTGGGTAATTGTCCGATAGTGACTAATAATATATAAACATCTATTGCGAGAGAGAAATAACGCTTTTAGGAGTGTTTAATATGAATGGAATAATAAAATTCCCGGGCAATCCATGGCCCGAAGGTCATCCGTTGAAAGACTTTAAACTAGGTATTTTGCTGCACGAACCGAGAGGAGACTTGCCCGCCAAAGCCACGCTTGATCTGAGATTTCGCTCAGAAGATTATTTCTATCCTGATGATTACGAAAAAATTGCTAGCAGCATCTGAAGTGCAACCCCGGGATACACCAAAGTGGGAGTCTATCAGTACATGGCTTAATTATGGTGCTGCTTATGCCACTTCGATAGCCAGCCACGAAGACATGGTGATTGCCGATGAAGATACGGGTTTTGATATTGAATGTCTAAAGATTTTATCAGGGTAATCGACCCAATTCCCGAAATTATCTCAGACGATGATAACAATTACGAGATTCCTGCATTCCATTCTCACATACTCTCATGGGACGATATGGCTGACCACCACATGAAAATAACACGAAATACAAAATCCGGCCTGTATGACGTTTTCTGGAAAGGAAAGTGTGGCAGAACCGATCCTGGAAATTACAGATTTCAACATGAATTCGAATTGCAGGTTTCTGATGTTCCATTCAGTGGATACTCAGGACATAAACTAAGCTGGCAAGAACAAGCCAAAGTCTCGCTCGAAGAACGCGACCTGGAGTTACGTTCACTGGTAGACGCGTTAGTGGTCAATCCTGGTGAAAATGCAATTCAAAACAGGACATTTCCCCGGTAGAGATCAATTACTACCTGCTTGAATAGTCAATAAAGAAAAGTAAGTCACCTCCCTACTTTTACTCGATTTTATCTCGCCCTTCGGGTCGTCGTCGCTGCGCTCCAACGCTGTCTCGGCTACGCCTCGGCTTAGGGGCTTTTCGTTACTCTTCTTTTTCTACTTTTCTTTTTCTACTGCATCAGATTTTTTTAAAAAATCAGAATCATTTGTTTTTAAATTTCGGTCAATCAACAACTTAAAGAAGAAGGGCAAAAAGAATACCGCGAGGAAAGTTGCTGCCAACATCCCCCCATAACACCTGTACCAACAGATTGACGTGCTCCTGCACCTGCGCCACTGGAAAATGCCAAAGGCACTACACCTAAAATAAATGCCAGTGATGTCATTATAATTGGACGGAATCGTAACCGCGCTGCTTCCATTGCACCCGCAGTTGCACTCCAACCATCATTGACCTTGAACAAAGCATATTCAACAATCAGAATGGCATTTTTAGCGGCCAGACCAAGCAGTGTGACTAGACCAATCTGAAAATATACATCATTGGTAAAGTCGCGAAGATATACCGCCGCCAGTGCACCGAACGTTCCAAAAGGCAATGCCAGTAATACCGACAAAGGCAATGACCAGCGCTCATAAAGTGCTGCCAGAATCAAAAACACCATAATCACAGCAAGGCCTAATGCCAGTGCAGAGCTACCACTAGATTGCTTTTCCTGAAACGATGAGCCAGTCCAGTCATAGGTGAAATCAGAAGAGAGTGACTTTTTAGCGATATCTTCAACCGCATCGAGTGCCTGACCAGAACTGATACCCGGTGCGCCCTCACCCATCAACTTAACTGCGGGCAAATTGTTAAATCGGTCGATAGTATCTGGACCAGAGCTGTATTCTATTTTTGCGAAAGCAGATAAAGGCACCATTTCTCCTTTATCACTGCGCACATACATACGACCAACATCATCTGGCGTCTTTCGATATTCAGCATCAGAAGACAGTAATACCTGCCATGCTCGCCCGAATTTATTGAAGTCATTTACATAGTAAGAACCCAAACCCGCTGCCAAGGTATTAAAGGCACTATCTAATGAAATACCTAATGATTTAGCACGTTCACGGTCAACATTGATAAACAACTGAGGTGTCGCAGCACGCCATAAACTGTTCACCATTCCCAAACGCGGATCCTGTTGCGCCGCGCCTTTAAATTTTTCCATCGCACCTGCGAGTGCTTTGGAACCACCCTCGCCTTTATTCTGCAAATAGAATTCAAAGCCACCAGTACTGCCTAGACCAAAAATGGCTGGTGGATTAAATGCTAGTACCAATGCTTCCTTGATATGCGCGGTTTTTGCAAAAAGTTCACCTACTAATGCCTTGGTTGGTACATCTCTGTCATCCCAATGTTTTTGCGTAACAAACATCGTTGCTGCACTGTTTTTATAACCACCACCAAGAAAATCAAAACCGGTAAATGCCACGACATTTTCATTATTTGGATTCGATTTGACTGCTTTCAATACTTCAGCAACAACCTTATCGGTGCGATCAAGCGATGCGCCATCGGGCAAGAAAACCGCAGCGATGTAATACCCTTGATCTTCATCGGGCACCAGAGAATTGGGTGTGATTTTCCATAAACCGACGGTAGCCGCAACCATCACCATAAACAGTAAAATAGTAATAAATGAATGACGAATCATGAAGCCAACCGTTCCTACATAGCGGCGTGTGACCCAAGAGAAAAAACGATTAAAACCGCGAAAGAAGAAATTAGTGCCTTTATGTTCATGTTTTAAAATCAACACGCATAAAGCGGGGGTCATAGTGAGAGCTACAACGCCCGAGAGAGTCACCGATATCGAGATGGTTATTGCGAACTGTCGATATAATTCACCCGAGAGTCCACCTAAAAACGCAATTGGTACGAACACAGAAACCAGCACCAAAACAATCGCTACAATTGGTCCGCTAACTTCCTTCATCGCTTTGAATGCAGCATCGCGGGCTTTGAGGCCTTCTTCATGCATAATTCGTTCGACATTTTCCAGAACCACAATAGCATCGTCGACCACGATACCGATGGAGAGCACCATGCCGAATAGAGTTAGGGTATTAATTGAATAACCAAGCAACTGTAAACCCGCGAATGTTCCCAGCAACGATACCGGAACAGCCAGCGTAGGAATCAAGGTGGCACGCCAGTTTTGCAAGAATAAATACACCACGAGGAAAACCAGCAACATCGCTTCACCGAGGGTTTTCAAAACTTCCCTGATAGAAACTTCAACAAACCGCGTGGTGTCATAGGGAGTTGAGTAAACCAATCCGTCCGGAAAATTTTCAGACAGGCTTTTAACCGTGCCCTGAACTTCATCTGCCACGCTCAAAGCATTAGCGCCGGGTTGTAAAAAGACACCAATTAGTGTGGAAGGGTTACCATTAATACGGCCTCTAAACTCATAGTCTTTGGCGCCCAATTGCACCCTTGCGACATCTTTAAGACGCAATAAACTGCCATCATCATTGGCTCGCAGGATAATATCTTCAAATTCTTCGACGGTTGACAGTCGACCTTTGGTGGTAATGCTGTAGACCATTTCCTGATTACTATTGGTCGGTGATTGGCCGATTTTACCCGCAGCAAATTGCGCATTTTGTTCGGTTAATGCGGCGCCCACATCGGTAATCGTTAAACCCAGTTTTGTGAGTTGATCTGGTTTAACCCAGATTCGCATGGCGTAATCTTTAGCACCAAAAATCTGTACATTAGTGGTTCCTGGAATACGCTTGAGCTTATCCAGCACATTCAACGTAATATAATTGGATATGTACAAATCATCGTAACGTTCTTCGGGAGAATAAAACGCCAGCACCTGCAAAAAAGCCGAAGATCCTTTGGAAACTGTTACACCATTTCGCCTCACTTCCAGCGGTAAACGTGCATCTACCTGTTTTACCCGGTTATTTACATTCAGTGCGGCCTTATCAACATCAGCACCAATCTGAAAAGTGATGGTGATCGTGCTAACACCATTAGATGTAGATGTTGAAGACATATACAGCATATCTTCAACACCATTAATGGCATTTTCTAATGGTGTTGCTACCGTTTGAGCGGCAATTTCAGCAGAGGCACCAGGGTAAACCGCAACAACTTGTACTGTAGGTGGTGCAATTTCAGGATATTGCGCCACCGGCAAGGTGCGCATCGCCGCAAGGCCTGCAATCATGATAAAAATCGAAATGACGAAGGCAAATATCGGGCGATTTATAAAATATTGGGAGAACATTTATTATTGCTCTAAAGAATTTTTAGTGTTGTTTTTCGCTGCGGTACTTTTTGTTACGGTATCTTCACCAACTAGGGCTTTATCTACCGAAGTATCTACTGAGTTCTGCATTTCTCTTTCGAGCTCGCTTTTTAATTCTGTGGTCAATAAGGCCGGAGAACTTGATTTCGTTTTTTTACTGTCTTCAACACTCTTAACAGTGTTTTTTGTCACCCCCCCACTTTTGCTCGATTTTATCTCGCCCTTTGGGTCATCAGCGCTACGCTCCAACGCTGTCTCGGCTACGCCTCGGATTCGCGCTTTTTCTTCTTGCTCGGTCTCGATTGAAGTAGCTTCCGCTTGCGTTGGTGTTTCTGCAGTTTTCTTTGCTGCTTCATTCACTACAGCGGTTATCGGTGTTGCCACAATTGGCATTCCCGGGAAGAAAATTCTAGCGCTACCCTCGGTTACAACCTGATCACCGGCCTTCAGTCCTGATTTGATAATCCAGCCATTTTCCAGATCACCTTCGAGTTTCACCCACTCGCCTACTTCAACGGGACGCTGTTCCGCGACAGTCATTTCCTGATTATCTTTACCCTTTGACTTGCCAACGACATAAACATACTTGCCCTGAGGATTATCCAGGACCGCACGTTGAGGCACGACAATAGCTTTAGGACGAACAGCCCCAATCAGATTGACTCGCACAAATTGACCAGGAGACAAGCGCCTTTGCGGGTTTTTAACAGTTGCGCGTACGGCAAAATTGCCTGTATTAGGGTCAGTTTTATAATCTTCAAAATTTACCACACCCGTTTGTGGAAGTTGCTGGCCATCACTGGAAGTCAAGGCTACCTTGAAACCAGATGCCGGAATTCGCAAAGACCCTGCAGCAATTTCCTTTTGTTGGCTGATGTGTTGTGGCTCTGGAATACCAAAGTTCACATAAGCAGGATTAGTCTGAGTGATAGTGGTTAATAAACTATCACTACCGGCTTGCACCAAACTCCCTTGTAATTTCATCGCACGTCCGGCGATACCGGAGATAGACGCTTTGACATTGGTGTAATCAAGATTGATCTGTACCGTTTTTATCGCCGCCTGCGCCTGTAAAATCGTAGCGTCGGTTTGTTGAATCGCGGCCTTGGCAATTTCCAATGCAGATTCAGCATCATCCTTATCACTCTGGCTTAATAATTTTTTATTTGCCAAAGGAATGACACGGGCGTAATCTCGCTGTGCCTTTTTTAACTGAGCCTGAGCACTACTTTTTGCCGCTTTAGCACTCACCAAAGCCGCTTGAGCCTCGGCCATCGTCGCTTCTAAAGGCGCACGATCTATCGTAAATAACAGATCCCCTTCCTTGATAAAGCTGCCCTCTTCATAAAGCCTTTTCTCTATGATTCCAGAAGTCCTTGCTCGTACCTCAACCTCATGTGATGCCGCTACTTGTCCTGTATAGGAAAAGCTCACAGGAACATCACGCGGCATAACCGTGTTGCTAATCACTTGCGCAGGTGGTGGTCCAGCCGTTGCGGCAGGTGCTTCTGCGGCATTAGGCTTTTCACAAGCAGTGAGAACAACCGCCAAACTTATAATAAGTAATCTATTTAATTTATTCATTTTATAAAATCAATTTGTACCGATCGGTATATTTTGAGCATTTTTCTTTGTTCATAATATATAGTCAAGAATTATCTGAAAAGAAGCAAGAAAGGCAGGAATAGTGGGTAGTCTAAACTGCTTTCCTTAATAGATATATTAGTATGCTACTAGTTGTAGTAAATAAGGGATAAAGCTAATAAACCCTATCGACATAGACAATATCAATATAAAAAAGGTCAGTTTTTAATTTGAACAACTATTTTGGCTTAATAACATTATGAGTTTAATAATACTAAGAAGCAGCATCGTTTAATAACGCATTAAAAAACCATTATAAGTGGGGAGGTGTCCTTTTAATGCAGCTAATAAAATCATGATAATAAACCCAATGCTCAAGGCAGTGCACTGCACACCCTCGAGCATATACTTTTTGATCATTAAATAAACGAGAAATCAATAAGAGACAGAGTAACGAGCACTTAAAGCGCTTCAGGACCTACCTGCATGACTAATTTGCCGAAGTTTTTACCTTCTAATAAACCAATAAATGACTCCACGGTATTTTCTAAGCCGTCAACTAAATGCTCACGGTAGTTAATTTTTCCTTCTTGTAACCACTGTGACATCGCTTGGCTAAATTCATCATAACGATCACCATAATCATCAAATACGATGAAACCTTGCATCTTAATTCGCTTCACTAGCAAGGTGCCCATAAGCATTGATAAACGATCAGGACCTTCTGGCAAACTAGTCGCATTGTATTGTGAAATCAGACCACATAATGGCACTCGAGCACTTAGGGTTTAATAACGGTAATACCGCATCAAATACTTTTCCACCGACATTTTCATAATACACATCGATACCAGCATCACAGGCTTTGGCTAATTGCTCGGCAAAATCAGGTGCTTTATGATCGATACAAGCATCAAAACCTAGATCTTCAACTGCAGAGCGACATTTCTTTTCGCCACCAGCAATACCAACGACTTTACAGCCTTGTAATTTGGCAATTTGACCAACCAGACTGCCAACGGCTCCAGTCGCTGCTGCCACCACCACCGTTTCACCTGCTTTAGGCTGTCCGATATCTAGCAAGCCCATATAAGCAGTCATACCCGGCATACCCATAACGCCTAAAGCGTAAGAAGGTTTTGCAGGCTCTTTGCCTAATTTTAATAAGCCAGCGCCATCAGAAATCGAATAATCCTGCCAGCCAGAATACGAAAGTACCCATTCACCGACTTCATAATCCGGGTGATTAGATTCTCCACGCGACATACTGTTCCGCCTACCATCACTTCATCGATCGCAACCGGTTCTGCGTATGATTTCGCATCATTCATACGGCCACGCATATAAGGATCTAAAGATAAGATACACCGTACGCAGTAGAACTTCGCCTTCTTTTGGCGTTGGTATATCTGTTTCTACAAAATTAAAATCGCTTAATTTTGGCGCGCCTTCAGGGCGAGCTGCCAATAGCCATTGACGGTTATTTTCAGCGTTTTGTTTATTTGAAATTGTCATCATTATTTTCCTCTTTTAAAGACTGCGGTTTACAGTGCAGTCACTAAGATTTTACGGCTTACTTCAGGCGTAATATCGCCGTGTTCACCTAATTTGACCATGCCGTGTTGAGTTAGCTTTTCAATCAAGCCATCAATGTCAGCTTCGCCTAAATCAACATCAGACAAACGAGTCGGTACTTGCATGGTTTTAAAGAATTCTTCAGTCAGCTCAATCGCACGACTCATGCGTGAATCTTCATCACCTTCAGTAAGTTCCAGATACGTTCGGCATACTGTAATAGTTTCTCTCGTTTCGCTTCGGTACACACCTTCATTACCGCAGGTAATACGATCGACAAAGTACGCGCGTGATCAATGCCATAAGCACCGGTTAATTCATGACCAATCATGTGAGTCGACCAATCTTGCGGCACACCTGCACCAATAAGACCATTCAACGCCATGGTTGCTGCCCACATAATATTGCCACGAACATTCTAAATCAGTTTTTGTTTCAGCGGCTAATGCTTTTGGCCCTTCTTCGATAAGTGTATGCAATAAACCTTCAGCAAAACGATCCTGTACTTTGCCATTAACGCTGTAAGTCAGGTATTGCTCCATGGTATGAACAAACGCATCGACGACGCCATTGCTGATTTGACGATCAGATAACGACAATGTTACTGAAGGATCAAGTACCGCAAATAGAGGCTGCACAAATGGACTCATGAAAGGCAGTTTGTTGCCATCACGAGTAACTACCGAACCAGCATTCGATTCAGAACCCGTTGCTGGCAGTGTTAATACACAAGCAAGTGGCAACGCCTGTGTTACCGCTGCGCCTTTAGCGACGAAGTCCCATGGATCATCTCCTTCAAATAGCGCTGCTGCTGCGATAAACTTAGTGCCATCAATAACTGAACCACCACCAACTGCCAATAAAAAGTCGATATCATGTTCGTGGATTAAATCCTGCGCTTTCATCAAAGTATCGTATTTTGGGTTTGGCTCAATGCCAGAAAACTCAAACCAGGTATGCTCACTTAATGCATCAGCAACCTGATCATAAACACCATTCCCTTTGATCGAACCGCCACCATACGTCACTAAGACTTTTGATGTCTTTGGTATTGCTTCGCTCAGGGTTTTAATTTGGCCTTCGCCAAAATGAATTTGAGTGGTATTTTGAAAACTAAAATTTAACATTGTTTTCTCCGTATCTTTTTATGGCTACACTTAAGAAAGTGCAGCTAATAATTTTTCTGCTGCAAGCTCTGAACTTGCAGGGTTTTGGCCACTAATCAGTAAACCATCCTGAACTGCAAAGGCATTCCAGTCAGACACTTTTTGATAATCGCCACCACGTTTCACAAGTTCATCTTCTAATAAGAAAGGTACAACATCGGTCAATTGCACAGCTTCTTCTTCGGTATTTGTGAAACCAGTAACTGCTTTACCTTTAACAAAATATTCGCCATCAGCATCTTTAATATTTAGAAAGGCAGCTGGCGCATGACACACCGCAGCAATCGGCTTATTGTCGGCTAGGAAACTTTCGATTAATGCAATAGAATCCGCATTTTCCGTTAAATCCCATAATGGACCATGACCGCCTGGATAAAACACAGCGTCAAAATCTGAAGATTTCATCTCTGCTAGCTTGTGCGTATTTGCCACTAAAGCTTTTGCTTCGGTATCTGCATCAAAGCGTTTAGTCGATGCTGTTTGAAAATCTTCCATTTCACTTTTTGGATCAATCGGAGGCTGTCCACCTGCTGGTGAAGCGAGTGTTATCTGAACACCTGCATCCACAAATGTGTAATAAGGTGCAGCAAATTCCTCGACCCAAAAACCTGTCTTTTCACCGGTATTTCCTAGTTCTGCATGAGAGGTGAGTACCATTAATATTTTTTTACTTTTTAAATCAGTCATTGTTTTATCTCTACTTTTATTTGTTAAAACTTATTTCAAAGTTAATAGGGTTCGTCTGTTATTTAGACGTTGAGTGAAGTCTATTCCTCACTGACGCATTGAACAATACGGAGAAATTTAACAACACTGTTAGAATAATTGATACAATTAATAGATGGATATGCAATTTGAACAACTTAAAAGCATGGTGGTGTTTGCTCAGGTCGTCGAACAAGGCAACCTGACCGCTGCCGCTAAACACATTGGCTTATCTCGAGCCGTTGTGAGTTACCACATAAAAAAGCTGGAATCACAGCTTGGCGTAAAACTGCTCAATCGTATCCACCCGATCTATCGCATTAACCGAAGCGGGAATGGAATATTACCAATCCTGTCGTATCATTTCTGAACAAGCCGCCACAGCAAATCAGCAAATGGAAAACCTTAAAAATGAGCCAGAAGGTTTATTAAAAATCACCTGCCCAGTTAACATTGGTTTACAGATGGTGGTACCGGCACTCAACAACTTTCGTCGCCTTTACCCCAAAATTGAATTAGACGTGATGCTGACAGATGAAGTGGTTAATATCATGCAGGAAGGTATCGACCTTGCCATCCGTGGAATACCTTTAGCTGATTCCGGATTACAAGCAACGAAGCTATCGACATTGCCTATGTGTTTATGTGGTTCACCGGCTTATTTTAAAAAAAACGGCCGCCCGACAACCCCAGCAGAGTTAGAACAACATGCATGGGTTGTTTATAAGCTAACGTCTGGTGCAATCGAGATAAGTAAAGGTGGGCGTTCGTATAGTGTTGCAGTGAAAGGAACTATTAGCACCAATAACGCTGCAGCACGCACTGCCTTTGTGGAAGGTGGTCATGGCTTAGCCCGAATTCCGCTATATGATGCCTGGCCAAAAATTCAAGCAGGATTACTAGAATTGATACTCGATGATTATCAGCTAGATAATATTGATGTGTATGGCGTTTTTCCACCGGGCAGTGCCAGCTCCAAAAAACTACGGCTTTTAATAGATTACCTTGAAAGACTATTTTGCTAAGGCTGACAGCCAAGCCTCGCAAAACACACTTTATTCGAATAACGGGTAAGGCTCAGCGTGATCAAATACGCTGTGTATTGATGCATTACTTAAAAAGTGCCTACAAGTGGGGGGGTGTTCTTTTTATCCAGCTAAGAAACTTCCCCGGACTGGTTTTACCCCTTAATAAGCCAACTCCAATAAGCACCATGAACAATCCAACAGCATGCGACCAGCCAAAAGCTTCATCCAGCAACCATACTGCTAACAAAATAGTCACCACCGGGCCAATACTGCCAGTTATACTCATGCGTGTTGCACCAATTCTATTAATCGCTTCACTGGTGAAAAAGCTGGGTATCAAGGTGCAAAATATTGCCAGTAAAAAACCAAGAAACCAGAGTTTAGGCGAGACATGTAAATCACTCAAATCACGGGTGTTAAAAAATTGAATTAAAATCCAGATAGTCGCCGAGGACATCGCAATACTGGTAAAAATCAAACTACCTAAACGCGAAATAAAAGACTTACTGAAAATCACATACAAGGAAAAACTCAATGCCGCTCCCCCCACCAGAAATGTTCCAAGTGCGGTATTGCTGCTGTTTTCCCCTGATTCATTTAAAAACAGAAAAGTAACACCTAAATAACTAATAATGAGCGATGCAAAAACACGGCCTGTGATTTTTTCCCGGAAGAATATCCAGCTGAGTATTGCCACCATTACAGGATAGGTGAACAGCGTTAAACGCTCGAGTTGAGCCGTGATGTATTCAAGACCTAAAAAGTCGAGATAGGATGCAAGGTAATAACCCATAAAGCCCAAGCCAATGATTAAAAAGAAATCGCTCGTTGTTAGCTCTGCAGCTTTTTGAGGGCGTGTTTTGATCGCGTAGGCAAGCACAATTAGGTAGAACGGCATGGCAATTATCATACGCATCATCAATAAAGTAGTGGCGTCGATGCCTTCATTAAAAGCCATTTTAATCAGCACTGATTTCAACGAAAACAATGAAGTTCCGGCGATCGCAAAAGCGAAACCGGTAGCTATGTTTCTTTTATCAATTTGCTCTTGAGTTTTTTCTTGAGGCTGTTCCATTGGACACCTTACTGCTGAATACTATTTCTATATGGCGTTAAATAAACCTAAGCAAAAAGGAACCAGTAGGGAGAACCCGGGAGTATAAAAACTCTGAAAGTTGCTATTTAAGAAGTGTAGCAGGGAAGTGAAAATAAAAATGATCACCCCCCTACTTTTAAGCAGTTTTTCTAATCGTTATTTTTATATGATATATAACTGCAACGTTATTTTAGCCAGCGTTAGCATCTGCCATCTTCTGGGTAATCACTAAAAACTCATCAATGTCATGCACAGAATGACAATGCAAAGGCGAGACTCTGATCGCGCCTTCAAGATCAAATGATTCGAGCATACGCTTAGAATACATGCTGGTATTTACCCTTTCAAACACAGTCACGCCCTGTTTATCGTATTCCTGCACCGCAGATGCTGGATCTATGTGCTTAAAGTTAATGGCCAGAATTAAGTCGCGCTTAGTCAGATCATCATGGTCTAAATAGACATCTATATTCCCCATCTCACGTAGGCCAGTAATATTTTCTGAACCATTCAATAATCGTGAGAGTAACGCCCGTTCATGCAATGCAATCATCTGCATGCCTCTAATAAACTGATTACGTCTTGTTGCGTCTGTGGTTTCCTCGGATTCTCTAGTTGACAGGCTGCAAACGTAGTTGATGACTTCACTAAACATGGCGTATTGGGCTGGATCAGAACTGCCTAAATCCCAAAAGTCTTTACCCTTGCCGCTGAGTTTGTCATGGGGCAATACTGCGGCTCGCTCAGATAACCACGCCAAACCCATGCCGCGACAACCAAAAAATTTATAAGGGGCAATATTGATGCCGTCGATTGGAATATTTTTTAAATCAATAATCTCGTGCGGCGCGTGCTGGACGGCATCAACAATGATATACAAGTCGGGTTTGATTGCCCTGGCAGCCGCAACAATCGATTCAATATCGAGTTTTGCGCCCGATATATTTGACGCGTAGATCACACTCAAAAGAGCCGTATCCGCATCTACCAGTTTGATTATCTCATCAACATCCACACCACCAGTAACAGGATTACTTTTCGCCACTCGAAGCTCTCGTCCAGTACGACTGGCGTTTAATTCCATCGCGTCATAAGATGAAGGATGCTCCAGAATAGTCGTCACTATATTTGTGCCAGCAACATTTTCTGTGATAACTCGCACCATATCGAACATCGCTTTGGATGCAGTTAATGCCGTATAAACCGTTCCACCTTCGACATTTAGCAACATCCGAAAATCCTGCTGCCCCTTATTCTGGATGCCTTGCAGATAGACAGCAGTGTCATGAATCCTATCCAGACAATCAGGACTCGCCGAAATTTTTGCGTAGGCCTCTACCGCTTTTTTTAAACGGAACGAACCACCTGCGTTATCAAAAAACAAACGGCGGCGGCCATTTAAATCAACATCAACATGGTAGAAAGAATCTTTAACAAATTGCATCGTAGCATTAGAAAACAATTGACCCTGTTTCATATTAGAAATTTTCAAACTCTCACCTTTAAACAGTGTTGAAGGAGCAAAATGTCACCCCCCTACTTTTAAGCACTTTAATAAGCACTTTTTCTAAATATAGTTTATAAATGCTCAGGTTGCCTTCTATTTTTCAAGAGCTAGGCGTAAGCAGCGGGGTTTATAAATAAGCAGCTAAAAGAAATGAGCACTTAAACGCAGTTATTAAGCAAATTGGAAGGTGAGATGAACAGTTATAAGGAGCAAACCTTTCCTTCATATACATCCATCACCGATTTGAGTTCATCATGGATATATTGCTGTTCATCTTCTTTTAACTTGGCTAGAAATTCAGGTGGTTTTTTAGATGCTAATTTAATAATGATCTGGTTTATTTCCAGACAACCACGCAATGCTATTTCCTCAATAAGCTCATCCATTTCAGTCTGATCGATATCGCCTTCTACCACAGTACTTTCAACACCGATTGTTTCAGTGTTTGCCCCAAACCAGAAATCCAGGCCTTTATGTAAAAAGTCATCATAGGTTAGATAATGTGTACCATCACAGGAGAAATTTAAGCCGACAAAGCCATTCACCAGATTCAACGATCCTGAGCGTAGATAAACGGTTTCGTCAGCAAAACGTAGTGCAAAAAACTGTTTAAAGGTATTACAGACATCAGGCTTGGGTACGATATTCCGCTCAAAATAAGGACGTTTCGGGTATGCCAAACACACTTCTGAGTTGGATAACTCATCCATGGTGAGAATACGATAAGTGTAAGGATCGTCGACCTGCCATAGGGTTACCTGGCTACTGGAATAATGAATCTGACAATGATAAACACCGTGCTCAGTCATTAATTCTTCGAGAATTGTCATCACTTCTTCGAGCCGTTTGTCCATCATACTTTCAACACGCGACTGCAAAAATAAGCCACCGCGAATCGCTGGATCACCTTTTATCTGACGCCATTTTCGTGGTTCATCATAAATTTTATTATTGCGAGGTAATTCGCGCAGATCGTAATCAACACCAAGAAAACCAAGGCGTTCACCAGCCTCATTACGAATGATTTGTACCGCTGTTAGCGATGGACGTTTCTGGTTTTTACTGATGTAAGCACTTGATAACTCAAAGTCCTGACCATTTCTGGCTGAAAACAGGTTTTCCATATAGGGGCGTTCTGATCTGTCACGTCCAAAATCCTTTTGATACTCGCCTTCATGTTTCACCGTATAGCTTACTTGAACACCATTCTGATCAAGCACGTAAATATACTTACAATAGGGCAAACTCTTCTTGGCCAAGGTCAAAAAATCATTTAAGCGTTCAGGCTTATTCATGTAAGGGACCAGGTCCTTGGCTAAGTCAGAAAGTAAACCCCCTATTAGTTTGCTTAAATGTTTGCGTTGCTCTTTTACTGATTGTTGAACGATTGAATCCATCTATTAAAGCCTGCTTGTGAATTTCATTGAGTTTGAGAATACCACTTTACAATTAAAAAATGATAATTTTATGGTTAAAATCAGGGAACAAATTATCAGTTGAATTTGTCTCACTGCCACTATGATTAATTTTTTTGGGAGAAAGCCATGAATCAATCAATGAGAAAAAGTATTTCACTCATCGTACTAAGTAGCTTAAGTATTCTTGCAGCAACTTTGTTAACTGCCGAGAGCATAAAAACAGCCGAGAGTACTAAAACAACTGAGAGCAACCCTGCCCAGATAAAATGGTTAGGGATCTCGCTCGACCAGATAACACCTGCTTTGCGGAGCCAGTTATCATCCCAGCTAAAAGATGGGACGGGTGTGATGATTACCGGTGTACAGAGTAATTCACCTGCAGAGAAAGCAGGATTACAGGCATTTGATATTTTGACTAGCTTCAATAAAACCACTGTTTCAAACAGCCAGCAGGTTTATGACCTGGTGCAACAGAGCAGTGCGGATGACACGATTAAACTTGAATATATTCGCGCCGGTAAAAAGCAAACGGCTGAGGCGAAAATTGGATCACGCGAGATCAGTAACCAACAAAACTGGAACCAACCATTCCAGGGGTGGCCGAACGCCAATCGCTTTGGTGGCTGGCCGAATTTTAATAATGACCCATTCTGGAATTCGCAACCACGCTGGAATCATCCATTTTTTCAAAACTTTCACCGGGACTTTAATAGAGACTTTAACAATAACTTTCCGGCACCCTTTTATAACTTTCCTAATATGCCAAATTTCCCAGACTTCCCTAAAGATTTTGGAAAAAATTTCAATGGAAACAACGTACAAAGCTTTTCTCAATCTGAATCGCTCAGTATCAAGACACTTCCGGATGGCAAAATTCATGTTGAATTAAAGTCTAAGGATACTGACGATAATGAGAAAAATTTTGTATTCGAAGGTAAGCGCGATCAAATAATTAAAGATATTCAGCAACAAAAAGATCTACCAGATGCCCAAAAACAGAAATTAATCGGAGCCATTCAAGGAAGTTTTTCCTCTTTCTTTAATAATGGTTCTCAAGATAATTTATTCCCTCCAATACCAAACGGGCCATTCTCACAGCCATTGGAGCAACAGAAACCACCAAAAAGGTTAAACTACTGAGTTAAAGTAATTTAAGCTACTATCTACAATGTAGATTCACACGATTAAGTCAGAGAAAATGACTATTTCTTTTCTCTGACTTAATAGCCTTCGAGCTTATCTAACGAGGAAAACATGAATATTAAACAGTCAATTAAAGCAATCGTACTACCTTTCTTACTGGTTTTTTCTGGATTCGCTCAAGCCAATGAAGTCCAGATTGTCGATGTGAAAGCACACCAGGCTTCGGATAAAAGCTGGACCTTTGCAGTAACACTGAAACATGATGATACCGGTTGGGATCACTATGCGAATGAATGGCAGGTAATCGCACCAGATGACAAAATTTTAGCAACACGCACGCTATATCACCCACATGTAGATGAACAGCCATTTACGCGTAATACATCAGGAGTGAAGATTCCGGCAGATATCATGACGGTCCGCATCATTGCCCGCGATACTGTCCACGGGCACTCCAAAACTGCGATGCAGGTAGATTTAACAACCAAGGAAATCAAACCTGTAATGCTGGCACTTAAACGAACCAAAAAGAAAAGCTGATTATGATTCATCAGACCCAATATCATTCATCACTTTAGTTACTTTTACTGACTGGTAATCTGCGAGTACCTTTTTCACAATCAGAAAAAGCTGATAAGCAACAACCAGAAGCGTTATAAAAATATAAAAACTATGCAAACCCCATAGTGATTTCCAGTTTGTACCCATATATAAAATGGTTACTGCAACAAACGAATAAGAAATAGCACCGTGCAAATACAGTAAAAGGCTTGTCGGATTAATACGGTTCGTTAAAACCATCAGCCCTCCAATCAAGCCTGAGACACCTCCTGAAAATAATAAAAACTGGTATATCACTTGAGAAACAGAGGAATGCTTGAGACCTGTATTGAGGAGTAAACTACTCCCATAGATCATCATGAATATAGCGAGTAACCCCAAGGGTAAAATGGGGTAAATAAATACCACAACCATCAGTGTTTTAAATGATTTGAAGTTTATATCTGGTATTGAAAGTTTCATGGTTAAGTCTCTCTTTAAAATAATGTATTAGTTAATCGCTTCTTTAAGTCCTAAAATAAAAGGGCATTTTCTGGGTATTTTGATAGTGGCTTGCGCCATTCTTTTTCGGTGTACTGGATGTAATTCTGGCCTTTCAGGCAAATCAGCAGGAAGCTTCACATCCCATACCAATCCGATATTCATTAACCGATTCAAAACCCACCATCCAGGATCAGACTGATTATTATAAATCCCTAACATTGCAGAGCCGGGAAAGGCATGATGATTGTTGTGCCATGATTCACCCATTGTTATAAAACCAGCAAAACCAACGTTGTAACCCTGGACTGCAGCACCATCAATATGCCAGTCGCGCTTACCTTTATTATGAGCAAAGTAGCCCACTAGCCAGTGACCGCTTATAGATGTCACTATGCGTGCAGAGATTCCCCAAACAACCCAGGACATCCCGCCGAAATAGAACAACAAAAGCGCCCATGGAATTTGCTGAAGCATCCAGGTGTTTTCCATGAATTGATACATACGATCATTCTTAAGTTTCGCTTCCGGTATAAATCTGGGAGGATTTTCCAGTTTGAAATCACAATGCAATTGCCACCAGGCATCTTTTAAGAAACTACTCCCATGACGTAAATAGGAATGACAGCGTTGCTTGCGTTGCGCCCAGTCTCTTAGGTCATGCTGATGTGTCATCCCCAACGGGCCAGCCATACCAACCAGAACACCAAGATGCACGAAGAAATACTCCATCCATTTAGGGCATTGGTAGCTGTTGTGGATCAGGCGTCTGTGCATTCCCAATGAGTGACCTAAGCAAACAGTGGTTGCGGTAAAAATCACAAACACAGCAAGCGCTGAAAAGGAGAAAAAGACTGCACCACCCACGATTGACACGAATAAATGTGTGCTGTACCAAAGTGACTTTGCAGGAGACCAGACAACTTGACCAAATTCTGCATTTGTTTGCTGACTCTCAGCCATTCGTGGTGTTTCTTTATGTGTTTTCATAAATTCTCCTTAAGGGATCTCAAATCAAGTTAAATAACAGTTTTATAATTGCTCAAACCCGCTCTATCCAGACGCTCAGCCAAAACTGGCAAATGGCAGGTAGGAATAGCTGGGTAATTGTGATGTTCAAGATGGAAGAACATGTTGTAAGCAAGTGGGCTCATCCAGCTTGATCTGAGTGTTCTTGAATTGTGTGCATCAATTGCATTGCTATCACAATCGTGATGCACGCTCCAAACAGTGAACATGGGTGATATCGCATGCGATAACAGCATTAATACCGTATGTATTTTCAGCGCATCGATATCCATCCAGAACCACACTGCCGCCATCCAGGAAATATTTAAGGCAATTTCTAGTTTGATCCAGAAACATTTATTGAGGTTTTCGTTAGCACTGCGGCGCAACGCTTCTTTGTGTAATTTAATCGTAAACAAAGGCGCATGTACCAACATTTCCCAAAAACCCAGTGTGGCGATATAACCTTCTACATCGTTTTCTTTTAAGCAATGGCGATGGTGTTGCATATGGGTATATTGGGTGGCACGCATTGATGTCATCATAAAGACACTAAGCAATAGCATCACCACATCGGTAGCTGTACGCGAGAGTCCTAAGCAGTAGTGAAAAGCATTATGTGAAACACGCAAACAAGTGAGGAAAAAATAGGCGGCGGCAAATAGCATCAAACCATAGTGCTGATTAATAGCAGCCCACATTTCCAAAACAAACCAAGGAATTGGCAATGTTATTTCTTTGATGACTTCCCAGGATTTGTATTTGACTAGATCCTGCCATTCATGCGTTTTTAATATTCTGCAGTAACTCATTTTCTTCTCCCGGAAAAGGCCATTCGATGCTTGGCGAGAAACTCATAGAGCTTTGCTAAAACCGGATGAAATATGGGCGATTTACGAATCAATCGCGAAATAATTCGGTAATAAGGTATTCTGTCCCAAAGTGTGAGCATGCCTTCAAGTCCGACTTGATGAACACCACTACCATCTTTAATATGGATGAGTCGCATCGCATCTTCGTAATTGATACATTCTGCGTTAAGTGCATCCTGGTTATTGCTGATATCAACCCAATCGATAGTTTCATTGTGATTAGAAATAAGCGTTTGATAACGCTTAACTTCACGTCTACACAATGGACATGCGCCATCATAAAAAACACGAATGGTTGAATTTGACATTATCATTTGAATAACCTGTTTTTTTCACCTTAACTACGAGTGACTCAAACAATAATCAAAACCTGAAGGTTAAACTTCTGTTCGGATAATTCAGGAACATAAAGTTAAATATCAATATAAATATCAGTTAGTTAGTTAATTACAGAATGATAATATGAGAAAACAGTAAGACTATTTTTAGCCGTGAAAGGCACAATCCTTGGCTAAAGACTCAACTAAAAAGTAAACTATTGAAGAAAAAGCTATAAACGAGCTGTAAGGAAAAACACTATGGATAAAAACGAAGAAAAAGCCAATTTAGCCTTAAAAGAATTTATTCGCTATTCATCCAGCCCATGGCGCATCGTCTGGACAAACTTTGTCGCCGGTATTTTTAGAGGTTTGGGCGCAATAATTGGCGCATCGGTTTTTATCGCATTTTTAATCTGGATACTGACCTTGTTTGTCGATGCGCCAGTGATTGGCGAATATGCACAGAATGTAAAAGATGCAGTAATGGGTTATGTAAACGATACTAATTACAATGACGAATTTAGCCGTATTGGGGATACTTTAGACAGGATAGAAGGCAACCTTAAAGATAAATAAAGTCACCCCCCTACTTTTAGGAGGTTTTTAAGTGATCTTTCACCTTTCCCTTATTTTTCTCAGTTCTTTCCTATCTTTGCATTCCGTTTCAAACGTTCCTAATAAAATCTTTAAGATTATTTGAAACTATTTTAAACCTGCATTGTTATATAAAGATTAATACTGAAAAATATTTAAGAGGAATCAATGAATAAAGTTAAAACCCCATTTTTGTTTTCATTTTTATTGATAACTACATTGCTAATTAGCGCTTGTACAAAAAACAATAAGTCCGAAGAAAGTGAAATCAGTCAAGAAGATACACAGGAAGAAGCCAAGCAAGAAGAAGTCAATAAAGAAAACTCCACTATTAACGGAACTGTCAGTTACAGTGAAAGCATGACACCACCTACGAGTTCTAAACTCTATGTACGTTTGAATAACATCTCACTCGCAGATGCATCCTCAGTGAATATTGAAGAACAAGTATTCGACCTTTCTGAACGCTCAGTTCCGGTTAGTTATGCATTTAGTATTCCAAAAGACACTTTAAAACCTAAACAGAGTTATGCCGTACAGGCGGAGATTCGTGGAGCTGATGATGGATTGCTTTGGACCACGGAAACCAATAGCCCCGTTGATTCATCTAAGACCTCGCAAACACTTGATGAGATCCTTATGATTTCTGTAAAGCCCGTAACTGCGAGTGATAACATCATGGACTTAATAAATATTAACTGGCAAGTAAGCGGAATCAACGGTGCGGCTGTGATTGATAAGTCAGAGACTAACCTTACATTTTCAGCCGATGGAAAGTTGAGTGGACTGGCTGGATGTAACCGCTTCAATGGTGACTACAAATTGCATAATGCTAAATTATCTGTAGGGCCTTTAGCAGTGACTAAAAAGGCCTGCCTACCGGAAATTAATGGCCAGGAAATACAGTTTCTTAATGCAATCAGTTCAGTAGATAATTTCTCTTTTGACGCTAAAAATTCTTTAATATTGAAAACCGCTGATGGAAAAATAATAACAGCGCAACGTCCTTGAGGCTGTTATTTTTATACATTGATAAATAGATAAAAAATGGGCTAAAAGGTGGGGGGTGTCATTGGAGTTATAATTGACTCCTAACCTAGGTTTGACATTGTACATCGAAAATTCCTTACGGAATCTACGATGGACTTTAGTGAGCTTATCGTTTTGTTGTTTAAAACGAATAACTCAATTATTTGACTTGTCATTTCTGGCTCTTGGTGAGCCTCGAAAAGCCACCCCCCCACCTTTTGACATATTTTTCAAAAATGCCCTTCGGGCCGTCGTCGTTGCACTACAACGTTGTCTCCGTTAGGCTTCGGCTGGCACTTTTTATATCAAATGAAAAACACTTAACTTTGGGGGCTATCTTCCCCTCATTAAAAAGTTATTTCTTCGCTTCGTTCCTTAAACTACTCATCAACCACCATTTGGAAACCACCATAAATTAATCTACTACCATCAAACGGCATCGGATTAGCTTCCATATCCATGCGTGGATCTTTCATCGCTTTTTCCATACCAGAATTTCTGTCTTCTTTTGATGGCCAGACAATCCAGGAAAAAATCACTGTCTCATCATCTTTACATTTAACTGCCAGCGGAAAAGAGGTGAGTTCACCGGCTGGAACATCATCACCCCAGCATTCTACGACTCTTAACGCGCCATGTTCTTTAAATAGAGACGCTGCTTCTAAGGCGTGCTTGATATACGCATCTTTATTTTTGTTGGGAACTGCGGCGACAAAACCATCAATATAGTCCATATCAAAATCCTCCCTTTAATTAACAAAAAATTAACTCATCGAATGCAAGCCAATCATATTTCCTTCGGTATCTATAATATGTGAAATAAAGCCGTATTCACCAATAGACATTTTAGTCTGTTGTATCTTACCTTTCGCATCAACAACTCTCGACTCTTCCACTGCGCAGTCTTCACACGCGAAATACACCAAGATGCTATTGCCGCCAGCCGGAAAACCTTCCATTTTTACCAGAGCACCGGATGCGCCATAATTTTCCATATCGGATGGAAAGGCCAGCATCTGCATCTCATCTTCAGAATCAGTTGGGTCTTCGAGGTTTTCAAGTTTTACTGCAAAGACTGATTCATAAAACGTTTTTGCTCTGGCGATATCGTCAACATAAATTTCAAACCAGCTAATTGGATTCATAGGCATGACAGTTTCTCCTTGAGTAATATGAAACATTTAAATGGAACAAGATTAGGATCAATAAAATAGATCGATTATTCTGTGTAATTTTAAAATGACACCCCCCTACTTATAGCAGATTTTTAGCACAAATCAGGATTCAACCGCTATTTGTTCTCTTTATTTTTAGCCTTGCGATAATTGCCTGGTGCCATTCCAGTTAACTCTTTAAATGCAGTATAGAAATTAGATTGCGACGTAAACCCCGTAGATAAACCAATGGATAACACCGAAGCATTTGGTTCATCAATGAGCATGCGTTTAGCTTCTGTAATTCGGTATTCTCTCAGCAATTGCGAAAAACTCTTATTGAAACGGGTGTTAATCAGTTCTGACAGTTGATGATTACTGATATCCATTTTTTCTGCGAGCGATCGTAAGCTTAACTTATCATCGGAGAATAGTTTTTCTACTTCCAGTAACTGACGTAACTTCAACACCAGCGCATCACTATCAAGATTATTCAGTGTACTGACAGCATAAGCCGCTTGAGCAGCCTCTGCGACTTCTTGAGTAATATCAGGAAAGCGCAGCAAGGTATAAATGATCACCACAAAGCCAATCCCAAGTAAAAGCGCATAACTCGTATAAAAAACGTGATCGCTAATTAAGGGCATAAAAACGCCAAGAATCAGCACCAAAATAGCCACTATCGCAACAGCCAACAATGACAGCATTTCTAAAGTAAAACGCGAACGTTCTGAGCGCAAAAAATACAAGCGGTAAGCCAGCCATAAGACATAGCCCGTGCCAAACACAAAGGCAAGTAATTGCGCGTAATTCTGGGGTAATAACAGTGCTATTAGTGACGGTAGCAAATGCAGTAATTGTATTGCTTGATAACTATTTTCAACCCTTAAAACATCGCGAATAAAAAAGTAAAATGCGGGAGAAACGATAAATAATAAGAAAATATAAAATTTTGAATTCACCAAACTCCCCCCATTAGCGAGAAAGTCATAGTGAATGAATTGCATAGATGCCAGGCCCAATAGCAGCACAATCCCTGCTATGCGGGAGATCAACTTGCCTTTGTACTGCTTGTTGTTTGTATCTAAATGCGTGGTAGTAAGCACGAGTGCGCTTATTATTGAAAAACCACAGAGCAGTAGAGTAATTGTATTTATCATGCTGAGCATGATGATAGCTTACAGGAAACTAGTCGTGCAAACTCAATGAGTTAGCCCGACGGTACTCTAAACTTTCTCAAATAAAAAAGGGTGTGAAAAAATCACACCCCCTACCTTTTGCGTGGTTTTTTATTCAATCTAATGAAAACCACGCCCTTCGGTTCATCGTCGCTGTGCTCCCACGTTGTCTCACTGCGTTCGGCTTGGCACTTTTTTAAGACAAGAGTTATTT
>CAWEEB010000047.1:0-122589 GCA_963807855.1 uncultured Gammaproteobacteria bacterium | reverse complement strand
TTATATGGATCGGATTTATTTGAGAAACTGATATTATGTATGTAAATACAAATTGAGTAGGTATGTATGAACCGTCGTAAGAAAAGTATTCAGATAGTAAAGTCTCGTATCAAAAAGGCTAAAGCCAAATTATCGACACAAAAAAAACCTAAATACATTAGCAAAGCTGAGCGGGCGAAAATAGCGGAAGAGTCGAATCAAGATCCATAACAGGATGCAGCAAGATTACAAAAAACACCTTAAAAGGTAGGGGGTGGCTTTTCTAAGCTCACCAGAAGCGAGAAATGCAACCAAATAAACGAATTATCCGTTTAAAAAACAAAACGGTAAGTTCGCTAAAGTCGATCGTAGATTCCGCAAGGAATCGTCGATGTACATAGTCCGAGTTACGAAGAAATAAATTCAAACTCAAATGTGTTTCGAATTATCGCTCACCAAAAGCGAGAAATGACAAGTCAAATAATTATTCGGCTGAAGCCTCACCCTCCGGGTCAGCTAATGCTGTTGTCTTGTGTTGCTCGGCTGAATTAGTCGTTTTAAACCACAAAATGGTAAGTTCACTAAAGCCCATCGTAGATTCCCGAAGGTATCGTCGATGTGCAATAGCTGTAGTTGTGCAGAAAGTAACTAAGGCCTATTAATTTCAATAAACTTACACAGCACTAGCAACCACCTGTGGAGATACAGTTTTAGTAGCCTGCTTCGGCTTCCGATTAGTAATCGTAACCCCAACAACCGGTATCGCCCCCCCAATCACCATCGACACTAGGACAGGTTCGCCAAGTAAAATAAAACTTAGCACCACACCAAAAACTGCACAAGATTGTAAAAATAGCTGCCGGTGATGCACCAATTGCGGCCACTCCCTGATAGAACCAAACAAAGCCTACGACGGTTCCGAGTATTCCTAGATACAAGATTGCTGAGGTATTTTTCAATGTCATTATCTGTGAAAGCATATTTGTATTGGTATCTGCGTGATAAAAAATGGTCACGATAAGTAACAGTAAAAAACCAACACAGGTTGCATAAGTTGTAGATACTAAAGGACTGAGTGTGTTTAAGGAGAAACGTCCTAAGATTGTGTAGCTAGACCAACTGACAACTGCGCCTAGCATCATTAATTCACCTGTGCCCAGTGCAGATGATATATCGATAATGGTACTGACAATATCACCTCGGGTGACGATTACGGTTGTGCCAATCAAAGCCAGAAAAAATCCCCATCCAGCGAATTGTGCCGAGGCGTTCACGGAAAAAAACGAATAAGAAAATAGCGGTGAATATGGGGTTTAGAGATACAAATAAAGCGGTTCTTCCAGCCGGTATTTCTGCTAACGCACCAAAAAAGAAAATATTGTAGAGAAAAATACCTGTGATTCCAGCGGCTATTGTAAAAGCCAACTGCTTAGCTTTTAGGCGCGGGAAGTGACCTTCTGTTTTGTAAAGCCATAGCAATAAAATGACTGCCGCGACAAAAAATCGTGAGGTGGCTGATATGAGTGGAGGGACTGTTTGCGAGAGTTCTCTACCTGCGATAAAAGTACCTCCCCATAAGGCTGCGCCGACTAATTTCAAATAAACAGTGGTGGGTATGCGTCATATCAGTAAGTGTGTGTAATTCGATTTCGAATATGTTAAAACTAATAGTAATTCATAGTAAAACAAGTAAACACTCATGACAGAAGCACAACTAACTGCATTAATTACCGTGGCAGAATGCAATAGTTTTACCATTGCCGCGATGCAGATGGGGATTAGCCAATCTGCAGTTTCACATGCAATTAAGCAATTAGAAAAAGAGTTAAACGTCAAACTGCTGGAACGACGTGGTGCGGAAGTTGTGTTGACAGAAGTCGGTGAGAATGTGTTGGGTAAATCCCAAGAAGTCGTCGGCCTGTATGAAGGTATTCGCCAGGAAGCCGCCAATATTCAAGGGTTAAAAACAGGTACTTTGCGGATTGGATCCTTTGGTCCTAGTGCGTCATTGCGATTAATTCCCGATATTTTGTCTGCTTTTCATGCTAAATACCCGGGTATCGACGTACACATTAATGAGGGAAATGATCAGGATGTTTTGCGTTGGCTACAAGAGCATCGGGTCGATGTAGGCTTTGTGGTTTTGCCAGAAAACCGTTTTGATTCTATTCCTTTGTCGACTGATCAAATGGTGGCTGTGTTACCCAAAAACCATCCATTGAGTAATCAAACTACAATTGCGTTGAAAGATATTTGCGATGATCCCTTTATATTAACGGGCGCAGGTTCAGGCGAGATTGTGAAAAGCCTTTTTACGCGTGAGAATTTGACCCCAAAAATTCAATTTCGAATCAGTCAGGTATTAAGCATGCTGTCGTATATCGAGCGCGGTGAAGCAGTAACGATTATGGCTGAATTTACCTTGCCAGAGAGACATGAGAAAAGTGGATATGTTGTGAAGCCACTTTCTCCTCCACATCAACGATATTTCGGTTTGGCGTATTCGGCATCATCGCAACAATCGCCAGTGACAAAAGCATTTATCAAGGTTGTTGAGCGTATGAAACTGAAGACTAATTGATAACAGTGCAGGTGATATTTATCCTTACAAAGCCTTAGAAGAAGTCTTTTCCCGCAATAACAACATCCCTATAAATATCAAAGCAAGCGCCACATAATCCAGTGTCTGGATTTTCTCGCCTATCAGGAATACCGCAATAATCATTGCGACTACCGGCGGAAGATAAGTCACAGATGACGCCCTGACTGCACCCAATTTATCGACAATGTAATAATAGGCAATGGAGGCAATGGCGGTATTAATTAAACCCAAACCAATGATAGTACTTGCTATGGCTTTGGGTGTGCTCCAGACAGCTAGGATGCCATTAAAATCAATAAAAGGAATCATCATCACTAAGCCCAAACCGAGTTGGTAGGCGGTTAAGGCTATGGCTGAAATTCCCAATGGTGCGATGTATTTTTTGGCGTAAACAAACGATGCCCCAACTGCTGCAGAACCCGCGAGTAAATAGAAAACACCTTCGGGATCGGCATTGCCTACACCCTGGCGTACTTTCCATTCCAAAACCAAAAGGGTTAGCGATTAATACTACACCGATAAAACCTAGAATGATTCCCATCAGTTTTATCAGGGTAGCGCGTTCTTCGTGATGAATAACAGAGACAATACAAAAGCGAATAGCGGAATAGAGCCGCTAAGTGCACCGGCGATTCCTGAATTTAATAATACCGTACCTTTGGCAAAAAACAGGAAATGCATCAACGAAGCTAATAATGCCATTACAAGTAAATGTTTATAGTGTTTCAAATGTGAGCGTTTAAATGATTTAGTAAATGACTCCGTAAATGGCCGATCAATAGAAAGCCCAAAAATACGCGATAAAATGCAATCTGTTCTGGCGCTGATATATTCGTTGGCCGTTTTGATAAAAACAAAAGTACAACCCCAGGCCAAACCAAGCAAAGGAAAGTTAGATAGGGCAGGTTCTTGGTAACGAACGTTGAAAAGACTTCATGATTATTTTGTTACTCTTGAAGCTTACAGAAAAAAGTGCCTGAAAGGTAGGGGGGTGGCTTAAATAAGTGGTTTTAAATTTAAGGCTAATGATTGATAGGTGCCTAGAGTATAAACAACTAGCTCCCTATAGTTCAACGTAAGCAACGCTATGGCGCGAGCATATATCCTTATGTCGCGCAGATACTTTCCGCAGTAACAAGCACAATAGATAATATCTGCTAAGTAAATAAACATTTAAGAGCGTAATCAAAATGCCTAGTCCTAGTCGCGGTCGTCGCAATCGTCGTTCAAGTGGTAAGCCAGAAGCAGCACCTGTTGTAGCTCCTGCTTATATCACCCGCAAGATTCCAGAATACGAAATATTGGGAGAAGAGGGCCTGGCTCTCATCGAAGCCAATGCAGATAAAATTCTAGAACAAACGGGGATCGATTTTAAGGATGATCCCGATGCATTAGAAATGTGGAAGCAGGCGGGCGCATCAGTCGAAGGCCAGCGTGTTCGTTTTCCGCAAGGCATGTGTCGCAAATTAATTCAAGACAGTGCACCTAGTCAGTTTACACAACATGCACGAAATCCCGCTAAAAGCGTCGAAATAGGTGGTAAAAATACAGTTCTTGTTCCTGCCTATGGTAGTCCGTTTGTGCAAAATATGGATGAAGGTAGACGCTACGCAACCATTGCGGATTTCCAGAATTTCGTTAAATTGGCGTATATGACGCCGCATCTACACCATTCTGGCGGAACCGTGTGTGAGCCAGTTGATTTGCCCGTGAATAAGCGCCATTTCGATATGGTTTATTCGCACATGAAGTATTCAGACAAGCCGTTTATGGGCTCAGTAACAGCCGGTGAGCGTGCGCAAGACACGGTGGATATGTGCAAGATTTTATTTGGCGATGACTATATAGATGCTGCGACAGGTCGACCAAAAACCATTACAACCAGTTTGATCAATGCAAACTCACCGATGTCATTCGATGACACCATGCTGGGTGCTTTAAAGGTATATGCCACGAATAATCAGGCATGTATCGTTTCTCCCTTTATTCTTGCAGGTGCGATGTCACCAGTAACGGTTGCGGGAACCTGTGCACAAGCATTGGCAGAAGCACTCGCTGGTATGGCATTTTCCCAATTGGTAAACCCTGGAGCTCCAGTAATATTTGGTACCTTCGCAAGCTCCATGTCGATGGCTTCGGGTGCGCCAACTTTTGGTACCCCTGAACCTGCGCTTGTGCTGAATGTAATGGCATCATTGTCGCGTCGATTAGGCGTTCCATTCCGATCTGGCGGCGGTTTTACTGGATCTAAAGTGCCTGATGCACAATCGGGTTATGAGTCATCCAATTCTCTATGGCCAGCGATCAATGCGGGTGTAAATTTTGTACTGCACACCGCTGGCTGGATGGAAGGCGGGCTGGTTATGGGTTACGAAAAATTCATTATGGATTGTGATCAGGCAGGCATGCTAGCGACCTATGCTCGAGGTGTAGACCTCAGTGAAAATGGCCAAGCGATGGATGCGATTGAAGAAGTTGGCCCAGGCCAACACTTCCTCGGATGCGCGCACACCCAAGCCAACTTCCGCGAAGCCTTCTATCATTCACCTATCAACGACAATAATAGTTTCGAGCAATGGAAAGAAGACGGTGAGCTAAGTCTGGAACAACGCGCGAATGCTTACTACAAAAAACAACTTAATGAATACGTAGCACCTGAAATGGATCCTGCGATTGATGAAGCGTTGATTGAGTTTATGGATAAGAGAAAGGCTTCTTTTCCTGATTCGAATATTGCTTAGATTGGATTAGCTGTGGGGCTTAAATAAGTTTTAAGTTATATTAGGTACTTTTCACCCTCACCCTGGCCCTCTCCCTGAGGGAGAGGGGATTTAGAGGGTTTGATTAGAATCTTCTTAAATATTACCTATAGTTATATTTGTTTAATTCGTTCTGAATATCTTAAATATAAAACAACTTACCCAAATAGAGATGATGTTTTATTTCCCCTCTCCTCGGGGGAGAGGGCCAGGGTGAGGGCGTTCTAAAACAGAGCCTATTTCATTTAAAACTTGCTCGGTTTCCCCTAGTATTTGATTGTTCCAGAATCTTAAGACGATGAACCCATGACTTTCTAAGTATTTAGTTCGGGCATCATCGTAACGAATCTTATCGGCCTCATTATGTTGGCCACCATCGGCTTCGATGATGAGTCTTTTTTCCATACAGCAAAAGTCTACGATGTATTTTCCAATTGGGTGTTGTCGTCTGAACTTCTGATCAAGCAGATTGCGATTTCTGAGGTGCTTCCAAAGTAGTTTTTCAGCGTCTGTTTGATTTTGACGCAGGAGTTGTGCTTTTGTTTTTTCTGGCAATTTTTCTCCCTCACCCTAGCCCTCTCCCTAGGGAGAGGGGATTTAAAGGATTTGATAGGGCATCGCTTTCAAATCAATCATAAGTTTGTTTTTGCTTAATTCGTTTTCACAATTTAAAAATTAAAACTAGATCGTATCCGAATAGAATGGTGTTTTATTTCCCCTCTCCTCGGGGGAGAGGGCTAGGGTGAGGGCGTTCTAAAACAGAGACTATTTCATTTAAAACTTGCTCGGTTTCCCCTAGTATTTGATTGTTCCAGAATCTTAAGACGATGAACCCATGACTTTCTAAGTATTCACTACGGGCATCATCGTAGTGAATCTTATCGGCCTCATTATGTTGGCCACCATCGGCTTCGATGATGAGTCTTTTTTCCATACAGCAAAAGTCTACGAAGTATTTTCCAATTGGGTGTTGTCGTCTGAACTTCTGATCAAGCAGATTGCGATTTCTGAGGTGCTTCCAAAGTAGTTTTTCAGCGTCTGTTTGATTTTGACGCAGGAGTTGTGCTTTTGTTTTTTCTGGCAATTTTTTCCCTCACCCTAACCCTCTCCCAAGGGGAGAGGGGATACTAAATTTTTTCTGTTTGGTTTTCTGCATAATTCTATTATTTAAAAGCGTCTAGATAAAAGTCTCCCGATACGCAAACAGTCCCTGACTACCCCCAGTGTGAATAAAAAGCTGTTTACTGCCTTTTTCAATGACTCCCTGTTTACACAAATCTATGAAGCCCGACATGGCTTTTCCGGTATAAACGGGGTCTAATAATAAGCCTTCGAGTTGGGCGCAACTCTTTCACTGCTTCGATCATGGCTGCTGTGGGAATGCCATATCCTTCGCCGTAATAATCGCCATTGGCAATTACTCGATTGTTAGCCAATTCCTGGTCTAAGCCGAGTTTAAGCAGGGTTTTCCTTAATAGTTCTTCAACCAGTTTTTGTTGCTCTTCCGTGCTTCTACTTACAGCGATTCCTAGAACTGGAATATCACTACCCGCTGCAATAAGGCCAGCCAATAAACCGGCCTGAGTTCCTGCACTACCTGTGGCGACTACAATCTGATCTATCGCAACTTTTTGCTCGTTCAATTGTTGTAATATTTCATTCGCGCAGCGCACATAGCCTAAACTGCCGACTTCATTGGAGCCACCGACTGGAATCAAGTAGGGCTTTCTTCCATCGTTTTTTAATTGCTCTAATAACGATTGAAGAATGTCATCAGCGTCTTCGTCGATAGCGACACTATGTATGTTTGCTCCGAGTAGATGATCCAGCAAAACATTGCCATTATTGTAATAATCTGTTTTTGGTGTACCTGTCACATCTTCTAAAACTAGTTCACAAGAAAAACCAAATTTGGCAGCTGCTGCCGCTGTTTGTCTTGCATGATTGGATTGCAATCCACCTAATGTGACTAAGGTGTCAGCACCTTGTTGTTGAGCATCAGCAAGACAGGTATTCAAGCTTACGGGTTTTATTTCCACCACCAGCTAATCCGGTACAATCGTCACGTTTGATATACAGCTCACAACCAAGCATTTCAGATAGTCTGGGTGCAGATTCAAGTGCTGTAAAAGCGTGAGTGATTTTTACTCGCGGTATTTGATTGAAATCAGTCATGGTCGTAAATCTTTATTTGTGCAACTTTAGAGCTTGCGCGCAATTATGTTGCTGGTATGTTGCTGTTTGTAATGTATTCCTGAAAACTAATCAGCATGAAACCCGATTGACCCATACTTTTTCTCCGCCCATGAAGCAAAGCGCAGCACTGGATAACAGTAGAAGAAATACATCACAGCAATCAGGAAGTAGATAAACATTAAATTTCCGGGCAATCTCAAAATAGCTATTTCACCTTGTCGGGTGAGTTCAGAGATACCGATTACTGATAACAGCGCAGTACTCTTGATAATCACAACATAGACTCCAGCCATGGGTGGAATCGTTAATTTAACCGCCTGAGGAAGTACCACGTGCACTAAAGTTTGTAACTTGGACATACCAACTGATCGCGCACCTTCAGATTGTCCATTGGGCACTGCATTGATGGCCGCTGTTACAATTTCGGTTACATAACTTGAGGTATAGAGCGCTAATGAAACGATCGCTGCTGTAAAGCTATCAAACTTTAAAAATTCAACATCAAAAGAAGGCAATACAAAATAGATCAGATAGAGTTGTACCAGATAGGGTGTGCCACGGAAAATATGAAGATAAAGCCCGATAATAATAGTTAGTATTTTGCTATTGAGGGTACGTAAAATCCCTAGAAAAAGTCCTAACAGCGATCCGACAATGATTGCAATGATAGACACTTTAAAGGTCATAAACAGGCCAGTCATCAATACAGGGAAGAGATCTACAACCAGTTGATATTTTTGTACTAGTTCATCCATTATTTGTCCTCCCGCTTTGAAAATGGATTATTGAGTTTGCCATGATCCACCTCCAAGTTGTTTTTGGACAATGTTTGAAAGAATCAACATCATCATATAAATAAGTAAATAACATACGGCTGTTGTTACATAGCTCTCGGTAGCGATTACCGTTTCGGAATACATGCGCAGGCCTGCGCCCATTAATTCGAACACAGCGATTATGCTAAACAGGGAAGTGTCTTTAATCAGAATTGCCGTTTGACCTAATAAAGGTGGAATGACATTAGCTATTGCCTGGGGCAATACGATATAAAACATGCTTTGGGCCTTACTCATACCAACTGACATTGCGCCTTCTGCTTGTCCCTTATTCACCGATTGAATACCAGCTCGAATTATTTCCGCCATATAAGGGGTTGAATGAATAGTCAATGCAATAATTGCTGTAGCTTCTTCACCAAAATAATTACCGATGAAATAGGGTAGACCGTAGTAGATTAAATAAATCTGTATAAGTAGGGGGGTGGCTCTAATAGCCTGAATGTATGCTGCTGCAATCCGCCAGATGAAGGGGATTGGCGACATCCGCATTAATGCCAGAAACACACCGAAAAAAATGGATGATACCAGGCAGATTCCTGCTAAGTATAAAGTGGCTAATATGCCATCGATAAATACGTCGGTGTATTGACCGACTATTCGGAAGTTAAAGTAGTTAGAAAGAAACGACATATAGGCGATAAAATCCAGAAAGCAAAAAATAGCTAGGTAAAAAATGAGGCAGAAACTGTGTTTTAAGTTTCTGCCTCATCATTTGCACCATCTATATTGCTAACTTATTTATTGTCAGCCTGCCAATCAGTAGAATTCCACCAGTACTGAATCTTCTGCTCAAGACGTCCATCTAGCTCAATTAAACGCTTGTAGTTGTTTAACGCATGAAGCAAGTGTAATGAATCCGGACGTACTGCAAAACCCAATGGCTCTTTTGTTATTTGTCCATCAAGTACCACAAGATCTTTATTTGAGCTAACAAAACCGGCAATCGTCGCACGATCAGAAATACCCGCATCAATGCGTCCGGCTATCACCGCCTGAACTGTTTGCGCGGTACCACCTGAATACTCTTTTAGCTTGGCACTGGAAATCATTTTACGAGCAATGTCAGCCCATGATGATGCTTGAGTCGCGCCAACAGAAATACCATCCTTATTGAGATCCTCCCATGTCTTAAAGCCCTTATCTGCTTTAGCGAAAGCAATTGTTTCTGAAAAGAAAACGGGTTCAGTAAAGATGACTTGCATGTGACGTTTCGCCGTTGGCGTCATATCTGCCGCAATAAAATCAGCCTTGCCAGATTTTAGAGCAGGTATTAAACCTTTCCAGTCGTAGTCTTGAACAACCAATTCTACACCCATGTCTTCAGCCATCATACGTGCGAGCTCAACTGCAAAGCCGGTGCGTTTTCCTGCTTTATTAACAAAGCTCACAGGGGGGCCTTGCGTTTGTACCGCTATGGTTAGTTTGCCTGTTTTAACGATCTTTTCCATTGCACTTTCGGCAAATACAGCGGTCGAGATCATACTGGTAGCGAGTAATGCAAAAACTGTTTTTAGTAGTGTAGATTTCATAATGTTTTCTCCTTTTGGTGGTAGATCTTTTGGTGAATGTGGTTGTATTTGTATTTGTGAATGGCGTTAAAGAATTTGGTTTAAAAACTCAATTGCCCTGTCACTTTTAGGGTGATCAAAAAATTGATCAGGTAAGGCTTCTTCTACTATTGCTCCATGATCCATAAAGATCACTCTGTCTGATGCTTCTCTGGCAAATCCCATTTCATGGGTTACAACTGCCATTGTCATACCATTCTTCGCCAGGTCTTGCATTAGTGCTAATACACCTCCGACAGTCTCTGGGTCTAATGCTGATGTTGCTTCATCGAATAGCATGATTTTGGGATTCATCGCGAGTGAACGTGCAATTGCAATACGCTGCTGTTGTCCACCCGATAATTGATTGGGGTACATATCAGCTTTCTCGGGAATTCCTACTTGTTCCAGCAATGCATGGGCGTTTTTTTCAGCTTCAGCCTTGCTGCGCTTGAGTACAATTCGTTGCGGTAGGGTGATATTCTGTAGCGCTGTTTTATGCTGAAAAAGATTGAAATGCTGAAATACCATACCAACTTCAGCACGTAATGCATTCATATTGGTTTTCTTATCAGCAATGTTGACACCATCTATCTTGATATTGCCACTATGAATGTTTTGTAAGCCGTTGAGAGACCTTAACAAGGTACTTTTGCCAGAACCACTTGGACCAATGATAACAACGACTTCGCCACGGTTTACGTAATTACTGACATTATTCAGTGCTTTTAAATCACCAAATTCAACTGAGACGTTTTCTATCTTAATAATGGGGTCTGATGAACTCAAAATACTATTCTTAACATCTTTTACCTTAAGTATGATTTCTAATAAGATTTTATTGGATTTTCAAGGTCTTAAATCTTTCTATTGATAAGTGTAGTTTAGTATTGAAGATTTATTTTATTATTATTAATATTTTTGAAATTAAACTTTCAAAAACAATCAATTAAGACAAATGATTTTTTAGATAGGGTTATTTTTTGATTATCGAAGCATCCAGAGTTGATTTCCTGATTCGAATATAGCTTAGTCTTTCTTGGCTTAGGTGAAGGGGCTTAATTAATTAAAAGCCACCCCCTGCCTTTTATGTGGTTTTTCCCTCATCCTAGCCCTCTCCCTGAGGGAGAGGGGAATATGAATGATCTTATTAAGAATGCGTCTTAATATTCTCAGGATCGTACATCGCGCCATAACCTACTGACTCAATTTTCACTTTGTAGATTTCATCGAAGTAATCCATATCTAGTATTCGACCTTCCTCACAGTATTCATGCGGGATGAATGCTAGTGCGATATTTTTACCGATGCTTGGGCCGTATTCGATACTGGTGGTATAGGATCTTCTGCCTTTACTGTCAATCAGCACTTCACCTGTGTCTGGATCGATAATCGGGCAGTTACCTAGTGGGTAACGTTTCACGCCATTGGCGTCGGTATTATCTTCCATACTCAGCGTACATAGGGTTGCGGGTTGATGTTCGCGCTCGCGAATTTTTAGATAGGCTTCTTTGCCATAGAAATCAGCTGCTTTTACCAGTTTACGCGCGAGGTCGACTTCTAACAGATTGTATTCTGTGAGGATGTCGGTGTTTTGAATACGCAAACTTTTTTCTACACGGCGGCTGCTGGCGTAGGTTTCGATACCTACGGGTAGTACGCCTTCAGCGTAAAGCGCGTCCCAAATTGCGAGGCCATCGTCGTATTCAAAATGCAATTCCCAGCCTTGTTCACCGACGTAGGAAATGCGGAAGGCTGATACGATTTTACCCGCTATTTCGATGTCTTTAACCGCTACGAATGGAAAGTTTTCATTACTCAAATCTTCGGGATTAGGTACTAACTTCTCCAAAGTAGTGCGTGCATTCGGGCCCCATAAGCCAATACAACCGAAATCTTCAGAACGGTCGACAATGCTGAGGTTGTTATAGCTGTGATCTTCTGCCAAGCGCTTCATCCAGACAAAGTCACGGTTGCCGTTATAACCACCATCGACAACACGGTAATGGTTTTCAGCTAAACGTAACACAGTTAAATCAGCGCGAACGCCACCTGTATGATCTAAAAAGTGGGTGTAAATGCCTTTGCCAGTGGGTGTGTCTCCAGCTACTTTAGCCACACACAAGAATTCCATAAAGTCTGCGGCTTCATCACCAGTGACATCATAAACGGCAAAGTGACAGAGATTAATCATCCCTACGTTTTCGGACATTTCCAGGTGTTCGGCGTTGGATACGCGCCAGAAATGACGATTCTCCCATTCGACTTCACGGACAGGAACTTTATCTCCCCATTTTTCTAGTAGGTGCTCATTAGAGGCGTAACCATGTGCGCGTTCCCAGCCCACGGCTTCCATAAAGTAACCGCCGAGTTCTTTTTCGCGTTCCCAGAAGGGGCTACGACGATGATTACGTGCGGCGGTGTATGGCTCTCGATTATGCACGGGTGGATTGTAAATTTTAAACGCCGTTTCATAGCAGCGATCTTCAATATATTGTTCTGTCTGTTGGAATGGGTAGTAGCGTGCAACATCAATACTTGAATGATCGAATTGAGTAACACCATCGGTCATCCAGTCGGCAACAATTTTGCCTGTGCCCGGGCCATCTTTCACCCAAACGGATTCAACGTACCAAAGGCCACGGACATTGGCGGATTCACCAATCGATGGGCCTCCATCCGCAGTAACTTGTAATAGACCATTGAATGAGTATTTCTCGTCATAACCAAGCTCGCCAAGAATAGGGGTTAGCTCCATGGCGCGTTCCATCGGTTCGATGACTTGTTCTAATTCAAGGTCACGCATAGAGGGCGATAGTCTGCAGTCTTCTTTTTCCAGAATATCTCGTGGGTGACACATACGCGGTGCTTTTTCTTCGTAATAACCCCATTCTAACTGGCCACCTTCGGCTGATTTTGGATCGCCTGTATCGCGTAAGTAGGCAGAGTTGCCTTGATCACGTAAAAGCGGGTAGCCGATTTCTTTGCCAGTGTCGGCAAAGTCATTAAAACCACCAAAGAATGTCAATGGGTGATCAACAGGCATAATGGGCAAATCTTCACCGGCCATTTCTGCAATTAAACGTCCCCATAAGCCCGCGCAACAAACGACGTAGTCTGCTTCGATATAACCACGGTTGGTTTCAACGCCTTTGATGTGACCGTCTTCAATTTTTAAGCCGGTGCATGAAGTGTTAGCAAATGATTGTAATTTGCCACTTGCAACCCCCATTTCTACTAACTCACCTGCGACCTGTTGCGAACGGGGAATGACCAAACCTGCATCCGGATCCCATAGTGCGCCCTGAATCATATCTTCTTCCAGGTGAGGGAATTTCTGTTTGGCTTCTGCTGCAGAAATCATTTCAACACGATTACCAAAGGCTTTACCTGAAGTCACACGGCGTTTCAGTTCGGTCATGCGTTCATCGTCACCGACACGGGCAACTTCGATGCCACCAATGCGTTCGTAACGACCCATTTTCTCGAAAAAGTCGATGCTGTACTTGGTGGTATGCATAGTCATTTGATCGTGCATGGTGTTAAAGCAAAAATCCGACGCATGCGCGGTTGAGCCGATATCCGTAGGGATGGCAGACTTATCGATACCGACAATATCATCCCAACCACGTTCAATAAGGTGATGCGCTACTGATGAACCGGTAATGCCGCCAAGGCCGATAATGACGACTTTTGCTTTTTCGGGAAATTTTGCCATGTGTTTAATTCTCCAGACCGACCCCTGGAACTGGAGTCGATACCAATAAAATATGATATTCGGTTTTACAATATCCTATGCTTTATTGATTCTGCCTGAAAGAAAAAACTGGCCTTATTTGAGAACGGTATTTTATGTTTGAAATGCGTCGGTGAGGATGAATCGAAAATAATTATAATGATAGCGAAATGGATTAGCTGATCTATACCTAGAAAGAAACAAATATAGTCCAGAGGTAAAACCCCCTAAAAGTAGGGGGGTGACTATAACTTAAGGAGACTCTGGTCAAGTCCAATAAAATTCTGCAAGACTACAGGCGATTATATTCTAGGCGCGATTTGCATGGAATGGTAGCTCCCTTCACAAGAAGTGCAACAACGAAAATGATAGCTTGTAGCCTTGCCCTGCGGGGCTTAGCCAAAAACCCAGCCTCTGCGTTATGGTCATTTGCAAGGCAATAAGCATTCCTGCATGATCATGCCTTGATTCTGGATTTCTGGCGTTGCCAGAATTTATGGGACTTGACCAGAGGCTCCTTAAAAAAGCCAGACTGCTGATTCACCAGTCTGGCTGGCCTGCTAAATGTCTATCACTTGGATTTAGAAGGTAAGCTCTGTTGTGCTCCAAAAGGATTTTCATGAACCTCAAAACCTGAGAACTTATTCCAGCTGGTTATGTGGTTGAACTTACGGATTATATTTTTGATAAGTGATGACATTTTACTCTCCTATTATGATTCTGCCTGTTCCTTCAGGTTGTGATCAGTATAGGTTTGAGGCTGTAGATATTTTGTGAAATATTTACCTTAGGATTGTGACTTATTCACGTTTTTGATTAATTACTTTGTGATGCTTCATTGTCAGAATTTGTTGTAGGTAAGTACGAATGAATCACTTTGGCTTTGAGTAGTTCTTCGTGGCTTGGAAACCACATACTATCGGAATTTTCATTAAAAATTTTATCCAGAAAACCAGGGTCTATTCCGCGTGATTTAAACAATTCTAGATCACGAACTTGTTCATCTTTCGCATTATGATAGCCCACAGATTTTTTGTGTTTTGTGAAGTCATGCGAGTATTGATGAAAGCCAAGCTTACCAGTCGCACCTAGATACCTTCTTGCACCTCCACTAAATGCAGTTGTGCATGCTGAACTGCACTCTTTATATACATAAGTATCCAAGCTCAAGCTAGTAAATAACTTTGACAATCCCCGTCCTTCATAAATATGTCCGCCGATACTATTTAAAGCAATGTTTGATATTTGTGGATTTCTTTTTAAGATGTCAGACACCACTTTTGTGATTCCTATTTCAAACTCGCCGGTAATGACCAGTTGTGTGCCATTATTTCGTAGAGTTATATGATAGTTATTAGCTTGTTGCAGTTTGAGTTTTTGATACTCTTCAGCTAGCTTTTGTTGGTCGTATGCATAAGCTGCTGATTGAATAGAGTCTATGGATGTACTTATATTAAAACCTATGGCTAGGATCATCAATAGTTGGATGATACGGGTTTTACTTGTGTTGCCTTTCTTTAGAAAGTCCTTATCAGATGCGCGCAATAATCCAACAAGTTGCCAAGGAAAAATAATAAGTTTTGTAATTGATAGAGAAACGAGCGTTGCAGTAATTTGCTGTTGAGGGTTAGAGAAAAAAGTTGTCAGAAACCAGGGTTCAATAAAATAGATTAGAACTAATAATCCAATAAATACAAACCATAAAGAAGTTTGTAGAGATACCTTGCCTTGCCAATACTCTCTAATAAACGTAATTGAATACCTATTGCTTAAGAAGGCCTATAGCCCATTTATTTAAAATGGGTCTATAAGTAGGGGGGTGATATTTAGTGTTTTTATATCAGATAACACCCCTTTAATGAGGTGTAATGCCTCTCAATCTTTCGTTTCTACGGCGTAATAATTCAACCATAAACAACAGTATTATGGAGAAAGTAATGAGCAATGTTGCTACCGCTAAAATCGTTGGGCTGATTTCTTCTCGAATTCCAGAGAACATTGCCCATGGAATGGTACGTTGATTAACACTACCAATAAAAAGAACAACGACTACTTCGTCAAAAGAAGTAATAAAAGCGAAAAGCGCCCCTGAGATTACGCCGGGTGTAATTAAAGGAACCGTGATGCGGAAGAAAGTATTTGTCGGTGAAGATCCAAGGTTCGAAGCAGCGCGCGTTAAACTATGATCAAAACCAGTGAGCGTCGCGGTAACAGTAATAACCACGAATGGTGTTGCTAATGCCGCATGTGCCAAAATAACGCCAATGTGAGTACCGAGTAAATTTATTTTCGCATAGAAAAAGAACATACCCGTTGCAGATATAATCAATGGCACAATCATGGGTGAAATAAGAATACCCATTATGGTTGTTTTATAAGGAAATTCTTTCTGACTCAAGCCTAAAGCCGCGAGTGTACCAAGAAAGGTAGAAATAATGGTTGAGAAAAGTGCAATCACTAACGAGTTTTTAACCGCTGCTTGCCAATTCGAATCATTAAAAAATGATTCGTACCACTTTGTTGAATATCCTGCCGGGTCAAACGCAACCATTTCTGGTGTAAACGTGAAATAAGGCTGTGCGTTGAAAGATAAGGGAATGATAACCAGTATCGGGATAATTAGAAATCCAAAAATAAGCACACATATCGTCAAGAATACGTAGTGCCAGATTCGTTCACCAGTTGTTGCATGTAATGGAAGTGCCATAGTCTTATCCTAGTTTCATGTTGTCGATGCCGACGATTTTGTCGTAGAGGATGTACAGCGCGACTACTAATAAAAGCAATATAGTACCTAATGCAGCGGCTAGGCCCCAGTTGAGAGATCCAGATATATGATAGGCGATAAAGTTACTTATCAAGGTTCCTTGCGTTCCACCTACCAGTGCTGGTGTTATGTAGTAACCAATGGATAGGATAAACACTAAAATTCCTCCGGCTCCTATTCCAGCTATCGTATTTGGAAAATAAACCCGTCGAAAAGCTGTAAATGATGTTGCTCCCATTGAGCGGGCAGCACGCACATAGCTTGGGTTGATTGTTTTCATAACGCTGAATAAAGGTAATATCATAAATGGAAGCAATATATGCGTCATGGCTATGACGGTACCCGTTTGATTGTGGATCATCGCGAGTCGACCTTCATCTGTTATCAAACCAATGGCAAAGAGGAAGTCATTAATAACACCCTCCTTCTGTAGCAGTGCTATCCAGGAGCTTGTTCTAACTAATAGTGATGTCCAGAAAGGTAATAGCACCAGAATAATTAACAGGTTACTGGTACTAGTCTTTAATGTGGCCAAGAGATAGGCAATTGGATAACCCAATAAAACGGTCAGAAAGGTAATGAGAAAACTGAGCCATAAGGTTCTTTTGAAAAGATTTAGATAAATACGGCTGTCTTCATCTTTCCATTTCATGCCAGTGGCATCGTATTTCATGTCTACTGCAGAGAGGAAATAAGATTTTGTGTATTTGCCACTTTCTCGATGAAGAATTTCCCATGTTTCTACCTGGCCCCATTTTTTATCTATTTTTATTAGGGCTTCTTTATACGAGGTAGTTAATTTATCAGGTTCAAGCTTTCTCAGATTTCGTCCGGTTTTTCGGAACAGGCTCGATATACCTGATTTTTCATAGTTCAGGCGTTTGCCTAAACGATTGATTGTTTTTGCCTTTGCAGCTACTTTTCCGTCTGTAATAAATGCTTTGTAGACTTCTTCATCAGGTGTTTTACCGGATAATGGATCCCATTTGGCCAATAAAGGTGCAGTTGTAGGTAAAATTTCAGCGAAAATCTGATTATCTACGCTACGAACCAACATATAAGCGATAGGTATGATGAAGGTAATTAGTATGAATAAAAATAGTGGTGCAACTAACAATAAAGCGTTACGTTTTTTTCTGCGTAGTGAACGCTGTAAACTTAACTTTAAAGAAATGCCGTCTGCTGTTTTTAAAGTTGATGTATCGCTTTGACTCATGCTAATTCCAGCGGATTAAGGTTAATAGAGGTCTCGGTATTTAAAATCTGATCGGAGAGATTCACTCTCCGACCAAATTTTACAGTGCTTAAATTGTTCTAATATCTCACTTAGCTTTTAGCTAACCAAGCTTCAAACTTCTCTGCAAGTTCTTCTTTGCGATCAGCCCAGAAGTTAATGTCTTTGAACAGTGTGTTTTTAGCGTTTTCTGGATTAGTTGGCATATGTGGAGCCATATCTATCCCAAGTTCAGCATGCTTACCCACTAGAGCTGCAGATGACTTACGTGCAGGGCCATATGAAATATACTTAGCCTGATCAGCAAGACGTTGTGTATCTGTTGCAAATTTCAAATACTTTTTAACTTCTTCAATGTGTGGAGCGCCTTTTGGAATGATCCAACCATCCAGTTCAAACATTTGCGCATCCCACATCATGCCAACAGGTTGCTTGTTCTCAACGATTGCTGAGAATAGACGACCGTTGTAGGCAGAAGCCATCACCACTTCGCCATCAGCCAGTAAGTTGACCAGGTTGTGCACCTTTTGTCCACCACACAACATCTTTCTTGATGGTATCTAGTTTTTTGAATGCACGATCTACACCTTCATCAGTGCTTAACATTTCGTAAACATCTTTAGAAGCTACACCGTCAGCCATTAAGTGCCCATTCCAGGTTACCTATCGGGTTCTTTTGTAATGCGCGTTTTCCCGGATATTTTTTGGTGTCAAAAACATCAGCAATAGTAGTTGGTGGAGTATCCCCAACCTTGTCTGTGCGGTATCCGAAAGTTGTTGAATAAACGATTTGTGGAATAAAGCATGGTGAGACTAATGCATCACCAAAGTCTACTGAAGGAAGTGTTCCATCAGGGGCAGGCGCTAGTAACTTGTCATGGTCGATTTCTATTGCTAGACCCTCGTCACAGAGTGCGACAGCATCATCTGGTACTACATCAACCAAATCCCATGATATTTTTCCTGCTTCTGCTTGAGCACGTAATTTTGATGCGCCTTCGGCAGCAGAGTCGTCGTTTATGATCTTAACATCAGGGTTCATTTTCATGTAAGGCTCATGATAAGCCTTTGTTTGACTCTTTGTGTAAGCTCCACCCCAAGACACAACAACCATTTCGGTTTCTGCTTGAGCAGTGCTAATACTAGCGGCAATCACTGCCGTAGCTAGGCTACATTGGATAAAAGTTTTCATTATTAAATTCTCCTTTGATGGTAATAATGTTCTTGATGAAATAGTGCGAGTAAGTGGTTCTTTCACACAGGTAAGAGGCTAATGCCTAATCTTTTAGATGACTCCTGACTTAAGAGTTCATTAATTATTTTGCTGCATCTAGTGCACGACAATCATATTCATTCCAGCCGATCTTGACGGTATCGCCTTTATTTAAATCAGCATGGTGTGAAGAATTGGGGATCTTTACGTAAAAATCATCGTTTCCACAGACTTCCATTCGGGTACGAATATGGTCGCCTAAATAAATAAGTTCTGCGGCTTTGGCCTCAAATACATTGGGTACTTGTCCTTCTTCTGGATTAACAATAACTCTTTCGGGACGAATGGATAATGTTGATGGTTGACCAACACCTGCAATGTTTATTTTGTTGGCAGTTATTTCGGAACCATCGCTGGTTTTAACCACGCAGCTGTTCTCAGTTTCACTCACTACTGTTCCATGTAAGCAGTTATTATCACCAATAAAATCGGCAACGAATGCGTTTTCAGGCTCTTCATAAAGAATATTGGGTGGTGCTAACTGCTGAATAACGCCAGCATCAAATACCGCTACACGATCTGACATTGTGAGTGCTTCACTTTGATCATGTGTAACATATAAAACTGTTACACCAAGTCTTTCGTGTATGTGCTTGATTTCATACTGCATTTGTTCACGTAAATTCTTATCGAGAGCTCCTAAAGGCTCATCCATCAAGACTACATCTGGATCAAACACTAATGATCTGGCTACCGCAACGCGTTGTTGTTGACCCCCTGATAATTGCGCTGGTCGACGATCGGCAAATGAACCTAGCTGTACCATATCCAATGCGTTTTTAACTTTTTCTTCACGCTCGGATTTTCCCATTTTGCGTACTTCTAGGGGAAAGGCTAAATTTTCGCCGATAGTCATGTGCGGGAATAGTGCGTAGCTTTGAAATACCATGCCGATTCCTCGTTTATGCGGAGGAACTCGATTGATAGGGACATTATCTAAGAATATTTCGCCGTGTGTAGCTGGTTCAAATCCTGCGAGCATCATCAAACAAGTCGTCTTGCCTGACCCTGAGGGGCCTAGCATGGTGAGAAACTCACCTTTAGCCATGTTTAAATTTAAATCTTTAACAACGAGGATTTCACCATCGTAACTCTTTTGAACATTTTCGAATCGTACTAGGTAATCTTCTTTGTTATCAGGCATAAATTTATGGGTCTATGGTTTATTATTAAAAAAACAGGGAGTATTAATTAATTCTGTAAAAAATATAGGTTAAGGATTATTCATTGTCAAACTTATGATTAATATAAATTTTAGATACGTTTAATATGTATTTATATGTCGTTTTATGACAAATAACAGGATTAAATACTGTTTGATTGTTTTTTTTAGTGATTTTTGAAGCTTGAATCTTTATTTGCTAAATATTTCTGAGATCATTGTAGGCTGTATCTTTTACTTCTTCGCTAACTATGTGCGTGTGAGTGAGTGATACAGACGGTAATTTATCTAATCCTTTTCCTAGAAATTCTCGATATTGCTGAATGTCTTTGAAGCGAAGTTTTAAAAGGTAATCGAAACCTCCTGCAATCATATGGCATTCTAAAATCTCGGAAAAATTGTTAACTCTGTCTGCGAATTCTTTAAAAACGTGGTTATTCGTATTCTCGAGTGTGACTTCAATAAATAGCAATAAAGAAGTGTTGGTTTTTTCCGGGCATACAATGGCATGATAACCTTTAATAACTTCTGCATTTTCAAGGCGTTTGACTCTTTCAAGACAGGGGGTAGGGCTCAAATTAACTCGCTTGGACAATTCTACATTCGAAATCCTTGCATTTATTTGTAGTTCTTGAAGTATGCGTTTATCGATGGCATCTAGTAAAAGCATCTTGTTTTTTTCAATCACGATATATCATCCTGTTATCAGTGTTTTGTATGCTATTATAATCTTTATAATAATGATATAGGGAGTTAATATTCCAATAAGGTTCAATTTTAAGCATCTAAAGTCGTAATTATATTATTTTCGGCATTGGCATATTCAAATGTAACCCTCTCCCTACTTATGGGCATTTTTTTATTTTTTAATTTGTTGAAATAAATCATGTAATTTAACTAACAAATAAAGATAATAAAAAGAGGTTAATAAAGATTATTAAATTATACTCTAGTTATAAATTGTAATATTGAATAGAGATGCGTCCGTTGACTACCGAAGACATAACAGCAGATAATTTTTCACCAAAACATTTTGGTTTTTTGGCTATGCCCGGCTTTTCTCTGATTGCCTACGCTGCTGCTATTGATACCCTTAGAATAGCTAATCGTTTGGCGGCTAAAGAGCTATATACATGGGAGACCATCACGCCAAAAGATGAATTGGTGATGGCTAGCAATGGTCTTGAAGTAAAACCTAATCGTTTTTACAAAGATACTGATGTTTATGACATGTTAATTGTCTGTGGTGGTGTGAAAATAAGCTCTACCTGGACAGAGTCCATCGGCAAGTATCTACGTTATCAAGATAAAAGGGGGGTGGTGTTAGGGTCATTATGTACTGGCGCCTATATTCTCGCCAAAGCAGGTTTGCTCGATGGTTATCGTTGCACCTTACATTGGGAAAATATTTCTTCTATGCGTGAAGAATTTCCGCACTTGAATATCACCGATGATATTTATGAAATTGATCGCAATCGCTTTACTTGTGCGGGTGGTACAACACCATTTGATATGATGCATCATTTGATATCAAGGCAGTATGGCAGAATACTGGCGGCTTCAATTAGTGAAACCATTCTGGTTGATCATGTGCGCAATATGACGGATCGACAACGAGTTCCATTGAGACAACAAATTGGCACCAGCCAGCCAAAGCTCACAGAAGCAGTAATGTTAATGGAAGCAAATATCGAAGACCCATTAACACCTGATGAGTTATCTAGTCTTGTGACGATATCAAGACGACAATTGGAGCGTTTGTTTCGAAGTTATTTAAACTGTACCCCAACCCAATACTATTTGGGATTACGTTTGCGAAACGCAAGAAGGCTGTTATTACAGACTGAAAAAGCAATTATTGATATATCGTTAGTCTGTGGCTTTTCATCAGCCCCACACTTTAGTAAGTGCTATCGTGATATGTTTGGTTTACCACCTCGTGATGAGCGACGTCTTCTTCTTAAACGTGATGAATCTGTTGATGCATCATCGTTAACGGGAAGAGCAACTACCTGAGAAAGATGTGTGAAAGTATCTATTTTGTGTGGAATTGCCATGGCATTCACAAAATAATCCTGAAAATTGGCTTCAGTAGCAGTTTCAATTTTTTCCATGCGTAGCACTTCATTCTCGATTTCTCGACGACCTGCGAGATTAGTCAAGGCTATTCTTGCGCCTGTTCCCGCGGCATTTCCCACTGATTGCACTTGATCTAGAGGGCAGTCGGGAATCATTCCTAGCAACATCGCATATTTAGGGTCAATGTGAGCACCAAATGCTCCGGCAAACCGAATTTGTTCGATGGATTTTATGTTTATCTTATCCATTAATAGCTGCACACTGGCATAGAGCGTGCCTTTAGCAAGCTGGATAGCACGAATATCATTTTGGGTGATTAAGACTCCAGTCTCGGAGTGGGCATCTGCTCCTTTATCACTTTTACTGCCTACCATTTTATAAGCCCAGGTTTTCCCATCGCTAATTATCCGAGGTGAAACACTTGCTTTGTCGCCGTTGATAACACCATCAGTAGTTACAATGCCAGCTAGGTACATGGTAGCAATGGCTTCGATAATGCCTGAGCCACAAATTCCCGTAACACCCGTTTCTCCAATGGCTTTATCAAAATCAGGTTCATCAGACCATAGATCGACGCCTATGACTTTGTAGCGAGGTTCCAGGGTAACTGGATCAATCCGAACTCGTTCGATAGCTCCTGGTGCAGCACGTTGACCGTTATGTATTTGCGCACCCTCAAAGGCTGGACCAGTAGGGGATGAAGCCGCTACTAGCTTTTTCTTATTGCCTAAAATTATTTCAGCATTGGTTCCGACATCAATAATCAACGTCATCGCTTCATTTTTATAAGGAGCTTCTGAAAGTACGACTGCTGCGGCATCTGCTCCAACATGGCCAGCTATACAAGGTGGTAAGTAGACCTGAGCACCGGGTGCTAAATGCAACTCTAAATCTTTAGCAGGCAACGTCATTGATGCCTGAGTCGCCAATGCAAAAGGTGCACCGCCCAATTCGACAGGGTCGATACCCAGAAAGATATGATGCATTACAGGATTGCCGACAAAGGTCGCATCAAGCAGCAAATCTTTAGTAATAACATTAGTATCAAAATTGTTTTCGGATGACAGAGGTGTATTTGCTTCAATCAGTAATTGATCCACCAAATGGTTAATACCTTCTCTAACCGCTGCAGTCATTTTGAGGTCGCCGCCGGGATTCATCATTGAATATGAGACACGGCTCATTAAATCTTCACCGAATCGAATCTGCGGATTCATAATGCCGTGAGAAGCGAGTACTTGCCCCGTTTCAAGATTGCATAAATGCCCAGCAATTGTTGTTGAACCAAGGTCTACAGCCAGTCCATAAGCATTTTCTTGCTTGCCTGGCCAGATTGCAATGATCCGTTGGTTTTCATAAATCGCTACGGTTACCTGCCATTTTCCTTTGCGTAATGCAGGTTGTAAATCTCGCAATAAATGTGTTTCGATTGAAAGATCAGTCAATCCTGTTTCGAATTCAATGGCATCTTTGAGTCGTTCTAAATCACCCGTAGGTGTATTCAGGTCTGGTTCTTCAACGTCTAGTGTTATTAGTTTTACTGCTGGCTTATTTTCTATATCCAGTATGGTTGCATCTTTGCGGATGACTTGTTGATGTGTCTGACTTTCCGCAGGTACGTCGATTACAATATCGCCTTGAATCCTGGCGTTACAACTTAAACGATAGCCTTGCTCTATATCTGCCTCACTTAATCGTTCTCTTTCGGCAGATGTAACAGGGGAGAGGTGTTGTGTTTCTGAAGTGATTTGATGTTTTGAAAATGAGCCAGTACTGAGTTTGACTTTGCAGCGAGTACACAAGCCATTACCACCGCATAGTGAGGCGACATCTGCACCCAATTCCCTTGCTGCAGACAATACATCGGTGCCTTGTTTGATTTCGCCGCGTATACCCGATGGAGTAAAAACAACTTTAAAGGTATTCATGCGTCAGGCTCATTTCCCTTGTCATCAATTGTCATCAGTATTGTCCTCAACAGCAGGAATAGCACAGTAATCGCTAGCATCCTCAGTGTGTATATTGCCGACAGTCCTTAAGTGGGTGGGTGCATCTAAAGTGCCTGCGCTAACACTTACTTGATCGTCCTTATTGTTGTCCCAGAAAACATTACCACCACAGTTTTCACAGAAACCTTTGTAGGTTCCTGGCGAACATTCATACCACTTTAAAGTATTTTCTGATTCCATGGTTAAGTGATCTTTGTTGACTCTTGTTGCGGCAACATGGTGACCACTTGTTTTACGGCATTCCGAACAAAAACAATTAACTACGTCTCTTGCAGGTCCATCGATACGGTATTTAACGCCACCACAAAGACAACTCCCGGTTAAATGGGAATCTTCCTTATTATTAATCGATAGTAAATCGCTCATTTTATTTTTACCTATCTTTTTAACCTCTGCGACGGCGACGTCCACCCCTTTCGCGTGCGCCTTCAGCTGCAGGTTCGCGATAACAAGATAACCAGTTGGCGCAATCTGGGTCATTGCCCATTACAACGTCAGCAGCTCGAACGGCTTGAACAACTTCACTGTGCAAGGGATTCACGATCGCAGAAGTCATGCCAGCACCCATTGCCATACTTATGAAGGATGCATTCATGCCATTTCGATTCGGAATTCCGAAACTAAAATTAGAAGCACCACACGTGGTATTTACTTTTAATTCATTACGTAAGCGACTGATTAGATGCAAGACTTGTTTGCCTGCATCGTTAATAGCACCGACTGGCATAACCAATGGATCGACCACCACATCTTCTGCTTTGATGCCATGGTCTTGTGCACGTTCAACGATTCTTTTGGCGACTTCGAAACGCACATTTGGGTCTTCGGATATGCCGGTTTCATCATTTGAAATTGCCACAACAGCGCAGTTATATTTCTTAATTAGTGGTAGTACATCTTCGAGTCTATCTTCTTCACCAGTTACTGAGTTTACCAATGGGCGACCTTGGTAAACTGCCAGTCCAGCTTCTAAAGCAGCCACGATGGATGAATCTATAGAAAGCGGCACATCGGTAATAGATTGAACCAGTTTAATCGTATCAGCGAGAATTTTTGGCTCATCTGCCAAAGGAATACCAGCATTCACATCCAGCATTTGAGCTCCTGCTGCTATTTGTGCCAATACATCCATTTCAACACGAGTAAAGTCACCATTTTTCATTTCTTCGGCGAGTATCTTTCTACCAGTTGGGTTGATTCTTTCTCCAATCATGACAAATGGCTTATCAAAACCAATAGCGATTTCTTTACTGTGTGAACTCAATACTGTTCTGGTCATATTACTACTCCGTTATTCTGTAATTTTGGGGATCCAGGGAGTTCTATCGCCTAGTACACCAGATTTTAAAACCATGTCTCTTACTGCAGCTTCCTGTTTGTAAGCCATAACATGTACGCCAGCAACCCCTTCAATTTCTTTGAGTTGTTGCATTAATTCGATGCAAATTTCCTGTCCTTCCAGTTTTGGACTCTCAGCACCTTCTAGTCTTTTTATCACCCATTCTGGAATATGAATACCAGGTACATTATTGCGAATCCAGATTGCAGAACGTGCAGAGGCCATGGGTCCTACTCCCGCTAGAATGAAAGCCTTATCCAGTAAACCTTTATCACCAGCCCGTTTCATATATTCTTTAAAAGCAGGTATATCAAAACAATATTGTGTTTGGATGAATTGAGCGCCAGCCTCAATTTTTTTGGCTAGACGATCGACTCTGAAATCTTTAGGTTCTGCAAACGGATTTGCGGCTGCTCCAAGAAAAGCTTGAGGAGGGTGATCTAATTTCCGACCACTGAGAAAACGACTCTCGTCTCTCATTATTTTAATGGTTTGCAGTAAGGTTATTGCCTCGAGATCAAAGACGGGTTTTGCTTCTGGATGATCTCCAGCCTGAACACCATCTCCAGTTAAACATAGCATGTTTGCAACGCCCATTGCTGATGCACCTAGAACATCGCCCTGAATAGCGATTCGGTTTTTATCTCGGCAAGAAATCTGCATGATCATGGAATACCCTTTACGGGTTAATAATGAGCAAACACCGACACTCGACATATGACAATTAGCGCCAGAACCATCGGTGGCATTTATCGCATCGGTGACGCCATCGAAAAGTGCGGCCTGTTTGTATACTTCGTGTGGATCTGCAGAATCTGGCGGAGCCATTTCTGAGGTCACGGTGAAATGGCCGGCTCTTAAAACTCGTTCAAAGCGTCCGAATGAATCATGGCCTGGTAGAACGGGGAGGTTTTCTCCTGGATTTGGTTCGTCTTCGAATATCATGACGCTTTATCATCCGTTGGCCTGGATTCATGCCTGAGCCTGACTTCTTCAAGCCATGAAGAATGACCTTTAAGTCGATGATCAACCATCACTTGAACATTCATGATTGACTCTCTAGAACCAGCAACAGAAGTGCCATTATTTATAATTTGATCACCTCGCCATGCTTCTACCCAAACGCAGCGCATTTCAGGTTTTACTTCACAATAACCATTAGCCCTTACACCACCACAGGGGCCGTTTCTGAGTGTTTTTGGGCAGTTCATTGGACACGACATGCCCGTTTCATGGAGAACGCATTGGCCGCACATCTGGCAATCAAACAATAAACCTTTTATGTGTTTCTCAACAAACGCGACCGGCTTTTCGACTTTGTCATAACCAATTTTATTCCAGACTGGGTGTAGGGAGTACAGAAAATTTTCTAGTACTCTATATAAATTGTTGAATGTCTTGGCATGGCTTACTGTCCATTTGCGAACTGAATACATCTAATCATCCTTGCCAGTATTTGGGTGTAAGCCTTTGTTTCTTATGATTGCATCAAGTTTTTCATCAGTAAATTCAGTTTCAATTTGTACGGCAACAGTTTCAACAAGTTCGTTGATATCACCATCTTGTCTGGTGTTTTCACGCCTCCAATCTTCAAGATAAGCATCGCTATCTACTTTCTTTGCGCGCATTGCAGCTCGATCAATAGCTTCCTGAAAGCGGGCAGGGAGTAATTTTTTAGCGCGCTTACGCCCTTCTTGTATGGTTACTTGAGAAGGAATATCTCGCCAATAAATGATAACGACTTTAGCCACTATGCAGTTTTCTCCATTTGAGTATATTTCTGGTTTTTAGCTAAACTATCGATATTAATTACCTGACTTGAAATTTGCTTCAACTCAACTTCCATTTCGCCGTAACCCGTGAAAAGTTTTTCATAAGCAAGACCTAAGCGCTGTGCATAAATTTCTGCTTTATCATCTAGAACAGCGTTTTCAGTCTGAGCTAGATAAATCAATTTTTTGTAATTACCAAAATACATATCGAGTAATTCAGGCTTGCGATCTAAGCCAAGCATTTTCCATACATAGGTTTCAAAATGCCGTGTAAGGAAATCGGTTAGGTAGAAAGTTCCAATTTCAGCTTCGTGTAAGTCATTGAAGACATCATGGCCTGCAAAAAATTGATAACAATGTGCGCCAGGTAATCTTGAGGTTCCGGTTTCTTCTAAAACCACATCCAGTAAGCCACCCGTGCCACAGTCACCATAAGCAATAAGAATTTCACCGTCATTCTGTTGACGTACTTGCGCTATTTTTTGTCGAACAGCATCCGGGATAAGTGCAGGGGTGGAATGATATTTAGCAGGTAGACAATCAATATTGAAATGATCCCATTGGTTTAACGTTTTTAGCGCTACTAGTTCGTTAGCCAATGCTCCACAAGCAATAATATTTACCACCTGTTGAGGATCTCGTTTCATTTGGTCAGCCTGCTCTGCGCAGGGCAACCTGCTCTTTGGCTATATCAACTGCAGAAGCGGCATCACGACAATAAGCATCAGCGCCAACAGCCTCACCAAATTCTTCATTCAGAGGAGCACCACCAACCAACACGATATAGTCTTCGCGTATGCCTTGGGCAACCATCTCGTCGATCACCACTTTCATATAAGGCATAGTGGTTGTAAGCAAGGCAGACATTCCCAGAATATCCGGTTTATGTTCTTCTAGCGCTGCAAAGTAGTCTTCAACTGATTGATTTATACCTAAATCGATGACTTCAAATCCAGCACCTTCCATCATCATCTTTACTAGGTTTTTTCCAATATCGTGAATATCACCTTTTACTGTACCGATAACCATCTTGCCGGCACGGCTTCCGTCTGATGCCGAAAGAAGAGGGCGTATCACTTCCATGCCACCTTTCATTGCATTGGCTGAAGAAAGAACTTCCGGTACGAATAAAATGCCGTCTCTGAAATCGATTCCAACAATGGTCATGCCGCCAACCAAAGCTTTGGTCAAAACGTCTCCAGCTTCCCAGCCACGTTTAAGTAGAATCTCTGTTCCTTCAATGACTTCTTCTCTAAGACCGTCGTATAGATCATCCTGCATTTGTTCGACTAACTCATCGTCGTCGAGTGCATTTAAATCAATATCTTCGTCATCGTATTCTTCGTTATTATCGTTTTCAGCCATTTTTAAATCCTGTTAGATAAATCTTATGTATTTAAGATAAAAAATATAGGTACAAATATAAGGAACAAATTTCAGTAACAAATTTCAGTAACAAATTTCAGTAACAAATTTCAGTAACAAATAGACGCACAAAATAGTCACGTTATTGCATTCTTCAAAGTGTATTTGTTAAAACTTATTTTGACTCCAGAATTAACGACTTACCGTTATCTGTGGACGACAATCATTGACAGTTTATAAAATCTAACCTACATTAAGTTAACTCAAGTCGGGCAGGCAGTGAGTTTAAATGGTGTGTGCCCACTCTAGATTTTCCTAAACATAACTGGAATTTATATAGTGGAAGACTTGAAACAACAAACTCCCAATACAGAGCAATCAGCATTCACTTCTGCTGGAACTTGCTACTCAATTTATAATCGTGAATTCCTGAATGATTCAAAGATACCCATCGTGTTTATACATGGTGTGGGTTTAAATCAGGCAGTCTGGGAACCACAACTACAGTATTTCAAAAATAAATATTGCCAGATTTTCTTTGATATTTTGGGGCATGGTGAAAGTCCGTCTCCTAACGAAAATGCCACGCTTTCAAATTACACGAAACAACTTGAAGAACTACTGGATCATCTAAAGGTACCCGTTGCCCATGTAGTAGGACATTCCATGGGGGCTTTGATATCGGTAGCTTTTGCGCTTGAGTTCCCCTCAAGAGTTAAAACACTAATACCGCTGAATATTGTGTATCAGAGAAACTCTGAGCAGCGCAAAGCTGTTTTAAGCAGGGCCCAGGAAGTAATTAGAACAAAGCGTATATCAGGCATTGATATTGCTTTGCAACGCTGGTTTTACGCCTCTGATGATAGTGATTATCAACTCAAAGTTAGCAGGGTCAAGCAGTGGATAGAGAATGCCGACCCCGTAGGTTATGGCAGAACCTACCTGTTATTTGCTAAATCAGACGATAATTTTACTGGCAAGTTAACGAGTTTAACTATGCCGGTACTGTATATCACGGGCGATAAAGACCTTAACTCTACTCCGTCAATGTCTATCCAGATGGCAAAAGATACGCCAAACGCTGAAAGCCTCATCCTGGAAAATGAGGCTCATATGATGGCTTACATTAGCCCAGAATTAGTCAATCCGTTGATAGAGGAATTTTTAAAAAAATCCGAACCAACCACTGAAAGGAACAAGCATATGAAAATCGATAAATCAGAATTTAGGCAGGTTCTTGGTTCTTTTTTAACGGGCGTTACGGTGATAACCAGTAAAAATGTCAAAGGTGAATCAATGGGTTTTACTGCAAATTCCTTTACATCGGTATCCATTGAACCACCTTTGATTTTGGTATGCCTTACAAAATCTTCTTATCTTTGTGAGCAGTTTAAGCAATGCCAGAGTTTCGTTGTAAATATACTTTCAGAAAAGCAACGGGATGTATCGTCTACTTTTGCAAGCCCCATACAAGATCGATTCGAGAATATAGAAACAACTACAAGTACTTCTGGAAATCCAATACTTACGGGTTCTACAGCCTGGCTGGATTGTACACTCCATGAAGTACTTGATGGTGGAGATCATATAATTCTAATGGGACAAGTACAGGAGTTTGAAAATTTGGGGTGTCCTCCATTGGGTTATTTACAAGGAAATTATTTAAATGTGTCCCTAGGAGAGGAGGTAACCGCCGCCCTGGAAAACCCAAGTAAGAAAACTGAAGTTGGCGTAATTATCGAGCATGATGAGCAAGTTTTGTTAATCCATGAAGGCAATCAGGTTTCATTACCTACTTCGTCTGTATTTGGTAATGATAGCAATCCAGATAGTTTGAAAGGGCTTCTTGCATCATTAGGCATTGAAACTCAAAACAACTATTTGTTCGCAGTATATGAGACCCAAAAAGATGGAATCATCCATATCTATTATCGGGCTGAAGCCAAGCACACTATCTCTAATGATACTATTCACAACGAAAAGATTTCATTTGTTGCATTCGATGACATTCCATTTGAAAAACTCCCCGACCATTCCAGTCGGACCATGTTACAACGCTATGTAAAAGAAAGGGCACTAGATGCATTTGGTATTTATGTTGGAGACGAAAATCATGGTGATATCAAAATGGTCAGAGGAGATGGAGGAGAGGATTCATGAGGTTTTCACTTTTTATCCATATGGAAAGAATCAACCGCGAAGAAACACAGGATGATTTGTACAAAGAGTTTATAAAGCTATGCAAACTTGCCGATGAATCTGGTTTTTGTACGATTTGGACCGGAGAACACCACGGGATGAATTTTACCATCGCTCCGAATCCCTTTTTAAATCTGGTTGATCTATCCCATCAAACAAAAAATGTCCGCCTGGGTACAGCGACGGTGGTAGCGCCGTTTTGGCATCCGATAAAACTCGCTGGCGAAGCTGCGATGACGGATATAATCACCAATGGTCGTTTGGAAATTGGTATTGCCCGAGGTGCATATTCGTACGAGTACGAACGTATCGGTGAAGGGATCGATGCCTGGGGTGCTGGAGGCAAATTACGCGAAATTATTCCTGCGATTCAGGGCTTGTGGCAAGGCGATTACGAACATGATGGCGAATATTGGAAATTCCCTAAAACCACAAGTTCACCCAAGCCATTACAAAGACCAAATCCTCCTGTCTGGGTGGCAGCACGCGATCCAAATTCACATGAGTTTGCCGTCAATAATGGTTGTAATGTTCAAGTCACTCCGTTGTGGTTTGATGATGGGGAAGTAGAGTCATTAATGGAAAAGTTTAATGATGCGTGTAAAAAAGCACCCGATATTCCTCGACCACAAATTATGGTGCTCAGACACACTTATGTCGCTGAAACCGAAGATGAGATTTCACAAGGTGCAAAAGACTTGAGCCGCTTCTACAATTACTTCGGTGCCTGGTTTAAAAACGAAAGGCCAGTATCGCTGGGCTTGATCAAGGAATTAGACGAAGATGAACTCCAGCAAGTAGAAATGTATTCGCCAGAGAATATGCGCAAGAATAATGTAGTGGGAACGCCAGAAGAAGTGATTGCACGCCTCAAACATTATGAATCTCTAGGCTATGATGAATACAGTTTCTGGCTGGATAGCAGTATGAGTTATGAGAAAAAGAGGAAATCCTTAGAGCTATTTATCAAAGAGATCATGCCGGCTTTTTCTTGATTGAAGGAGTAATAGAAGAGTAACGGAATTGCAAAAAAAGAGTAATAGAAGCGTAACAATAGCGAATAAAGTAAAGAGAGATAATTAGATTAGCTAGTTAATCTAATAAAAACTATTTCGACGAAAGCATAGATAAAGACTTAGACCAAGTCGAAAAAAAGACAAACACAGAGACGAATATGGAACAGTTTTCACACTACATCAACGGCCAGTTTGAAACGGGAAGCGAGCAATTTGAAAGCATCAACCCGGCGACTGAAAAGCCATGGGCGATTTTCCCTGCGGCGACTGAAGAAGAAACCAATCGTGCTATCGAAGCTGCGAGTGCCGCTTTAGAAAGTGGCGAGTGGGCAGATATGAATGCAACCCAACGCGGTAAATTATTACGTAAGCTGGGTGATCTGATTGTCGAAAATGCAGCTATTTTGGGAGAGTTAGAAACTCTGGATAGCGGAAAGCTGGCAACTGAAACACGTGCGCAATCAGCCTATGTTGCCGACTATTATTACTATTACGCTGGGCTCGCCGATAAAATTCAGGGAGAAGTGATTCCGATAGATAAGCCCGATTTACATGTATTTACAACGCGCGAACCGATTGGCGTGGTTGCTGCTATCGTTCCCTGGAATGCGCAGATGTTTCTTTCTGCTACCAAGATTGCACCAGCTTTGGCAGCGGGAAATACCATCGTGGTTAAAGCCTCGGAACAAGCCCCGGCAAGTTTATTGAAATTCGCAGAATTGGTACACCAGGCAGGTTTCCCAGCGGGTGTGGTGAATATCATTACAGGATTTGGCGAACCATGCGGTCGAGCTTTAACCTCGCACCCCAAAATTGCCAGAATTGCTTTTACCGGAGGCCCGGAAACGGCAAAACATATTGTGTGTAATAGCAGTAATAACTTCGCCAATGTGTCATTAGAACTCGGCGGTAAATCTCCGATTATAGTCTTCGATGATGCCAATCTGGAAAGTGCTACCAATGGCATTATCGCCGGTAACTACGGTGCCTCAGGGCAAAGCTGTGTAGCGGGGTCGCGAGTATTTATACAGGCAGCTATCTATGATCAGATGCTCGAAGCAATTAAACAAAGAGCAGTCCTAATAAAAATTGGCGACCCTCTGGATGAAACAACACAGGTAGGCCCGCTGGCAACAACAGCACAGGTAGAACGCTGTGAAACCGTGATTGAAAAATCCATCGAGCAGGGTGCAACCTTGATTTGTGGCGGCAAACGTCCCGAGAGTCTCACCACAGGATTGTATTTCGAACCGACCTTATTGGCTTGTCCGGATCAAGACATTGCGTCGGTACAAACCGAGTTGTTCGCACCCGTAATTAGCGCGATTCGATTTGAAACCGAAGAAGAAGTCATCGCAATGGCGAATGATTCCGAATTTGGACTAGGTTCAGGGATTTTCACCGAAAATCTGGCGCGTGCGCATCGCGTAAGCAAGAAAATTCGTTCGGGTATCGTCTGGATCAATACCTACCGCGCAATTTCTCCATTAGCGCCTTTTGGTGGATTCAAACAAAGCGGTGGTAGTCGTGAAGCGGGTATGGATGCAATTTACGATTACACTCGAACCCGAACCGTATGGATTAATACGTCAAAAGAGCCAATGGCCAATCCTTTTGTCATGCGATAGTGACTTAAGCTACCCCCTTACTTAAATAAATATGAAATAGAGAGAATATAGAGAGAATAAAAATGGATAAAGATAGATTTGAACTTGGCGTTACTAAACGCAAATCAACCTTAGGCGCAGAATATGTAGAGAATACCCTGCAATCGGCTGATGATTTTAGTAGACCCTTTCAGGAAATGATGACCGAATGGTGCTGGGGTTTTGGTTGGGGTGATGACACCATTGATGAGAAAACGCGCTCATTGATGAATCTAACCATGATCGCAGCGCTGGGTAAAATGCACGAGTGGGAACTCCATCTAAAAGGTGCATTAACCAATGGCGTTTCTGTCGATGAAATTCGCGCAGCGATTCATGCAATAGCCATTTACTGTGGTGTGCCACAGGGTGTGGAGTGTTTCAGGATTGCACGGAGGGTGTTGGAAGAAGAAGGCAAGCTATAAGCATAAATAAAAAAAGTGCCGAAAAGGTGGGGGGGTGACTTATTAAGTACTCAAACCCAAATGACGGACAAGATGCTGAATCAATCAGCACCTTTCCCACCATACGAGCTATTACCAACCCATATGGTAATAAGCCCAGATGCGTTCAATATTCATTGGAAGCCATTCTTCGTAATATTGCCAGTTTTTGTACTTAGGCAAGTTTCACGGTTTTTCTTAGTACGTCAGGGCTATGAGTTCCAGAATCCATGCTGTTTCGCTGAAAGATCTTCCCGTGCAGATCGATTGCTGGTTGATCTTCAGGACCGTGAGCAGAAATAACATAGTCAAAATCCATCTGTTCGATTTCTTTCAGCGATCTGATCCATTCATCTGGCCAGAAATCTGGCATGGCTCTGAACGCTACTCTTCGTGGTGTAACGATATCCACAACAAAAAGTATCTTTTCTTTGGCAGACGCATAACGACCAGACTATCGCCATGGTTCGTGCCGAAGTATTTCAATTCAAGTGTTCTGCAGCGTAATCATGATTAATTCCTTTTTTCTTGGTTTTTATCCGCTATTTATAAATGTTAATGGTAACAGCCCCTTTGCAGTTAATCTTAGGACGAGCCAAACATTTCAAAGATTTCTGCCTCTGTCAGGTCCTTGGTTTTATTTGAAAAGCTGTAGAAAGAAGGCTTTTTATCTATAAATACCTGGCTTTCGAAAACGAAGTGTTCTTGTTCATCAAACAGCCCAGCAGCAACCATATGCTCTTGGCTTGCTTTTAATCGATAGAATAAATGGCTTCCGCAGTTTTTACAAAAACCGCGTTCTGCCCATTCTGAAGAGCTATACACCGAAATTGAGTCTTTACCTTCAAATGAAATATCCGTACCACAGTTGACTTCCATATAGGGTCCGCCGCCCCATTTTCTACACATTCCACAATGGCATGCGCCTACTTTTGTATTAGGATTGTTTTTAGTAAAACGTACGGCACCACAAAGACAGCCTCCAGTTTGCTTGTTTGCTTCAGACATATTTTCTCCTTCTTATGGTTTAGTTGCTTCTTATACTAGCAGACGAAAAACCCGCTAAAAGTAGGGGGGTGATTCATTCATATTTTAAGTTGTCACAAGTTGCGGTTGGCGTTTATCCCAGGGGCGTTCATCAATAGGCAGGTGAATTATCGCTGAGAAACCTCCCACACCGACACCGATCCACCAGACAATATTGTAGTTACCGAATAAATCGTAGAGGCTTCCGCCTAACCATACACCGAGGAATCCACCAAGTTGATGTGAGAAAAACACCAGCCCATAGAGCGTGCCCATATAGCGCAAACCATATATTTGGGCGATTAAGCCAGAAGTAAGCGGTACCGTGGCTAACCATAATGCGCCCATGGTTACAGAGAAAAATACCACCGATTCTGGCGTGATAGGATTGAGAATAAATAGCGCTGAGATGATAGTGCGTAAGAAATAGATGCTCGCCAGTAGGTATTTTCTCGAATATTTACTCCCCAGCCAACCCGCCAGAATAGTCCCGACAATATTGAATACACCGATAATGGCGATAGAAATAGCACCTAGGGTTGATGTGGTTGATATACCTGCAGATTCGATAATGCTACCCGGTAAAATCGCTCCACACATTTCTGTAATAAACGCAGGGAAGTGGGCAGTGATAAACGCTAATTGGTAACCACAAGAGAAGAACCCTAAAAATATGAATCCAAAGGTTGGGTCTTTAAAGGCTTTTTTAAGTACAGAGCTCATTGACTCGTCAAGCTTTTCTACCTTTTGCGGTGGCGGTACACGCATAAAGGTGAGTGCCAATAACGACAACAAGATAAAGCCGGCGAAAATCACAAACACTGATTGCCACTGGGTATATTGCAATAAGGCTTGTGCAAGCGGTGGCCCTACAATTTGCCCCGCTGAACCGGCTGCAGTAGCAATACCTAGCGCTAGCGAGCGGTGTTTGTCGGAAGCGGCACGCCCGACTACAGCGAGGATAACGCCAAAACCAGTACCTGCAATACCAAAACCAACCAGAATTTCCAGAAAGTGATGTTCCCCTGGTGTGATTGCGAATGATGAAAGTATCAGTCCGGTGATATAACAAAAAGCCCCGGCAATAATGGCTTTGCGATCACCATATTTTTCGGCAATCGCACTAAAAATAGGCTGACCAATTCCCCACGCAAGGTTTTGAATAGCAATCGCAAAAGAGAAATCAGCTCTTAGCCAATTAAACTCGGTCGCTATGGGAATTTGAAAAACACCAAATGAAGCCCTGACAGCAAAGCTGATTAAAATAATGATACAGCCAGCGATCAACACGGGTGTGAATAATGAGTTTCTAGTTGCTGTGGTCTCGATTGCTGTCATGTGTTTTTAATATAAAAAAGTGCCCAAAAGTAGGGGGGTGTGTTTCAAAGTAGAACATTTAATTGGTTTGTCTTTGTTGCTAATTGTCGATCTAGCTAATTAGCAATCTATTTAATTATAGATCTAACTAACTATAAAAATCTGTAAAGTATTAAGCTCTTTTCTACGTCACTCTTAATAACCATTGCGACATCTAGTTAACCCTTGATGAAAGTGGTTTCAATTGGTGGGATAATTCTTCTTTAACCTAATACCAAGTAAGAATCCAAAATCATGTCGACACTATTAAACGATTTACTCGAAGAAAAAGGCGTACTGCTTGCAGATGGCGCAACTGGTTCAAACTTGTTTGGCATGGGCTTGCAAACGGGTGATGCCCCTGAGCTTTGGAATACCGATCACCCCGATAGAATTTCGCAGCATTATCGTAATTTTGTCGAAGCGGGTTCTGACATCATCTTGACCAATACCTTTGGCGGCACACAATATCGAATGAAATTGCACGGTGCAGAAAAGCGTGTCGAAGAACTCAATGTTAATGGCGTTAAATTACTCAAAGCTGAAATCGAAAAATCAGGCCGTAAAATTGTTTGCGCTGGCTCGATGGGGCCAACCGGTGAACTTATCGTACCGTTAGGAACTATGACCCATGAACAGGCTGTTGAAGCTTTTCGTGAACAAGCAGAAGCGTTGAAGAAGGGCGGTGTTGATGTCTTCTGGATTGAGACACTGTCATCCAAAGAAGAAGCCGCAGCAGCAGTTGAAGCCTGTACCGGTTTAGGTTTACCGATTGTGACGACATACAGTATCGACACTAATGGCCGTACCATGATGGGACTGTCTCCCGATGATATTGTGAAAGCATCTTCAGAAATGGAAACACCATTAATAGCCTTTGGTTCTAACTGTGGTGTGGGCGCGGCAGAATTGCTCGCAGCGGTTGTTAATATCAGAACATCACTCGGTGATAAAGCAGACGAGACGATCATCATCTCAAAAGCCAATTGCGGCGTGCCACAGTATATCGACGGCGAAATCGTCTACAGCGGTACTGAAGAAATCATGGCTGATTACGCTGGCATGGCAATCGATGCTGGCGCAAGAATCATTGGAGGTTGTTGTGGCACGTCTTATAACCACGTAGCCGCAATGCGCAAAGCTATTGATAAGCATACCAAGGGCGAATCTCCCAGTAAGGAAGAAATTGAACAGCGGTTAGGCGAGTTAAGTACAGGGGCAATTGCGCAATTGGAAGGCAAGCTTTCTATTGCTGAAGGTGCATTTGTGAAGAAGGATGAGCCGAGACGTTCTCGTCGTAGAAAGTAGCTTTTCGAGGCTCACCAAGAGCCAGAAAAGTTCATCGTAGATTCCTAAAGGAATCGTCGATGTACAATGATCGATCATCTATAAGCTTAAATAACGACATCTAGAGTATTCATATCTGAGGCTCACCAAGAGCCAGAAATGTTCACCGTAGATTCTGTTAGGAATCGTCGATGTGCAATGTTTGAGCTTTGTTAGTTGTTATTTATTAATGATCACCCCCCACCTTTTGGCCTCTTTTTTCATGGTAATCAGGACAATTTCCTTCAAATAATTCCTTTTTCTCGTTGATGGTCTTCGAGATATGCTCACGGAAAGCGAGTACCCGGGCAGTATGTATTAGGTCCGCATGGAATAACACCCAAAGTCCTAAATTGTGCTCTGGATCAGGATCGCTATAGCGTTTTAGCAAAGGGTCAGCATCACCCATGAAGCAGGGTAGAAAGGATATGCCTAATCCTTCTCTGATCGCGGAAAGCGTTAATAAGGTGTCATCACTATTGAAATGATGCGTGTGTTCTTCACTGGATTGTTTAGTCCAGGTTTTATGGAAGTTGCAACAATCAACGCCGATCCATTTTGGTTCCTCACCGCGCTCAGCAACACGCTCCAGATATGAACGACCACCATAAATGGCAGACGCTACGGTAACCATGCTTTTACCTATGAGCGTATCAGTAGGGGAGTTAGTAAGGCGGATTGCTATATCAGCTTCACGTTGTGACAAACTGAGATCACTGTTGGAAACCATTATATGTAAATCAATCAGTGGGTATGCTTGATTAAAACTGGCAAACATCGGCATTAACACCGAGGATGCCATATTGTTAATCGCTGCGATTCGTAATGTGCCGACCAGATTCGCGTCTTTGCCCAGTAGTGTGGTATCCACACCGAGTACCTGAGTTTCGATATCGATGGCAGTTTCCATTAATTTTTCACCCGCCACAGTGAGTTCGTAACCACTGGGTTTTCGTTCCAGTAAGCGAGCGCCGAGTGTTTCTTCTAACTGTCGAATCCGTCGGGAGACGGTAGAATGCTGTACGCCTAGTTGTTGCGCACCGCCCGATATTGAGCCTTTACGTCCCACCGCTAAAAAAATTCTTAGGTCGTCCCAGTTCATCAACTAATTCCTTGTTGTGCATTTTTGCACATTACGTTTCGCTTTTTGGCTAATGCTTTAATTTACGATGACATCTACCCTGTAAGTATAGCTTTAAAAAAAGCTACTAATAAAAGGAGAAAGAATCATGACTAAGAATCCACAAGTATTTAACGCAGTCCAATATAAACAAACCACACGGGAACAATGGAACAGTGCTGCAGATGCGTGGCATCGCTGGAATCCACTATTATCTAGATGGCTCGGACCAGCAACTGAAACGATGTTGGAACTGTGCGATGTCGGCCTTGGCAATCGAGTACTGGATGTTGCTGCAGGAGCAGGCGAGCAGACAGTAACCGCAGCCAAACGAGTAGGTGATACTGGCCATGTACTAGCGACGGATATTTCACCCGAGATTCTTAAATACGTTGATATCGCCGCTAAACTAGCTGGTGTTAACAAGATTGTCGCTTCCAGCGTAATTGATGGTGAAGAACTTCAGCAGCTTGAAGTTGAACCGTTCGATGCGGTTATCTCCCGTGTTGGCCTTATCTATTTTCCGGATCAGCAAAAAGCTTTGGCGGGAATGAAGCATCAACTGCGCGATGGCGGAAAGCTTGGAGCAATGGTCTATTCAACCGCCGAGACCAACCCTTTCTTTTCTATTCCTGTATCCATCATTCGTCGTCGTGCAAAACTTCCACCTCCGTTACCGGGACAACCGGGCCCTTTCAGTCTGGGCGGTGAAGGTGTTCTTGAAAAAGCATTTACTGATGCAGGTTTTAGAAATATACAGGTTGAAACCATCAATGCGCCAGTTCGGGTGGCATCAGCTGCTGAATGCTTGCAGTTTGAACAGGAATCTTTTGGTGCACTTCATCAAATGCTCGCTGGTTTATCGAATTCCGAACAAGATGAAGCCTGGAGTGAAATCGAAGAAGCGCTTGGGCAGTTTGAAAGCAACGGACAGTTTGAAGGGCCTTGCGAAATGCTGGTGGCGGTTGGTACGAAATAATCTACACAACATCCTGACTATTACAAGGATCAGAAGGAGTTAGAAATGAATAAAATAGCTATAGTTCAAAATTCCCCCGTTTTTCTGGATAAGCACAAAACGATAGAATTAGCCGTTGCCAAGGTTGAAGAAGCAGCGAGTAATGGCGCGGAACTTGTGGTATTCACTGAAGCCTTTATACCGGGTTATCCCACCTGGATCTGGCGACTCAGGCCAGGAGGTGACTGGAACGTGTCCGAGGAATTGCATCAACGCCTATTATCGAATGCCGTAAAGATGGAATCTGATGATTTGGAACCGCTTTATGAGGCGGCTCGAAAACATCATGTCACTATCGTCTGTGGCATTGAAGAGAGAGACAGCAAGCTAAGCCAGTCAACGCTTTACAACACGGCTCTGATTATTGGTGCGGACGGTACACTGTTGAATAGGCACCGTAAATTAATGCCAACCAATCCAGAGCGCATGGTGTGGGGATTTGGTGATGCATCCGGTTTAAAGGTTGTTGATACGCCTGTGGGGCGCATTGGCACCTTATTATGCTGGGAAAGCTATATGCCACTGGCGAGGTATGCTTTATATGCGCAAGGCATAGAAGTCTACATCGCGCCAACTTACGATAGTGGTGATGGCTGGTTAGGCACCTTGCAACATATCGCACGTGAGGGTTGTTGCTGGGTTGTGGGATGTGGAAATCTCATGAAAGGCAGCGATATTCCGGATGACTTCCCTGAAAAATCCAGCTTATACCCAGATAGTGATGAGTGGGTGAACCCAGGTGACTCCATTGTTATTGCCCCTGGTGGTGAAATTGTCGCCGGTCCGATGCGCGAAGAATCCGGCATTCTGTATTGTGATATTGATCGGGAAAAAGTCGGAATAGCCAAAAGAGCACTCGATGTAACTGGGCATTATTCGCGGCCCGATATTTTTAAACTTCAGGTGAATACCAGGCCCCAAACACCGGTGGAATTTAAAGCTTAATAAGGAGAAATTATCATGAATAACGTAACTAATTACCAAGGCGGCTGTTTTTGTGGCGCTGTCAAATTTACCCTAAACGGAGATCCAGAAGCAATGGCGTATTGTCATTGCGATTCATGTCGACATTGGTCGGCGGGGCCTGTGAGTGCCTTTAGCCTATGGAAGCCTGATGCGGTTCAGATCATTCAAGGCAAGGATAATATTGCCTCGTTTGACAAAAATCCTGGTTCAAACAACGAAACTGTAGTGAGTAAGCGTAAATGGTGCAAAACCTGTGGGGGTCATATCTATACTGAGCACCCAACGATGGCGCTGATTGACGTACCGGCAGTTGTTATTGAGGATTTTTCATTCAAGCCAGGATTTCATGTGCACTATCAGGAAACAGTTCACCCGATGACGGATGATTTACCCAAGTTTAAGGATTTGCCGAAGGAAGCTGGAGGCTCTGGAGTTGAAATAGCGGCGTAACCGTAGAGAGTGCACGATGGAAATATGCCAGTTCAACCGGCATATTTCCAATTAAGTAGCAAAGGAGAATAGTCAATGACGCAACCACAATTAACCAGACGCCAGTTCAATAAATGGCTGGCGGCACTAGCGTTAACTGCTGGCACCAAAGTCTATGCTGAAACAGAGTCAGCAAATAATGAAACGGAACTTAAATTGTTAGTTGCTGCAATTCAAATGGTGCCTAAACTAGGCGATGTGCAATCAAACCTGAAACAGGCAGAGCATCTGATTAGACAAGCTCAGAAAGAAGGCGCGCAATGGATTGTACTTCCGGAAATGTTTACTTCCGCCATCGCTTTTCATGAGGATATGCTCAAGGCAATTCAACCTGCTGATGGTAAACCTCTGCAACTGCTGAAAAAACTTTCAAAAGAGGGGAATACTGTTATCGGCGGGTCGTTTCTAGCCAGCACAGATAAGGGGGTATTCAATACCTTTGTCCTTGTTTTTCCTGATGGAAGCGTTGTCCAACATAACAAAGACTCTCCAACCTACTGGGAAAACTGCTACTACAAAGGAGGCAGTGATGATGGTGTGTTGTCGACACCGATTGGCAATGTCGGTTCGGTGCTTTGCTGGGAGTTGATCCGTTCGGGAACAGCGAAGCGGCTTTTAAATAAGGTCAAATTGGTTGTAGGTGGTTCGTGCTGGTGGACACTCCCTGAAGATTCCGATATAGATAGCCCGCGTTGGGCAGCAAACCAGAAAATGATCAAAGATGCGCCGTCAAGGATGGCTCGGATGCTTGGTGTACCTGTAGTACATGGTTCCCACGCGGGTGAGTTTGAAGGTTTTTTTAGTCCGGAGCTACCCGATGTTCCCTATAACTCGTCCTATCTCGGAGAAGCAATGATTGTAGATGCTCAAGGTCGAGTGTTAGCGAGCAGGTCGAAAGATCAAGGGGAAGGCATGGTAATCGCTGAAGTCCAGATATCAGCTAAAGCAGTCCCAACTGAAACCATTCCGCAAACCTTCTGGATACCCAAAGAAATGCCAGAAGACTGGAAACAATCCTGGGAACGATGGTTTGCAAGTGGCGCGGATTACTACCAGCTAGTGACAGAGCCATTTTTGAAAGATGGAATCATCAATGAATACGAGCCACCCTATCTTCGTTAATTTTATATTTTTAAGTTGATTTCACTATTTGCTGATGAAAATTGTGTTGGTAGATGATTATTAGATTATTCTAGTGAAAACAAATAAGGTGAACGAGATGTCTTTGAATCTCAGATCAGCTCCATCTCTTTGGCAAAAACTGATACCAAGCTTCCAAAACTTTGCAAGTTGAGTGGTGAAATTACTGCGGATATAAACCATTATAGGTATTGGTTTTCAGATTTATCTGCGGCTTTAGAGTTGACACAACAGTGTGTTGATGCGGTTGTTACTGGACAGTAATAAACGGGTTGATGGCTCACGGCGAATTTAGAATTATCGATATCCCAATTATTTCATGGTCAGATGGCTGCGTTGCCAATGCCGCTAATGTTAAAAATATTTACCAAGGCAATCGCGGCGTAGAAAGTAGTGGCTTTTCTAGGAACACCAAGTGAAGTGGTCTAAATTTGATACAACCCAGTTAAGCCCATTAAACTTAACTGAGGTAAAAATTATGCCTAAAAGTAGGGGGGTGTCATTATTTAATTAAAAAGTCGCAAAAAGGAGGGGGGGTGACTCAAATACCATCCAAAAGTGGGAAGCTCAAATAGCTGATACGTAAACACAATGCTCTTATGGCGAGTGGTTTTTCATACGATAAATTTAAAAAAAAGTTACTAGCCAAGCGCTTCTATCAGTCGAATCATAAAGTTTTCCATTTGTTCTATTTGATCCAGATGGATAAATTCGTCGGGCTTATGTGCTTGTTCGATACTGCCTGGTCCACATACCACGGTTGGAATTCCAAGTTGATGGGTAAATAATCCCCCTTCAGTACCGAAGCTTATTTTCTTTAATCCTTCTACATCAGTAAGGGTTTTTACGAAACTAACAACGGCTTCATTAGGCGCAGTAAACATACCTGGGTAGCCTGATAAATGTTCAAATTCAAAACCACAGCTTTGATTGATAGTTTTCATTTCTGGTTCAAGCTGGTTTTTCGTGTATTCGATTATTTGCTGCAATAAAGGTTCTGGATCTTGTTTTGGAATATTGCGAATTTCAAACTTTAATTCACAGAGGTTAGGTATGATATTAAGAGCAATTCCGCCATTTATTACACCTGTGTGAATCGTCGTATGCGTAACCTCAAAGCCATCTTCATAGGGGCCGTTTTGCTTTAACTCTTTTGCCAACTTACGAATAAACACGATTAACTCTGCTGCGTAGTCCACGGCATTAACACCAATGTGTGGCAAGCTGGAATGAGCTTCCAGACCTGTAATTCGAACCAATTGCGCTAACTTCCCCTTGTGAGCATTAATCACTTGCATACTGGTTGGCTCACCGACCACACACATAGCAGGTCTGATTGGCATGTCTGCCATCATATCCAGTAAGCGACGCACTCCAACACAGCCGATTTCTTCATCGTAGGAAATCGCTAGATGTACTGGAGTCGTAAGGTTAGCTTCGACCATTTGAGGCACATAGGACAAAACAATCGCAATAAAGCTTTTCATATCGGCCGTACCACGACCATACAAGGCACCGTCTTTTTCTTCGACGATAAAAGGGTCAGAGCTCCAGTTTTGCCCTGTTACTGGTACGACATCTGTGTGCCCAGATAACATGACCCCAGATTTATCTTGCGGGCCAATGGTAGCGTAAAGGTTGGCTTTTGTTTTTTCGTCATTAAATACTAATTCAGAGTCGATACCGTATTCGGATAGGTAATTGCGAATATAATAAATTAAATCGAGGTTAGATCGATAACTTGTGGAATCAAAAGCGATTAAAGTTTCGATTAACTTACGTGTTATTGCGGATTGTTCACTCATCAGAGTTTCCTTGAGGTATTTTCTGATATTTATTGGTCACCAGGTACACCGTAGGATTCCGATTCGTCAGGATTTGTTGCTCGGGTGATATAAGCTGCCATTTGTGGCTGGTATTCTTGCCAAATGTTTTTTAATTGGGGTATCGCGTTATCAGGAATTGAATCCCAATCCACACGCAGGTCAACAATTGGCCAGTAATGGGTTGAGTAAACTTTTACTCCGGCGGAATGAACAGATCCGGCTTCACCACCTGCATCTAACCCCGCTTGTAAAGCAATTAACAAACGCTCAGCCAAATGCCCATGGCTATTTTCAAATGCATCAACAATCGCATTTGGAACTTTTGTGTTATCCAGTAAATTACCCATTGAAACGCAGTGTTTTCCTTGAGCCATATTGTGGATGCCTAAGGTGTGTTCGCCGCTAAAACAAGCGGTATTCCCTTGCTTATCGACCATACCCAGCTGGCGCCATTGCACATTGGGTGTTTCTTTGACGAGTTGCGCCAAACTGTCTTCAGCAGAGAGCCCTTTTTCAGTCAATTCAAGCAATCGTTCTCCTAAATTTGGATCAGTAATATTCTGCGATAGTGCTGCTCCCACACTGGCTCTACCGAAAGCACAGCGGCTGGCGACACAAATACTGGATGAAGAGACTGTAGTACCCATCATGCCAGTTTCAGGGCAGAATGCGGCAATAGAAAATGTCATAGATTATCTCCTTCAGGAATGACAGCAATGACATCGATTTCCACCAACCACTCTGCCTGACCTAAACCCTGAACGACCAAGCCAGTGGAGATTGGGAATACCCCTTTCAACCATTTGCCCGTAACTTTATATACGGCTTCGCGAAAACGCGGATCAGTAATGTAAGTCGTAGTTTTAACGATATGGCTTAGATCAGAACCTGCTTCTTCAAGTAACTGTTTGATGTTTTTCATCGCTTGCTCAGTTTGAGCGGCAGGATCACCGAGACCGATCAAATTACCTTCAAAATCAGTGCCAACCTGGCCCCGTACGTAAATAGTGTTTCCAGCTTTTACCGCCTGGCAAAGATCATTATCCAGCGATTGGTTGGGATAGGTTTCTTTGGTATTAAACATACGGATTCGAGTATGAGTAGGCATCATTGGGCTCCTGCTATTTTGGTTTTTTGCACTGAATAATTTAGGGTATATATCATGGAATGTTTCTTCAATAGTGATTCTAGAATCAGTCTTTAGTTGTCTGACGCTTCGAGGCATCATGGTGATAATCAAGATAGCTGCGCTGAATCGCGATATGATCCGCGATATGTTTGGCATCGTGCCAAACGCCCCATATAAAGCTAGAACCTCTTCGCGAAAGCCAAGGTAGGCCGATAAAATAAATACCAGGTTCAGTAGAAACACCACGTTGATGTCGTGGCTGATCTTTTTCGTCAAATGCATCCACATTCAACCAACTGAAATCAACTTTGTAACCTGTTGCCCAAATGATCGAAGTAACCCCCGCTTCATCGAGGTCAAGCTCAAGGATTGGGTTCGTCAAACAGTCTGGATCGGGCAGAATCTTTCGAGCTTCAGGCTCTTCGGGAAGGTCGAGTTTATTGCGTTCAATATAAGCATCCGCTGCATCCAACAATTCTTTATAGTTGTTATCACCAAAAGCAATATTTTCCGCAAGGTCTGTTTCAAAAGTTACCTTATGATCATCGAAGGCTTTGGTTAAACCAAGCAAAGTCATCCCTTCATGCGCAAGCTTACGAAAATCAATTGAATGGCCTCCATAGGCACCACTTACTGCTATGGTGACATGTTCAGTGCCGGGTTGGGTCGCTTCTAAATCCCATAAACCGAGAACACCTAACCACCAAACGAAGTCGCGGTTGCGATAAGATCTTGGCGGGCGATTGTGTGAACCAATAGACAGATAAACTTTTTTACCGCTGCGTTGTAATTCATCCGCAATCTGCACTCCAGACGAGCCTGCCCCAACTACCATTACCGCACCTTCAGGTAGCTGCTCAGGATTGTTATATTCAGCCGAGTGCATTTGTTTTATTTGATTACTACTACCTTCATTAACCGGAGCAATTGGTGGAATAACACCTTGTTGAAATGGTCCCGTTGCGGCGATAACACGCTGAGCTTCGATCACACCCTCTGAAGTTGTGATAGTGAAACCAGGTCTATCATTATTGCGCTCCACATTATGTACTTCTATTCCAGTACGAATCGGTGCATTAAATTTCTCAGCATATCTTTCAAAGTATTCTGCAACCTGGTCTTTATTAGGGAAGTCATCAGGGCCAACCTGGTCAAAACTTAAATTAGGAAAACGATCATGCCAGGCAGGTCCATTCATCACTAAAGAATCCCATCGACCTGTACGCCATTTTTCAGCAATACGATCTCGCTCTAATACAATGTGGGGAACATCGAGCTTTGTCAGATGTTCACTCATCGCTACTCCAGCTTGACCTGCACCAACAACCAGTGTATCTATTTTTTCAACTGCCATTTTTGTGTGTCCTATTTTGCTGATTCATTGATGCCATAGAAAATCCTATCAGTCATATGCTTAGTAGAATTTATCACTAAATTGTAGAACTAAAAGTTGAAATTTTCATAGATAAACATAGATAAATACTGATAAGCCAAGGATAAAAAACTTGAGCGTAAAAAATAATATGGACTAAAATTTTACTAAATTTGCCTATTTGAACAGACAAAGAATACTAAGTGAGGATTAGGGTAATGAAAGTACTCAGTGAAGAACAACAGAAACAGTTTTGGTCTCATGGTTACTTAGTGGTTGAAAATGTAGTCAATGCCGATTCATTGAAAGCAATGCAGGATGATTTCTCAGAATGGGTGGAGGAGAGCCGCAGCCATAGCGAACCCTACGGAGAAACAGTAGACGGAAGACCACGTTTTGATATGGATCCTGAACATACAGCAGAACAACCTACACTACGCCGTGTTAGCGCACCCGTCGAAATGTCGCAGGCTTATTATGACGTAATGGCCTCAAGTAAAATGACAGATTGCGTAGCCGACCTGATTGGACCTAACGTCAAATTTCATCACTCAAAAATAAATGCTAAATTGCCTGGTGGGAAAACGGCAGTGAAATGGCATCAAGATTTTCCTTTTACTCCACATTCTAACGATGATTTGATTACCGCTTTATTGATGGTTGATGAAGTCACACTCGAAAACGGACCACTCGAAGTACTTGCAGGTTCACATACAGGTGAAATTCACGGCTTATGGCATAACGGCGTTTTTACTGGTGCTGTTGATGATGAAGTTGCTAAAAGTAGCCAGAAAGAAGCAATAACGTGCGCTGGTTCAGCCGGATCAGTCTGCTTGATGCATACCAGTCTACTGCATGGGTCAGCACCTAATCTCAGCAATCATCCAAGAAAGTTGTTCATCTGTGTTTACTCTGCGGAAGACGCAGTGCCTTTGTCTAGTAACCCTGTACCAACAAAATATGAAGGGTTAATTGTAAGCGGCGAAAAGACTAACAAGGTTCGATCAACACCTTTTGTAATTGAGTTACCTCAAAAGCCAAAAACGGCCTCCTTTTTTGATCAACAGGCAATGAGTTAGAGCATAACTAAAAATACTAAGCGTATAGCGCAGGGAGCCTGTGATGGGTAACGATCAGTTGAATAAAATGTGCGATACATTAAGTGATTATCGTGGTGGAAAGCATTCACATACATTGCCTCCTGAGTTTTATATATCGACTACATGGTTGGAACATGAGACAGAAGAATTACTGCGTCGTGAATGGTTGTGTCTGGGGCGAGTAGAGGAGGTCGCTAATCCCGGGGATTATTTCACGCTGGAAGTATTAGGTGAGCCACTATTGGTTGTTAGAGATAAGGGTAATACGGTTCGTGTGCTGTCTAATGTCTGTCGTCATCGTAGTATGCAGGTGGCCGAGGGCAGTGGTCAGGCCCGTTCATTTGTTTGTCCTTATCACGCTTGGACTTATCAATTAGATGGAGAATTATCGCGGACTCCTTTGATGGAAGGAGTGGATAAAAAATCCTGTTCTTTGCCAAAACTTCATACTGAAATATGGCAGGGTTTCGTGTATGTCAATCTTGATGGTAAAGCTGAACCCTTAGCTCCTCGTCTGGGTGGCTTGGATGAAGTGCTCCGTAATTATCATACTGATGAAATGCATCATGTGTTTTCAATAGAAGAAGTTTGGGATGCCAACTGGAAATGTCTGATTGAAAATTTCATGGAAGGCTATCATTTATCAATGGTACATCCGCAAACTTTGGGTGGACGAACTCCGACAAAGTTGTGTGAGAAATTTAAGGGTGGAGTAGGATATTCAGGATATCGTGCGAATTATCCGGAAACTGCGCCTTACCGCGGGAAATGCCATCCTGACCTGTCGGATCGAGAGCGCAATTGTTCGACCTTGTTCTGTGTTTACCCTACTCAACTTACTTCTCAAGCTTCAGATATTCTGGTTTATATGTGTCTTCAGCCAGCAGGAACGGATCAGGTACGTATTCGTTGGGGAGTATCATTGTATGATGCTGATCTACAGGAAGTTGAAATACAGGCGCGCATAGCATTATGGCAACTGATAAATGCTGAAGATAAAGCAAAGCTGGCTAAAGTGCAGGTGGCATTAAAGTCGAAATATGCTGTTGCTGGGCCATTAGCTCCTGATGATTTTGAGGGAACCATCAGAGATTTTCACGGTTATCTTGCGGATAAACTAAGCGATAAGATATAAAATAATAAATAGGACATCCATAATTATACACAACTACTCTATGGATCTGCTCCCAATCTCAGTAATCATCCAGGAAAACTATTCATTTGTGTTTATTCTACGGAAGACGCAGTACTTTATTCTAGTAACCCAGTGCCTACAAAATATGAGGGGTAATCATTAGCGGTGAAAGAACTAACAAACTACGTTCAACACCCTATGAGATTGAGTTACCTTAAAAGCCGAAAACAGCATTATTTTTTGATCAGCAGGCGATGAGTTAGAAAATTACATAACTCAAATTAAGTCTGTAACAAGGCCCGATAAAATTGACTCATTTTATTCGCCCTTCGGGTCGGCGTCGCGATGCTCCTTCTTTGCCTCGTTTTGCTCGGCTGGGCTTTGTTGTATTTGAGATTTATATATTTCATTTTATGGACTAATTAAATGAAAACCCTCCAAAAGTGGGGGGTGCCATTTACAGAATAGGCTGTTCAAAATCTACAGAGTTGATGTTTATTAAGCTTTCATTCGAATAAACAGAGGACATCGGAACTTGCCCTGCCGAAGATTTTTCATTGATGTTAAAATGGGCTGAAATACTATAAATAGAGGGATTCGGTATTATGCAACAATTTAAAAATATTCTTTTGGATATTCAGCCTGAAGAGTCGGAAGTGAAGGGGACAGTGGCTTTGGATAAAGCTATCGCTCTTGCTAAGAAAAACGGGGCGAAATTGACACTTATTTCGGTATTGAAAGAGCCCCCAGGATTATTTCGTAATGAAAAAGTAGTATCACTAATGTTAACTTCAGCCATTGATGAACGCAGAGAATGGCTACGAGGTTTAATGATACATCATGACGATATTGACGTTACAATCCATGTAATAGAGGGTATACGATTTCTGGAAATTATTCGTCAGGTATTGCGCCAACAACATGACCTAGTCATTACCACAACAGAAGAAAATAAAGGTATTCGTACACGTTTGTTCGGAACAACCACTATGAATTTGATGCGCCAATGCCCCTGTCCTGTATGGGTGATTAAACGGAATCAAGTACAGGCGTATAAACGTATCCTCGCTGCGGTTGACCCAACAGATAGTGATGAGAAAAGGGATTCGCTTAATCCACTAATACTGCAACTGGCGGCTGACATGGCTCGTAAAGAAAAAGCTGAGTTACATATTATCGGTGTAAAAGATTCTATGGATAGGCGCTATGTTCGCAGAATGACAAAACAAGATGTACAGGAGCTTATATCACGCCTGGAAACGGAATATGATCAACGTATTGATGCCTTACTAAACAAGGCTGATGTCACAGACCTAAAACCACATATGCATCTGGTCGATGGTAACCCTGTTGTTCGCATACCCGAGCTAGTGCTATCAGAGGATATTGACCTGCTGGTTATGGGTACAGTTTGCCGAACGGGCATTGCCGGTTTTTTGATTGGTAATACCGCAGAAGTAGTACTCGATCAGGTGAACTGCTCTGTGTTGACGCTTAAACCAGAAGGTTTCGTTACACCGGTAACTCTCGAATAACTGCATAGCTACCTAGTGTGACACTATCAACTTAACTTTTTACCCAAATCCAATTTCGGGTTTAGATTTAATCAATATTCAATTCCCTTATTTTGGGCGTAGGTAACCTGCGTCCATTGAATAAATGCATCGATCATCCTCTTCTTAAGGAAAAAGATTTTACTTTTAATCGTCAATTTTATGTTTGGCTTTGTTGGTTTAAATGAAACAAAAATCTCAGGATTGTAAAAAAGTGCCTTAAAGTAGGGGGGTGTGCTTAAAGTAATAGATAACATTCTATCTAGAGAAACCATTGTACATCGACGATCCCTTAGAGAATCTACGATGGACTTTTCTTGCTCTTGGTGAGCCTAGAAAAGTCACTCACCAAAAATACAGACTTCACGATTATCCAACCACAACGGGTATTTGGTCATCGCTTTAGAAAATAATTGGCTTTGTAAGTGATGGCTTAACCAGTTGCGAAGGTTTGCATATTGGTCTTGTTGAAATATGGGTTTGTTTACTCTGGAGAACTGTCGAATAAAAGATAGTAGGGCATAGTCTAGTAAACTGGGTGTTTCACCCATAAAGAACTTATTCTGTATTAAACGTTGTTCTAGTGCATTGAATAAAGGGTTCGCATTCAAGCCGACACGCTTCTTGATCATCACCGTGGAAGCGCTTTGCGCGTTTGTATTTTTCCAGGCTGGGTTTGAATTCAATGTCATTTTCTTCAATCACTTTTAGCATTTCTGGTAAAGCGTTCTGGATCTTGAGAATAGAGTAAGTTTTCCGGATCATTCCTTTCTAGCGCCCACAGCATGATATCCAGGCTTTCATCAACGACCTGGTCATTGTCAGGATCAAAACCATCGTCTTTGCTTTGTCGTTCTTTTTTGATGATTAAAACCGGAACAGTGCCTTTGGGTGACGCTAACAACATATCGTCTGGCTTGTCTTTCATGGTTATCGCGCGTAGCTGTACTTTTTGCTGGGCTAACAAAAGTGCCAGTCTTGCGCGCATCGCGTAGGGGCAGTTTTGTAGGGAATACAGTATCGGTAAAGGCAGTGATGTTGTATCTGTTTCTGACATATTTTTTGAAGACATAGTCAACGTTACAAACCCTGACTGTATTGTGCGTTTGTCGATAGGGTAACCATATTGTGTAGCTCTAATTCTGCCTGTTCTTTGCTGTAATCACTGTCGCCATGTAAGACACTTTCAAAGTGTTTAATTAGTTCAACTTTGTCGTGTTGTTGCTTAGAACCAGCGCCAATATTGGTAAGATCAATAAAGAATTCATCGAATAAATCTCCCAGATCATTAACGATATCGACGTTTAAGAATTGCTCGTGATTATAGATGCTAGGGTAACCGCCGCGTTGTTTATCGACCGCGTACTTTACACCTCTTACGCTGGTGATGGTTGTTGCCTTTTTGCACTTCAGCATGCAACCATCTTCGATACTGGGTTTTTTACAGCCAACGGTCTGCTGGAAGAAACACTGGCGGCTAGTCATCATCAGAATAGGGTGATAGATGCTGTAGAGCATTTTAAAGTTATCTGGGCGTGCGATATTTTTGATTTGAATTCGATTTATCTCGTTAGAAATAAAGGCACCGGCACAATTCAATTCTTCTTGCAGCGTTAATAGCGCATAAGAGTTGGTGGTATTTAAGAAAGGCCCAGCAATCCATTCGATGCCCATTTCATAAGCGACAAAAGCAATGCCGGTATTATTACTGACGATGCGTGCAGGGCGTATATGTTCTAATAGTCTTACCGATTCGTCATAGTCTTTTCCGATTAAAACGGCAGGAAACCACGGGATAAGTTGCGGGTTACGTTCGAAAAATATCGATGTACTTGTTGCTGTCTTTTTTCCAGCTCTCTGGGAGTTTGAAATACACATCAGCATCTGTCAGATCACATAAATGTACATCTTTTTCATCTGCGATGAGTATCGACATAGTATGTTTAGCAGTTTTCTTTGGATGCTTTTCTAGGCGCGGAACATCAACGTTAGGAACGATTTCAACTTCACCATTTAACAAGAAAGCCGCCTGATTTTTCATTGCAGTTAGTTCTTTAAAAGGAATACTTAGGTTTTCGTCTAACTCACTACAATCAAAACTTTCGACACTGTAACCATCGCTGGCGAAATTCTTGAAGCGCTTTTCAATTGCGGTTTGGTTAATAGGTAAATCTTTGGTAGCACGTAGCTGTGATTCGGTGTGTAAGGTATGGATTTTATTTGCAGTTACGCCATTATCAGCATCGACGACATTATCTCCGACTGTCATGGTCAATGTTAACGGCTCATTGACTTGACCCGAAAAAGCCAGGTTCAAAGGTAGTTTAGCAATACTCAGGTATTGGGTTTTCTCAGCCAATTCTTCACCCAGTTGATCTCTTTTAACGAATAAATCGTCTTTTATTTCCTGGATTTGTATCACGGTCTTGGCGCTACTATTTTCAACCGCATGTTTAATACTGTGATCACGAGGATTGTCGATGAACATATCCTTGGTGAGGTTTCCCTGTAAAAACGAGTTCGTGAAATCGCGATTAAATACACGGTGTAAATTAGAATCATCTGCCATCAACTTACCCGATTCAACAAAGGAATCGATAGATTTACGCCAAGTATCGGTCACGGTATAAACATAGTGTGCGTTTTTGATTCGGCCTTCTATTTTTAAGGAATCAACTTGCGCTTCGACTAACTGGGGTAAATCGAAATAGGCAGAATTGTCTTTGAGATTCAGCGGGAATCGATTACCGGCTTCAGTGACTTCATATTCTTCTCGACAAGCTTGGCTACAGCTTCCACGATTGCCCGAATTGCCGACGCTAACCGAGCTGGAATAACACTGACCAGAAAAAGCGATGCACAATGCACCATGTACAAAAACTTCGGTGAGAACATCATGTTCGTGAGCTAGCGCAGTTAGTGATTTGATTTCAGAGAGATTCATTTCGCGAGATAAATTAAGTCGCGATGCACCTATCTTTGCCAGGAATTTAATCTGGCCTTCGTTATGCGTAGTCAGCTGTGTTGATGCGTGTATATCTAGCGTAGGAAAGTACTTTCTTTACAAGATTGAACATCCCAAGGTCTTGCACGATGATGCCGTCGATACCTGAGTTGACTAGCTTATTGAGTAGCTTGAAGAGAGTAGGGAGTTCCTGTTCCAGAATCACTACGTTCAAGGTCAAAAACACTTCACAATCGTATTTGTGTGCCAAACGGATAATGCCGATTAAGTCATCAAAAGAAAGATTAGAAGCACGATTGCGCGCATTGAATTTATCCAGGCCACAGTAGACCGCATTGGCACCAGCAATAACCGCCGCTTTAATGGCTTCGACATCGCCTCCTGGTGCTAATAATTCAATTTTTCTACTCATGTTACTACTCACTAACTTCTTAAGTCTTAATGGTACTAATTGGAACTGACTTTGATATCTAGATAAAGTTATCTAGGTACTGATATCTGGGCAGAATGGTTTAACGCGCGATTTTAGCGGTAATAACTAAGTATCGCTATGCTTACTTATTAAAGCCAAATAGTACATTTGTAGCAGGGTAAATAATTACGTGATTTTAAAAAATGAAAAACTCTTGAGACTAAACATGGCCAGTCTATAATCGGCCTCTGTACATCGAAAATTCCTTACGGAATCTACGATGGACTTTTCTGGCTTTTGGTGAGCCTAGAAAAGCCACCCCCCGGCTTTTAGCCATTAATTAGGCAATAAACAATAATGCTCAACGCCATTCTCCCAATATTCCTTCTGATCGTGATGGGTTTCGCGATGCGTCACTACCGTATGATGAGTGAAGCGTTCTGGAATGATGCGGAGAAGCTGGTTTACTACGTGTTATTTCCCGCGATGCTGATATCAAAAATGTCAGTCGCGGACTTATCTGAAACGGATGCGATTCCCTTGGTGTCGTTATTGTGGTTGGGTATAGCGATCATTAGTTTGATTACGCTGTTGATAAAGCCTTTGTTGAATATCGAGAACCCAAGTTTTAGTTCGGTATTCCAGGGAGCCACCAGAATCAATACCTTTATTGGTTTATCCTTGGCGGAAAATATATTTGGTAATCCTGGTTTGATAACAGCGGTGATCATTGCGGCCATTTTAATTCCTGCCTTGAATTTTCTGGTGGTGATTGTGTTACATCGTTATGGTGCTAAACACGGACCAACCAACTTTATGGCAGTGGTTAAACAGATCGTTAAAAACCCACTGATCATTGGCTGTGCCATTGGCATTGGTCTGAATTTGACTCATATTCAACTGCCTTCACCACTTCAGATAACAATAAGCCTGATGGGGACAACCGCATTACCGATAGGGCTTATGGCAGTAGGTGCGGCATTGGTGTTCAAAGATTTAAAGTCGGTGATGTTGCCCCTGCTGGCATCGAGTGTTTTGAAGTTGATTATTTATCCATTAGTGGCTTATGGATTAACCATTGCTTTTGGTTTTGATAAACAAACACAAATGGTTATCCTGATTTTTAGTGCTGTGCCAACCGCATCCTCAGCCTATATTTTGGCGAAAAACATGGGGGGTGATCATCAATTGATGTCACGGATCATCACCTTTCAAACCCTATTTTCCAGCGTTACCTATTTTGTGATGTTCTGGTTACTGGGTGTTTAAAAACGTTGCCGGATTACCATTTAAAGAACTTACCCGGGTTCATCCAGCTACTGCCGCCATTATTGTTATTTCCACCAAAAGGAAAGAAATTACCGAAGCCGTTATTTGATTTCTTGTTTCTTGGGCGCGTTGCATAGAGAAGTTGCTGCCTTTCTGCCTGTGGTAAATCCTGCGCATACTGTGCTTGTTCGAAAATTTCTGCACGATTGCCTTCGTAAGTACGAACCTGTTTATTACCGCTGGGGCCGACAAATCTTACAATCGCGCGGTACTTATCTTTGCCAATTTGTTTAATGGCGAGGCCATTAAATTCTTTAGGGTCTGGTGTTTTCTGCGAGCCAATGACTACTGGAATCTCCAGGATTTCACCTTTACGCACCACTTTAATTATAACTTCACGGCCGGGTTGGTCATCTCTAACAATTTTAATGAACTGAGCAGGGTGATGAAGTTTTATATTATCGTAGGCAAACATTACATCGTATGGCTTCAACTCGCTTGTAGTCGCGGGAGAATTTTCAGCGAAACTTTTCACCAAAATGCCTTGTTTAACGCCTTGAGGTAATTGCGCGCTAAGCGCTTCTGGCAACAGATCTAGCACGATTCCCAAATAACCTGAAAACTCCCTAATTGGCTTTTGGGGCTGTGCCTGCATATTTTGATTGGTTTGAACAGCTGACTGATTCATCTGCCCGTAGGGATTTGCATACGAATTAGCAGGCATCTGCGGATATACTGGAGCAGCTTGTTGTTGCTGGAATGGTTGATCTGGTGGAAAAACAGGGGATTTCGCGTAACTGCTAGCAGAGAGCAATAATAAATTTGTCGTTAGCGTAATCGCTATAATTGGGTTAATAGTTTTCATGATTCATACAACCTGTATATTTTTTAAATAATAATTACAGTAATTCTAATAAATTAATCGTATGAATTGTCTAATAAATGTCAAGATACCTTGAATTGCTCATTTAAAAGTCACCCCCCACCTTTTGAGGGGTTTTTGTAGTTCTGTTTTAACTTTCGTGCAAAATAATCAGGCACGCGAGCCAGCATCAACAATCCATTGCCAGATGTAGTCACTAAAACTTCGTCTAACCACTAACTGAAAACTATCTTCAGCAGTGCGTCGCAGCACAACTTGTGACTTGGCAAAGACGGTTGTCACTACTTTTCCAACGGGGAAATTACTCATATGCACATCGTAAGTGGTAGATTTCTTCAGGATGGTTTCTGCGCGCTCTCCGGATAATGTCAACACGGTTTGACCACCAGTGACGTCCACAATGGCAAAATGGCCTTTCATTTCTTCACGTAGCTTTGCTTCTAAACCATGTTCGGTTTTGTCTGCGGTGAGAATCAAGAATTCATCAGGCGCAATCCAGTTAATTACAAAATGGTTGTTTTCAATCGACGACAGTGGTTTTGTGGGCAGGTCTAAACCTGTCACTGACTTAAGCGCTTTGATTGCATCTGTGTTTGATTCCGGGATGCGAATGATCAGATGTCCCAGAGCCATTTCCTGCAAACTATAGTGCTCGTTACCCGCAGGAAATTGCTGTGCTACGTGATGCATGGATAGACAACGTTGTATCGTTGTATCTTTTGGGTTGAGTTCCATCATAAGGTCACCCCCGTACTTTTAGGGCATTTTTTAATAAGTAATATTTTATTAAGTAACAGTGTTCTAGACAGTTTTTTATTTAACATTTTGACGTTCTCCCTTTGGATCATAGAAAACCGGGCTGCATATCTCGGCTTCTATGGTTGAGCCATCGGCTTGAGGCATATACACCTTGTCACCCATTTTATCCAAACCACCTTTAACCACCGCCATTGCGATACTGCGTTCTAAAACTGCACTGTAATAACTGGAAGTAACGTGACCAACCATGGTCATTGGAATTTTTTGTTCTGGGTCCAGCACGATCTGCGATCCTTCTGGTGCAACCGTTTTGGCATCCGTGGTTTTTAATCCCACTAATTGTTTTCTATTTGTACGAACAGTGTCTTCACGATCTAATGAACGTTTACCCAGGAAGCTGAATTCTTTGGCAGGAGAAACCGCCCAGCCCATGTCCAGATCATAAGGTGTCATCGATCCATCGGTATCCTGACCGACGATGATAAAGCCTTTCTCGGCACGTAACACGTGCATGGTTTCTGTACCGTAAGGTGTAATGTCGTATTTCTCGCCATGCTCAAATAATTTCTCCCAGACCGCTAAGCCATAGTTGGCTTGCACATTGATCTCATAGGATTGCTCACCGGTAAACGAGATGCGGAACACGCGAGCAGGTACTCCTGCCACTACGCCTTCACGTAAATCCATAAACTTGAAGGTTTCTGGATTTAGATCGATATCAGTGAGTTCTGCGAGTAACAATCTGGCTTTGGGGCCAGAGATGGAAAGTGTTGCCCACTGATCAGTAACGCTATTGAAGTAAACCTCAAGTTCTGGCCATTCGGTTTGATGCCAGACTTCCAGCCATTGAAAAACACGTGGTGCACCACCAGAAGTGGTTGTCATCACGAAGTGGTTATCTGATATGCATGAGGTAACACCATCATCGAATATCATGCCATCTTCACCACACATCAAGCCGTAACGACAACGGCCGACAGGGAGTTTGCTCCAGGCATTGGTGTAAATACGATTGAGGAATTCGCGTGCGTCAGGACCCTGGATATCAATTTTTCCCAGTGTTGAAGCATCGATAATGCCTACCCCATTTCTGGTCGCCAAACACTCGCGGTTAACCGCATCGTGCATGGATTCGCCTTCCTTAGGAAAGTACCAGGGGCGTTTCCATTGACCGACGTCTTCAAACTCTGCGCCATTTTCAAGATGCCAAGGATGTAAAGCGGAGTAACGTTCGATATCGAAAAATTCATTTACATTACGACCTGCGATAGCACCGAAGGTAACAGGAGTGTAATTCGGGCGGAAAACGGTGGTGCCAGTTTCAGGAATGGTTTTGCCTAGCTTTTTAGCTGCAATCGCCATGCCATTGATATTACTGAGTTTTCCTTGATCTGTTCCAAAGCCTAAGGCAGTGTAACGCTTAACGTGCTCGATGGATTCAAAACCCTCTTGAACAGCTAATTCGATACCCGCTGCGGTTACATCCAGTTGGAAATCTACAAACTGTTTAGGTGCACGACTGGTTGGTTTGAAATGCGGAATAAGAAATATAGGCATGGATTCTGCAACTTCTTCGACTTCCGCTTTTGCATAGGTTGCACGTGAAGCTTTAAATCCACAGGCTTTGGCAGCAAATGTTCCTGCCTTTGCAGCATCTTGTAAAATATCAGCAAGAGCATATAAACCATTGCCAGCGCCAGTCGCAATCATATCTTTATTGAAGTTGTCGGGAACAAACCCTTGAATATCTTCACGCCAGGTAGGGCGACCGCCTGTATGACAGGATAAATGTACGGCGGGGTTCCAGCCCCCCGAAGTTGCGATAGTATCGCAATCAATCTGCTTTACTTCACCAATAACCTTTTCACCACTCTCGTCAATGGGAGCTACCACCGCATTACTGATGCAGGTATTACCTTGTGCCTGGATAATGGCGCTAGAGTAGATGATTTCTATACCAACTTCGGTCGCTTTTTTAACCACCGTTTTTCCAGCGGCTGGACGGGTGTCGATAATGGCTCTGACTAGTCTGCCTGATTTTTGCCAATCAAACGCGGTATTGTAAGCATTGTCATTTGACGTCATTAACAACAATTTCTTACCGGGAACCACGTTGTAGCGATTGATATAGGTTGAAATCGCAGAAGCTAACATCACACCAGGAATATCATTATTACCAAATACCAAAGGGCGTTCATGTGCGCCGGTAGCGAGAATCACTTGCTTGGCGCGAACTCGATGCATTCTTTGGCGGACTTCATTATTTGGAGCTAAATCTTGGTAGTGATCGGTACAGCGCTGATGAATCGTCAGGAAGTTATGATCGTGATAGCCGTTGACCGTCGAATTCCTTAATAAAGTGACATTCTCTGTCGATTCCAGTTCTGCTATTGAACTATTAATCCATTCCTGAGCAGGTGCGCCATCGAGTAAGTCACGTTGACTAAGTAAATTACCACCGAATTCGTTTTGTTCATCCGCAAGTATGATACGTGCGCCAGTGCGAGCAGCATTCAAAGCTGCTGTGATACCCGCAGGCCCGCCACCAACCACTAATACATCGGCGTGCTGGTTTATGGTCTCGTATGTGTCTGGATCAACTTCTTTGGGTGAACGTCCCAAGCCAGCGCCTTTACGAATCATTTTTTCGTAAGTCATCCACAGTTTGCTAGGCGCCATAAAGGTTTTATAGTAAAAACCCGGTGGCATAAAGCGTCCAAAGAGTTTACCTACAACGCCCATTATATCGAGTTCAGTACTCGGCCAGCCATTGGTGCTGTGACACTCTAAACCTTCGTAAATCTGCTGTTGAGTGGCACGAATATTGGGCACTTGTGTGGCTTCTGTTTTACCCAATTGCAGAATCGCATTTGGCTCTTCCGCGCCTGCGGCGACAATTCCACGTGGACGTCCGTATTTAAAACTGCGTCCGACTACCGCTACATCGTTGGCTAAAAGGGCAGAGGCGATAGTGTCGCCAGCGAAACCCGTGTAGCTTTTATTATTAAAGCTAAACTTGATCGGCTTGCTCATATTCACGCGTCTTTGCGCGGAAGCGAGGTTACCTTGAATTCTGTTTTTCTGGACAGCGGATGAACTCATTTTTTCACCAACTTTTTACTTGGGTTGTTATTTAGTTCACTAAATTTATTGGGAATCTGAGGGTCTGTTTCAATCCTGGGTTTTTCTCCAGCCTTGTAGATTTCTTTAATCTCGTAGGTTGCTGTATCGCGTGTCATATGGAAAAACTTTCTGCAGCCAGTGGTGTGTTGCCATAACTCGTGATGATTACCGCGTGGATTTTTACGGAAGAATAGGTAATCTCCCCATTCTTCATCGGTTAAAGCTTCAGGATCTAATGGACGCACAATATGTGCTTCACCAGATGCATGAAATTCTTCTTCGGCACGATCTTCTTCGCAATAAGGGCAGTAGATTAGGAACATGTTGCAGTCCCCTTCATATTTTTGAGTTCAGCTGCATCAAGTTTATTCAAGAGTGATTGTCTGGACTGAACAAGGTAGCAATAGCTACCTTGTGAAGGAAGGCGATTGCTATTGGATGAAATTGATGTGCTTGAATCAAAAAAACGTTTGAATAAAGTAATTGAGTTCATGATTATACGAAAATTAGTGCTATGGAGGTGAATGCAACTCATTAGTGTGCTACTCCCGCTGCGCCGTGCTCGTCGATGAGGGCGCCTGAGTTAAATCTATCGATAGAAAATGGCTTAGCTAATTCATGCATCTCACCTTTGGCAAGAGATGCTGCAAAAACATGTCCAGAACCTGGTGTGGCTTTAAAGCCGCCAGTGCCCCAACCACAGTTAAAGTATAAGTTCTCGATTTCGGATTTACTGATAATAGGGCATGCGTCAGGACAGGTATCAACAATGCCTCCCCATTGGCGATTCATTCGTACGCGACTGAATATAGGAAATAATTCGATGATTGCCGAGACGGTATGTTCAATCGTTGGGTAAGAACCGCGCTGTCCGTAACCGTTATAGGAGTCGATACCCGCACCAATAACGAGATCGCCTTTGTCTGATTGACTGACATATCCATGTACATGGTTCGACATAACCACAGTATCTAAAATAGGTTTGATTGGCTCTGACACCAATGCCTGTAATGGATGAGATTCAATTGGTAAGCGTAATCCTGCCATTTTCGCTACAACTCCGGAGCTTCCTGCTACCACACAACCAACTTTACCCGCATTGATAGTGCCGTATTGAGCCGTTTTAACGCCTGTAACCGTTCCATCTTCTATTTCGAAACCTTCAACCGCACATTGCTGAATTAGATCGACACCTAACGCGTCTGCACCACGTGCAAAGCCCCATGCCACCGCATCGTGTCTGGCTACACCACCACGTGGTTGCCATGACGCGCCCATTACCGGATAACGACGATTAGCGCTGCAGTCCATATCAGGAACAATTTCCTTAACCTGTTGTGCATCGAGTACTTCGCCATCGATACCATTGAGACGATTGGCATTTACACGTCGTGTAATATCTCTCATATCCTGCAAGGTATGACCAAGGTTCAATACACCGCGTTGTGAAAACATTACGTTATAGTTTAAATCCTGTGATAAGCCTTCCCAGAGTTTCATTGCGTGTTCGTATAAAAATGCAGATTCATCCCAGAGATAATTAGAACGCACGATGGTTGTGTTTCTTGCGGTATTACCACCACCCAGATAACCTTTTTCGATAACGGCTACATTGGTTATGCCGAATTCTTTGGCCAGGTAATAGGCGGTTGCTAAACCGTGTCCGCCACCACCAACAATAATTACATCGTAGGATTTCTTGGGGGTAGGGTTACGCCAAACACGCTGCCAGTTTTCGTGGTGAGTCATGGCATGCTTTAAAAGGCCAAAGCCCGAGTAATGCTGCATAATCTTTATCTCTGTGTGCTTTAGTTTAAGTAGGGGTAAGTCTAATGAGACTCATGTTATCTCTCATTTTGACTTTATACTACGTTAGCAATTACTTTTCTGAGCCGAAAAGTATCGTTATAGCGACATGGGTCAAAAACGTCTAAAAGTAGGGGGGTGTCAATATACAACCATTTCAGTATTTTGACCGTATATAGATTAATACAATTTGAGCTGTCATTTAAATTAACCTGAAAGAAATAAATTAGAGGATTTATGCTTACTAGAAATACTTTGTTCGTTGTTGTTACTGCGCTAGTCATATCTTTATCATTTAACGTATTTGCCAAGCCTGTCAAAAACGGTTTTGACCTGCAGAACAGTATTATACCCGTGAATGAGATTCTAAGCGGTGGGCCACCTCGCGATGGAATTCCTTCCATTGATAAACCCACATTTCTGAATGCAGACAATGCAGATTATTTGCAGGATAAAGATCGTGTTTTAGGCATTGTGGTTAAAGGTGAAGCGCGTGCTTATCCAATTAGAATCTTGAATTGGCATGAAATTGTGAATGATGAGATCTTAGGTAAAGCTGTTGCAGTAACCTATTGTCCGCTATGTGGTAGTGGCATTGTGTATGCCGCTGATTTTGCGGGTAAAGCACACAAATTCGGTGTGTCCGGATTGTTATATAACAGCGACGTGTTGCTTTATGATCGGCAGACTGAAACCCTGTGGTCACAGATTTTATCCAAAGGTGTGAGTGGTGAATTGGTGAATAAGAAACTGGAAGTGATTCACTCGGCACATACCAGTTGGGCGTCGTGGCAAGAACAATACCCGAAAACAAAAGTGCTCTCGAACAAAACAGGTTTTGCTCGGGATTATAGTCGATCTCCCTACGGCAGCTATGATAAAGATGTCACTACATATTTTCCGGTCGCTTTCAAAAGTAAACGCTATCACCCGAAAGAAAGAGTGTTGGGTATTACCATCAATGATAAACATAAGGTTTATCCTTTCGCGGAGCTTTCCAATTTTTTTGCTGACAGCAAAGAAACCCGGCTTGTTGACACTTTTGAAGGACAGTCATTGACGCTCGAATTCGATCCGGAAAACAGAGATGGTCTGTTCAAAAGTGCAAATGGAGAAATTGTAACCAGTACCAACACATTCTGGTTCGCCTGGTATGCGTTTCATCCTGATGGGGAAGTGTATAAATATGAAAAATAATGACAATACTATTTTTTATAAATTTGCAAATATCTTAATCTATGTCAAAATTTTAGCCCTATGTAAGTATTATCATGGACTTATATTAACCTAATGGGAGTTTGACTATGCATAAAATTATGAAAGGACTTCAAAAGGATCATCATAACCTAGCGAAAGTGCTGAAAATTATGGAACTTCAATTGGAGCACATTGCTGATGGAGATGATTCTGCACTTGCTTTGATGTTGGATGCCAGCAATTACATTCAAAGCTACCCGGATGTTATTCATCACCCGAAAGAAAACAAGGTTTTTGAGGTTTTCAAGTCTCGCTCTAAAGAGGAAGCAGATGCGTTAGATACATTAACTCAACAGCATAAGGATATGCCAGATACGACGGTTAAATTCAAAGAAATGTTGGATGCTGCTATAAATGGCTTGGGTTTTATTAGCCGTGAGGATTTGGTAAAGAAGATTCAGGATTATCTTGAATTAGAAAAGGAGCATATGAATCTTGAAGAATCAGTAGTGTTCCCTCTGATCAATGAAACATTGGAAGATAAAGATTGGAAAATGTTAGAGGAGCTTATCGAGGCTGATTCTGATCCAATGTTCAGCAATAAGGTTGAAGAGGATTTTGAAAATCTCTATCAATTTATTAAGGTTCAGGCAGTCTAGTATACGGCTATGACCATAACTATAATTTACTATATAATTGTGAAGTACGTTATTGATTTAGCGTACTTTAAATTTCCTATTTGCATAGATCTTATTTCTATTTTACGCGCATTCCTGGCACAGCCCCTTCATCCGGATTAAGCACAAAGATATCTTTTCCACCAGGGCCTGCAGCTAAAACCATTCCTTCTGACATACCAAAACGCATCTTGCGTGGTGCAAGATTCGCTACCATTACGGTCATTTTACCTTCGAGCTCGGCAGGCTCGTAAGCCGACTTAATGCCAGCAAAAACATTACGTTGGCCTTTCGTTTCTCCTTCACCTAAATCGAGAGTGAGTTGCAGTAATTTATCAGCGCCTTCAACATGTTCTGCTTTAAGGATTTTCACTACGCGAAGATCAATTTTAGCGAAATCATCAAATTCGATGGTTGGGCTTATTGGATCGTTTTCGTTAGTTGTCTCGCTCATGTTTTTTTCCGTTTTCTCTGAATTGGATTTAGTCTCGTTTTTAGTGTTTGTGCCGCCTTGAAGTACTGCCGCTTCGGCTAGTAGAAGTTTATTGGCTTCCAGCATCGCATCTACTTTATCTTCTTCAATGCGTGTCATCAGTGGTTTGAACTTCATAATATCGCTTGAAAGTAGGGGGGTGGCAATATCATTCCACTTCAATTCGCCCGCATTTAAGAAATCTTCAGATTTAGCTGCTAATTCAGGTAATACAGGTTTTAGGTAAGTGATAATGGCGCGGAACATATTGATGCCCAATGAGCAAATATCCTGAACCTCTTGCTGGCGTGTTTCGTCTTTGGCTAACACCCAGGGTTGTTTTTCATCAACGTATTGATTAGCAAGATCGGCTAAGGCCATGATTTCGCGCATTGCTTTGCTATAGCGACGATCTTCGTAGGCTTGTGCTATCGAATCGCTAGCATCGATAAATTGTTGATATAAGGCTTCATCTGCCAGTGTTGCTGATAATTTTCCATCAAATTTCTTGCTGATAAAACCTGCACAGCGCGAGGCGATATTAACTACCTTGCCAACAAGGTCACTGTTAATGCGTAGCTGAAAGTCTTTTAAATTGAGGTCGATATCATCAACGGTATTACTGAGTTTTGCCGCATAGTAATAGCGTAAAGGTTCAGCAGGCAAATGATCAAGAAACACGCGCGCCTGAATAAAAGTACCGCGGGATTTCGACATTTTCTGGCCATTTACGTTTAAGAAGCCATGACAAAATACGGCTGTTGGTAAACGAAAGTCTGCCGATTTTAGAACTGCAGGCCAGAATAGGGTGTGAAAGTAGGCGATGTCTTTTCCGATGAAATGATACAGCTCGGTTTCGTTATTCTGGTTTTTTTCAGCGCTCCAATACTCATCAAAATCAATATCGTTGTCTTCACGATCGCAGTAATTCTTGAATGAGGCAATATAGCCAATAGGTGCATCTAGCCATACATAAAAATACTTGTCTTCAGTACCTGGGATTTTGAATCCCCAGTAAGGCGAGTCACGCGAGATATCCCAATCGTTGAGTCCATCTTCAAGCCACTCATTCATCTTGTTGGCGATTTCTTTTTGTACACTGCCGCTGTTTACCCACTCTTTAAGAAAATCAGCGTAGTCACTGATTTTAAAGAAATAATGTTCGCTATCTTTTTCGATAGGTGTGGCACCAGTTACGACTGAGTAAGGATTAATCACTTCAGTAGTTGAATAAGTCGCACCGCAAGATTCACAGTTATCACCGTATTGGTCTGGTGTGCCACAATTTGGGCATTCACCTTTAATAAAGCGATCAGGCAAAAACATATTCGCTTCGGGATCGTAAGCCTGTTTGATGGTCTTGGTCGCTATATTGCCTTTAGCTTTTGCTGCTAAATAAATGGTTTCTGAAAAGTGCTTATTTTCTTCAGAATGGGTGGTGTGAAAATTGTCGTATGAAATAAGGAAATCGTTGAAATCACGCTCATGCTCTTGTTTCATCTTGTCGATGAGTTCTTGCGGTTCTATGCCTTCCTGTTGAGCGCGCAACATAATCGGTGTTCCGTGTGCATCATCTGCCCAGGCAAATATACAGCTGTTGCCGCGTAGACGTTGAAAACGTGCCCAAATATCAGTCTGAATATACTCCACCATATGACCTAAGTGGATTGGTCCATTGGCATAGGGAAGGGCTGATGTAATGAGTATTTTGCGTGGTTTTTCAACGGGATTCATAAGGTTAAATTTTCAGGTGTAATTTTAAGGAATAGAGAGGATGTAAATTAACAGACTGGCGTATTAATCGCTAGTAGGGATTACGTTTGATTATGGGACTTAATCAAAGGTAACTTAAGCATCATTACACACTCAATTTGAATGGTTTATTGTTCTATAAACATGTTTTGTCACTATAATGGCTGGATTTGAATTTGTAGATTCTATGGAAAATCGTCGTTTATTATTTCGCGTTATTTTGAAGTCATTATTCTTCTTTGGCTTTCTTGTAGTAATAGTGGTTTTTTTAAATTCGTTATTTACCAATCAACAGGATAAAAGACAGAACCCCGATAAAGATAATAAGGTTAAGCTTGTTTCTATCGATATTAGCGATATGCGAAAAGGCGAGGTAAGAAGAGTGCGCTGGGGAGTTCAAGAAGCAGCCGTGCTATATCGACAATTTTCTAAAAAAGCAGCTAATAATGATCAAATATCTAAAAAGTCATCTAAAGATACATTACATGCTTCTTTAACGGCTCAAACCAGATCGATCAAACCAGATTACTTTGTATTTATAAACCATGGTGATTCGAGAAATTGTCCTTTGTATTATGCCAAAGGTGAGTTTAATGATACCTGTTCAAAAAATATTTTTGATGAAAACGGCCTGCCAGTCTTTCCTACTCAGGTGAGTTATCAGTTAGAAATTCCACCTCACTATTTTGAAGAAAATCTGATTAAAGTGGGCTCCTGGAAGTAGATAACGACACCCCCCTACTTTTGAGGGGTTTTTATATCTGAAGTAATCAGTTGCATACCGACCGGTATGTATATATTCTTTTGATCAATGGCATCGCTTTCCAAAAATATAGAAACTCCCAAAAGTTGGTGGAAATTATGGTCAAGTTTATGTCCATGTTCTGCTGATTCTGTAACTAAAAGTTCTGAGACCCGTGAAAAAATACTGCTTGCAGCCTTTGATGAAATCTACCATCGGGGTTTTCAGGCGGCTAGCCTGAGCAATATTTTAAAGAATACCGGGACTACCAAGGGCGCTCTTTATCATCATTTTAAGAATAAGATGGAACTAGGTTATGCCGTGATTGATGAATTTATTTTTCAGTCTGTTGAAGAAAACTGGATCGAGCCTCTGAATCAAACGGATGATCCGATTAAAACTATCCAGGAAATTTTGATCGATACCTCTAAAATCATGACCGAAGATGATGTTCGTCTGGGGTGTCCTATAAATAATTTAGCACAAGAAATGTCTCCTATTGACGAAGGATTCAGACAACGTATTTCAAAAGTATATTCAAACTGGCAAGAAGCCATAGAAGCTGCCTGTGAAAGAGGTAAGTTGGCGGGTAATTTCAAGCATGGCGTTGATTCAAAAAAGGCCTCTTTATTATTTGTTGCCTCTTTGGAAGGCTGTCTTGGTTATGCTAAAAGTTTACAAAGTAAAGATGCCTTGCTGAGTTGTGGTCAGGGTCTTTTAGATCAGTTAGAATCTCTGCGGCCACATAAAAATCACTAGGAACAAATGCATGATAAAGAAGTATGCTGAGAGTGTTGTTAAGTTACGTTGGGTGCTTCTGATACTGTCAGTTTTATTCATGCTAATAGCAGCTTCTGGCGCGAAAAATTTATTTTTTAATAACGATTACCGTATTTTCTTTTCTGATGAAGATCCGCGCTTACAAGCCTTTGAAGAATTACAAAACACCTATACTAAAAATGATAATGTAATTCTGGTTCTAGCACCAAAAGATGGAGTCGTGTTTAAACCTGAAACACTCACTGCTATTGAAGATATTACTGAGCGCGCCTGGCAAACACCTTATTCGATTCGTGTGGATTCGCTATCAAACTTTCAACACAGTGAATCGGTCGAAGATGACATGTCGGTGGCTAATTTATTTGAAGAAGCTAGCGAACTGACTGCTACTGATTTAACACGGATTAAATCCATCGCACTCAATGAACCACTTCTGTTACATCGTTTGATTTCAGAGAAAGCACATGTGAGTGCAATCAATATCACCATGGAATTCCCCAAAGAAATCCAGGATGAAAATGGTGCGGGTACAAAAGCTGCAGATCCTACTAAACAAGTTACTGAAGTCGTAACTTCCGTTAGAGAACTGAGGTCTTATATCGAGAAAACATACCCAGATCTAACCGTATATTTATCTGGCATTGTAATGATGAATAATGCCTTTGGTGAGGCAACTATCTATGATATGTCGCACCTATTACCAATGGCATTATTACTGATATTAATTACCGTATATTTATTGTTAAGAAGCATTTCAGGAACCCTGACTACCTTATTGGTTATTATGTTTTCTGTGGTTACTGCCTTTGGTTTGGCTGGCTGGTTAGGCATTGAACTGTCTTCTCCAGTGATGTCTGCGCCGGTCATTATTATGACCTTGGCGGTGGCTGACTGTGTGCATATTCTGTCCACCTGGTTGTCGGAAATACGTCATGGTTCAGACAAGAAAACGGCGATGGTGGAAAGTCTTAGGGTTAATTTCATGCCGGTGTTTTTGACTTCGATTACAACCGCAATTGGTTTCTTATCGTTGAACACCAGTGATGCTCCTCCTTTCCGCGATTTGGGTAATGTGGCGGCCATGGGTGTTTTGGCTGCGTTTGTTTTTTCCATATTCTTTTTGCCTGCTATAGCTACGATTTTACCGGTTAAAGAACAGAAAAAAGACACGCATACCTTAAAAATCATGTCGTCTTTTGCGGAGTGGGTGATTGCCAAGCAAAAGTCACTACTTGCTGGAATGAGTCTTATTGCTGTTGTTTTAATTGCACTAATACCGATCAATGAATTAAACGATGTTTTTGTTGAGTATTTCGATGAGCGTATTGAATTTCGCCGCGATACTGATTTCATCAGCGACAATCTGACGGGTATTTATAACGTTGAATATTCGATAACTACCGAGAATACGGGTGATATTTCTGATCCTGATGTCTTAGCTAATATTAAAAAATTTACGGATTGGTTAAATACGCAACCTGAAGTTATTCATGTCAATACGGTGACAGACACTTTCACTCGCTTGAATAAAAATATGCATGGGGATGACAAGAGTTTCTACAAACTACCTGAGTCTAGGGAAATGGCGGCGCAATATCTGCTGCTTTACGAAATGTCGTTGCCATTCGGTCTGGATTTAAATAACCAGATCGATATCGACAAGAAAAGTACCCGTATCACAGTGACGATGAAGACACTTTCTACGCAACAGGTTCTTACTATAGAAACCCGTGTAGATAAGTGGATGGATGAGAATATTCCTCAACTGAAAGCTGTTGGGGCAAGTCCAACGATAATGTTTGCGCATATTGGCATGAAAAACATTATCAGTATGATTAGTGGCACTACTATCGCTTTGATTCTGATTTCACTAATACTGGTTTTTGCCCTGAAATCCTGGCGATACGGTTTATTAAGCCTGATTCCTAACTTGATCCCTGCAGGAATGGCGTTTGGTATTTGGGCTATTATTAATGGTGAAATTGGTTTGGCACTTTCAGTGGTTACAGCCATGACTTTAGGGATTGTGGTAGACGATACGATTCACTTTTTATCAAAATACTTACGCGCCAGACGAGAAAAAGGCCTAGGTGCTGAAGATGCGGTTCGTTATGCCTTTTCAACCGTAGGAGTCGCTTTATGGGTAACTTCTGTAGCACTTGTGGCAGGTTTTCTGGTGTTGGCAACCTCATCCTTCAAATTGAATTCAGGTATGGGCTTGCTGACAGCGATAGTAATTGCAATTGCGCTGATTGTTGATTTCTTATTATTACCACCTTTGCTGATCAAACTGGATGCCTGGTTGAATAAAGATCTTAAAGTGGCAGAGCCAGTTCTGGTTGCGACAAAAGTAAAACAGGCTTAACTTAAAATATAATTTAGATAATTTTAAATGATTTAAAATAAAACCGGACCGACTGTCACCGAGATTGAACTGCAAAGTGATTGATCTGTCTGAAGTTTATAATGTGATTTAGTTGATTTTGTAACTTAACTTGTAACGTCATATAACTAATACCGTGAATATTTGGAGATAGAATGAAAATAAAACTGTTAATGGCAGTAGTGTTAACTGTTTCAACGATGGGCGTGTATGCCGAAACACCTGCGGAAAAAGGTTTAAGAATTGCCAAAGAAGCTGACGTAAGTGATCAAGGTTTTGCAGACTTTACGGCGAATATGGTGATGACTTTAAAAAACCGTGCGGGTAAAACTAGCCGCCGGATTATTCGTATTAAAACCCTTGAAGGTAAGGGCGACGGAGATAAGTCATTATCTTTATTCGATGAGCCTGCTGATGTAAAAGGTACTGCGATGCTAACATTTTCGCATGGCTTGAAACCTGATGATCAATGGCTTTATCTCCCCGCTTTAAAGCGTGTTAAAAGAATCAACTCACGAAATAAATCCGGTCCATTTATGGGTAGTGAATTTGCATTTGAGGATTTAGGTTCACAAGAAGTTGAAAAATACAAATACAACTATTTAAAAGAAGAAGCTTGTGGAAGTGGCTGGAAGTGTCATGTTATTGAACGTATTCCAGCATATAAATACTCCGGTTATACCAAACAGCTTACCTGGATCGATACCAAAGAATATCGTCCTGTAAAAGTCATGTATTACGATCGTAAAAATTCTTTATTAAAGACTTTGAACGCCACTGGTTTTAAACAATATGCGGGCAAACACTGGCGACCTACAACAATGTCGATGCAAAATCACCAGTCAGGTAAAAGCACCACTTTGCAATGGACCAATTATAAGTTCAAAACCGGTTTATCTAACCGTGACTTCAATAAAAAGTCTTTAGCCCGATAAGAAAGAGGGTCTAGCAACAATAATGGCAGTTTCAGCAGAGTATCTAGCCTATATTCAGGATTTACTCTGCGATTTGCCTGATTTGTGTGTAAAACGTTTTTTGGAGGTAAATCACTACGTTCATCTTATTACGTAGGTCAAGATGGCGAGTATTTGGAGCAAATAGAAGATACCCAGTTTGCGATGATTATCAATGATGTTTTATATTTTGTAGTAGATGATATCAGTCGCCCAAAATATGAAAAGCTGGGTATGACGCTATTTCAATAAGAAAAGAAAAAAGGTGTAGTAAATGTTCGAAAATACTACACAGCACCAGAAGAGTGTTTTGAAGATCAGGAAGTTATGCTCGAATGGGCAAACAAGCCTTACAAACTGCGAATCGTTTGAAATAGTATTTGAATTAGAAGGCACGGAAGCTTTTACATGTTACAACTGAAAATCCCACCTCCAGTTTATGCGATTAGTATTGCCATCATTATGTGGTTATTGAATAAACACCTTCCTTTGGCTGAGCTTATTCAAACACCCTGGAATAAGATAGGTTTGGGTATTATCCTGATTGCAGCAAGCTTCGACGTCTGGTCGTTACTGCTGTTCTTGAAAAAACACACTACGCCTAACCCAATGAAACCAGAGAATACTTCGGATATTGTCACTAAAGGTTTATATCAATACAGCCGTAATCCGATGTATCTGGGCCTACTAATCATTCTATTTGGTTTTGGTTTATGGTTAGGTAGTTTGTCTCCTTTTTTTATGTTACCTCTGTTTTATTGGGTGATTACTGAAATGCAGATAAAACCTGAAGAACGGATGCTGGAACAAAAGTTTGGGAAAGAGTATTTGGATTATAAAAACAGGGTTAGAAGATGGCTTTAACACATCAAAATCAATTAAAGAATTACATTGGAAAAAGTCTGGCAGTTTCATTAACAACTTTATCATTATTCACAAGCGTTAATGCAGCAGAGTTATCGGGAAATGTGTCATTAGAAGGTCGTTTGTATACGACAGATCCTGCATACCAAAAACAGGCTCAAAGTGGGGGGGTGTCATTAAGTTTTCTTCCTGAGTTTAAACACAAGTGGGATGGTGGTAATCAACAGTTTACCTTTACCCCCTTTTACCGTTGGGATGAAAATGACGATGAAAGAACCCATGGTGATATTCGTCAATTGGATTATTTGGCCAGCAAAGGTGATTGGGAATATCAGGTTGGTATTAGTAAAAAATTCTGGGGTGTTACTGAGTCGCAGCATTTGGTCGATGTTATTAACCAAACCGACGGGGTTGAAGGTCTTGATGGTGAAGACAAACTAGGCCAGCCGATGTTTCGGGTGAGTCGGCTTATGGATAATGGTTCGGTGGATTTCTTTGTTTTACCGTATTTTCGTGAAAGAACTTTTGCGGGTAAGCATGGGCGTTTTCGAACTCCTTTGATTGTTGATGCAGATGCCGCTACCTTTGAGTCATCTTCAGAAGAAAATCATATCGATTTCGCATTACGTTGGTCTGAATCTTTTGATGAGTTCGATTTAGGCGTACATCTCTTTGATGGTACTTCACGTGACCCGGATTTACGTCTCGGGTTGAAAAACGATGAACCAGTATTGGTGCCCCATTATCCGCTAATTACTCAATTTGGTTTAGATTTACAACATACGGGTGAAGATATTATCTGGAAGCTAGAGGCGATTCATCGTAAGCGCAAAGGAGATGATTATTCTGCCGCTGTAGGTGGTTTTGAATATACGCTCCCAGCAATAACAGAAGCGGGCGCTGAGCTTGGTTTATTAGCTGAATACCACCGGGATTCACGTGGTGAAGTAGCTACTGCCCCATTTCAAAATGACATGTTCTTTGGTGCGCGTTTGGCATTGAATGATGAAAATAGTAGCGAGTTGTTAGCGGGTGCTTTTATTGACTTGGATAATTCGACTAAAAGTTTACGACTTGAAGCGAGTAGAAGAATTGGGAATGGAATGAAATTGAATATAGAAGGGCAGGTATTCACTGATGTGGATGAGGATGATCCTTTATATACCTTTAGCAAGGATGATTATATTCAGGTTGAACTTCAAAAGTTCTTTTAAGCTTTAAGCAATTATTTAATAAATAAAAAAACCGCCTATAAGTAGGGGGGTGGCTTTTCTAGGCTCACCAGGAGCCAGAAAAGTCCATCGTCGATTCTGTTAGGAATCTCGTCTATGTACATAGTAAAATCTGGGTTAGATCAAATTATAACTACTTAAGCACACCCCCCGCCTTTTAGGCGGTTTTTTTGGACTTGATTTTGCTAATAATTAGCGGTTTTCGCGATTATCAATTAAGTCATCAACCACTGATGGATCAGCAAGTGTTGATGTATCACCTAAACCATCCACTTCATTCGCAGCGATCTTGCGTAAGATACGACGCATGATCTTGCCAGAACGAGTTTTAGGTAATCCTGGTGCAAACTGAATGATGTTGATTTTTGCGATTGGTCCGATCTCTCCACGTACTAGTTTGACTAGATCCGCTTTCATGTCATCGGATCCTTCTTCGCCATCCATCAACGTTACATAAGCGTAGATCCCTTGGCCTGTTAGTTCATGGGGGTAACCTACCACTGCTGCTTCCGCTACTTTCTCGTGTAAGGTAAGAGCGGCTTCGATTTCAGCCGTACCTAGACGGTGTCCTGATATGTTTAATACATCGTCAACACGTCCTGTGATCCAGTAGTTTCCATCTTCGTCACGCTTCGCGCCGTCACCCGTGAAGTAATAGCCTTTAAACATTGAGAAGTATGTCTCATAGAAACGTTTGTGATCACCAAAGACAGTTCTGATCATTGCAGGCCAAGGTTTATCAATGGCAAGGTTGCCCGCAGCTGGGTTACCTTCAATAACATTACCTTCGTCATCGAGTAATACAGGGCTGACACCAAAGAAGGGCGCTGTTGCAGAACCAGGTTTTAATGCATGCACACCTGGTAAAGGTGACATCATGTGTGAGCCTGTTTCTGTCTGCCACCAGGTATCAACGATAGGGCATTTGCCGTTACCAACAACGCCGTGGTACCACTCCCAGGCTTCAGGGTTGATTGGCTCGCCTACAGTTCCAAGTACACGTAATGTTTCGCGTGATGTCTTCTCAACAGGCTCGTTACCAGCACCCATTAATGAACGAATTGCTGTTGGAGCCGTATAGAAAATATTAACTTGATGCTTATCAACAACTTGCCAGAAACGTGAGATATCAGGGTAAGTTGGAATACCTTCAAACATCAAGGTCGTTGCACCATTAGCTAGCGGGCCGTAAACGATATAAGTGTGACCTGTTACCCAACCAACATCGGCTGTACACCAGTAAACATCCCCATCTTTGTAATCAAATACCGCTTCGTGAGTCATTGCAGCTTGAACCAGGTAACCACCTGTTGAGTGAAGTACACCTTTAGGGGTGCCAGTAGAACCTGATGTGTAAAGGATGAATAGTGGGTCCTCAGAGTCCATCTCTTCTGGTGGGCAGTCCGGGCTTGCAGCTGCAATAGCTTCGTCGTACCAAACATCACGGCCTTCAGTCCATGCTACGTCTTCACCACCACGACGAACGACGATACAGGTAGTTACACCAGGGCAGTTTTCGATTGCCGTGTCAGCGTTTACTTTAAGTGGGATTTTACGTCCGCCACGCATTGATTGGTCAGAAGTAATAACTACTTTACAATCAGAGTCATTGATACGACTTGCTAATGCATCAGGTGAGAAACCACCAAATACGATTGAGTGAATAGCACCGATACGGGTACAAGCCAGCATAGCAACAGCAGCTTCTGGAATCATAGGTAGATAAAGTGATACACGATCCCCTTTTTGTACGCCGCGATCTTTTAATACATTAGCGAAACGTGACACTTCTTCGTGTAGTTCTTTATAAGTAATTTTACGGTCTTCGTCTGGGCTATCTCCTTCCCAGATAATCGCGACTTGATCACCACGTTTTTCCAGGTGACGGTCCAGGCAATTATATGAAACATTCAGTTTGGCATTTTTAAACCATTCGATATGAAGGTCTTTTTCATCAAAGCTCCAGTCCGAAACAGTATCCCAAGGTTTAAACCAAGATACATATTTGTTTGCTTGTTCTGCCCAGAATCCATCGGGGTTTTCAATAGACTCTTTATACATTGACTGATACTGCTCAGCATTGATGTTTGCATTTGCTGCAAACTCGGCAGATACGGGGTGTACAATTTCTGACATGTGCTTCTCCTGTTGGGTTATCTTTATGTTTAAATGTGCGTACGAGTACGACTTCTCACAAATTAATAATTATTGATGATTCCTCATCTTTATTCTTTGTCGTTCAACATAATGTAATATGTAGCTTATATTTGGCAAGCGCTGTTGAACCTTTTAAGCAAAACTTGTCTTATGATATGTCAACAAATGTCGCTATATATTGTATCTTAAAATTTGCTTATTAAATTTATATTTAAAAAACATATACTTACAGAGTTGGCATATCAATTGCAGTCAGTATTAATATCTTGAAGTGTTTACTATAAAAAGATCAATGGTTTAAAATTCAAGCTATTAGTTAATTAGAAATATTAAAAAATCAGCTTAAATCAAATTAAGTGAATTTAGGGTATAAAAAATATGGGTGCTTTATCAATGACTATTCTGATCGGAGTTTTGGTCATGTTGATTGTTATTTTTGCTTTTGTACTGACTGTCAAAAGTGGTCAATATGATGATATGGAAGGTCCTGCTCATCGTATCCTAATGGATGATGATGATCCGAGAATACCCGGAAATTCACCTAAGTTAGATACGTCAGAAAATACAGTGGTTTCTCAAGCCGATCGCGAGAAAAATCAAAAGTAGTTTATCAGTTGATACGGTATCATTTTAAACGATACTTAAGTATTTTTAATAATAGAGTAGAGTCATCAAAGGTTATATAATTATTTTATAGCGTCAAAATAAAGTATTTTGTTATAAAAATATTTTCTAAGAAGGATTTAAAAAAGTTCTTCGTTGCTTGCTTTTTTAGAGAGTTAGCCTACTATATAAGTTAGTTGTTATATAATAATAGTTGCTTAGGATAATAATAAAAAAATATACCTTGGCTTTAATATTGCGAGTACGATTTAATTTAGGAGAATAAAGACCTATGTCAGATAGGAGATTACAGGTATTTCATGCTGTAGCGAGACTACTGAGCTTTACAAAAGCAGCTGAAGTACTTCACATGACACAACCTGCTGTAACGTTTCAGATACGCCAGCTAGAAGAACAATTCGATACCAGATTGTTTGATCGTGCTCATAACCGGGTTAGCCTTACCGAGGCTGGCCATGTCGCGTTTGAATATGCAGAAGTCATTTTTGAAAAATATTCAGAAATGGAAAATGCTATTCGCGAGATAACAGGTAGTATTAGTGGTTCGTTAACACTTGGGGCTTCAACGACCATATCAGAATATATGCTTCCGGCTTTGTTGGGAGATTTCAATGCAAAAAACCCTGAAGTTTTATTGAGACTACGTGTTTCTAATACTGAAGGCATTGTTTCGATGGTAGAGAATAATGTCATCGATTTGGGTGTAGTAGAAGGACCTGTAACCAACAAAAATCTATTAGTAGAGATTTGTAGAAAAGATGATCTGGTTGTTGTTGTACCTCCAGATCATGAGTTGGCTAAGCAAAAGTCTATTTCTGTTAAAGAAGATGCTCGATTATCCTTTTATCTGTCGTGAAGAAGGATCAGGAACAAGAGAAGTGATTGCTGATCATCTAAGAGCGCAAGGTGTAGGCAAGCATGCACTGAAGGCTTGTTTGGAACTTGGCAGTCCTGAGGCCATAAAGGGTGCAATTCAGGCTGGTATGGGTATTTCAGTTTTATCTAGTGTGAGTTTAGCTAAGGAGTTAAAGCTTGGTACCTTGGTAACAATCCCGCTTGATCCTCCTCTTAGTAGAGAGTTTTCTTTTGTAAGACAGCGTCAGAAATTCCGCGTAAGAACAATGGAAGAACTATTAGAGTTTGCCAGAGCCTACTGCAAAAACAATCAATAACCCTGCTCGATAGCTGTAGCACATGCTTGTTAGCTAATGAATCGGAGACTATGTTCTCCGATTTTTTTGTCTGTTTTTTCGTCCGATATTTTGCTTATCATGGTATTATTTAGTTTTAATGCCTTTAGTAATAAATATTTAACGGTAGAGTAGAAATCAATGTTGCCAACGATGCCTATTCAAGGCAGTAAATCAGAGCGAAAGCTAATTAAGCTATTTAAAGCGCTTGATACTTCTAAGCAAAAGACTTTAATATCTTTCGCTGAATTTTTACTTTCTCAGGAAAATGATGATGAACTAAAATCTGGAGCAGGGAGATAAAAAGCAGAAAATGACGGAACCGCTTGATATCAAACGTCCTGATGATGAAAGCGTTATAAAAGCCATTAAGAGGCTTAGTGAAACTTACCCTATGGTAGATAAGGATAATATTTTGCATCCAATTTCTGATCTAATGACTGCACATATGATACAAGGAAGGGAAGCAGAAAAAATTATCGATGAACTTGAAGACGTGTTTTTAAAAGAATATAAAGACAAAAATACCTAGTTCATTATAAATAATAATAAAGTACAGAAGAGATCAGCTTAAATTATGTTAAAACTCGTTAATGACTGGTATCGCCGGCATTTTACAGATCCCCAGGTTGCCATATTAGCGTTATTGCTAGTGTTAGGTGCGACTATTTTATATGTCATTGGTGATGTTCTAACACCATTGCTGGCTTCAATAATTATTGCTTATTTGCTTGATGGTGCGGTAAGTATATTAAAAAAACACAAAGTACCTAGACTAGTTGCGATACTTTCTACCTTTAGTATATTTATCATTCTATTATTAATAGTGTTGTTTATTTTAGCGCCTTTGTTGATTAGACAAGCCACCCAGTTTGTTCTCGAGATTCCAAAAATGTTTGCTCAAGGGCAGGCATTATTAATGCAGTTGCCCGAAAAATATCCTAATGTAATCTCTGAACAACAGGTCAGTGAATTGTTGATAGGGATAAGAACCCAGATTACTGATTTTTCTCAAGCAGTCGTGAGCTTCTCTTTATCTTCCGTTTCAGATTTACTTACTTTCATGGTTTATCTGGTTGTAGTGCCTCTGTTGATATTCTTTTTTCTTAAGGATAAAGAAATCATTATCAATTGGTTTAAAGCCTTTTTGCCCAAAGATAGGTCTTTAGTATCTCAGGTTTGGCACGAAATGAATGGCAAAATTGCGGGGTATGTAAGGGGTAAATTTGCTGAAATTGTAGTAGTTTGGGTAATTACTTATATCACCTTTATGGTCTTCAATTTAAATTATGCCATGCTGCTTTCATTTGCTGTTGGTATCTCTGTATTAATCCCTTATGTGGGTGCAGCACTTGTTACCTTGCCTGTAGCGATTGTTGCTTATTTTCAATGGGGTTATTCTACGGAAACCTTATACGTCATAATTGCCTACGGGGTTATTCAATTTCTGGATGGAAATTTACTGGTACCTTTACTATTTTCTGAAATGGTAAATTTACACCCAGCTGCAATTATTACTGCTGTATTGTTATTTGGTGGTTTATGGGGTGTTTGGGGGGTATTCTTTGCCATTCCATTGGCAACATTGATCCATGCAATTATTAATTCCTGGCCTAGGGCACAAAAAGAACTTGAAGAGTGATACATATTCTTTAGCACTTTCTAAGGGTAATTATTCCTACCTAATCGTTCGTTCTGGTAGAGCCAAACATATTCGTATAAAACTATCCAATACTGGTGAGTTAAGCCTAGTTCTTCCAAAGGGCACTTCTGACAGCTTAGGGCATTCTTTTATTCGGTCTAAATCTGAATGGGTTGAAAGAAACCTGAATAAGCTATCAATCACAGAGAAAGAAATTATCCCATCCAGATTGAATTTGCGTTTATTGAATGAGCTTTGGGACATTGAATATGTAGATCAATATAGCAGTCAAATACGTTTGAATGAACGTGATAGTTCCAATTTAATCATTTCAGGTAATACTTCTGATATCACGAAATTACATAATGTAATTAATCAGTGGTGCAAAAAAAAATCAAAAGTAATATTTAAACAGATGCTCGAGCAATTGGCAGAAGAGCATGGTTTTCATTATAACGGTTTGAGTATCAGGGCCCAGAAAACACGTTGGGGAAGTTGCTCAAGTAAAAAAAATATCAATCTAAACTGTAAATTACTGTTTATGCCAGATGAGGTAGTGCAATACGTGATGATTCATGAGCTTTGTCATACTATTGAAATGAATCACTCATCGCGATTTTGGGATCTGGTTGCTGATTGTGATCCAAATTACCAAGTACATAGAAGAAATCTTAAGCTATTGGGAAAAGAGCTATTTTTATAGTTTAATTGATAGGATATGAGGTAAGTATTATTAACTGGTCATAATTAAGTGAGGCATATAAAACCTTAAAAAATGCCTATAAGTAGGGGGGTGATATGAATTTTACCTTTTATCTATTACTGTCTACCGCTAGTCTTGATATTGGATAAAAGATACTAATTATGCTAAAGAAAATGTAGAATTATTAACCAATAAATCAGCTTGGTTCAACTGAGCTTAAGAAACATACAGTTATAATAGTTAAAAATAATAGAGTTGTTGTTTGTGGTTTCTGTTTCAAATTAAACAGGTATTTTGCCAATATTCATTAGTTGTAGTTATAGACTTTTATACAAATACGATGAATGTCAGCACCTATCGATCACTAGATAATACAACATAAATATAAAAATAATTTGAGATAAAGAGTGAATAAACTTACTTCCAAATGTATTCAAATTAAAGGCAATACTTGTAAGCAATCTAAGAAGCAAATTGGCTTTAGTTTGATTGAAGTCATGGTTGCAGCTGTCATTCTGTCGATAGGACTTTTGGGTGTCGCTGGTTTGCAGATTGTAGGTATGAAAGGGACTCATCAGTCATATATGAAACAACAGGCTATGGCTATCGTGCAGGATTTGACTGAAAGAATGCATTCAAACAAGCAAGCTGTAATCGCGGGCGATTATGTCGCTAGTAATGCATCAGTGGATTGTTCAGACTTACCTGTTTGTAACACATCTGCATCAAACTGCTCAGTAGCCGATATTGCAAAAGTTGATCTGCATAACGTCATGTGTGGCTACAAAGCAGGTTCAGCTCCAAGCACAGGTGGCATTAAATCTACTGCTGCCGGCGATATTATCTCCTTAGTAAATGGCCGACTTGATATAACATGCCCAGCCGGTGATTGCACTGCTGGGGATGTTCAATTTAATGTTAGATGGACAGAAAGAGCAATTGGTCAGGAGACAGTAGATGTCGACGCGGATGGCACTTCAGAATCTTTATTAGTGACAACGAGGATCATTAGATGAAGGCAGTAATAGTTAAAACTCACCTAGCATCTATTAAAACAAAGCAATCTGGTTTGTCTCTTATCGAATTATTAATCGCGATGATTATTGGCCTGTTCTTATTGGCTGGAATTACCACGACATATATTTCAAGTAAGAAATCAAGTATCGAAAGAGATCAGTATTCATTACTCGTAGATAATGGTCGGATTGCATTAGAGGTTATGTCTAATACACTACAGCATACGGGCTATACGTCCTCAAATGGAACACCATTAGAAGATAAATTTATCGCCGCTGCTGCTGATGTAAAATCTGTTGCCTGTGGTGTACCGAGTGTAATTAATACTGGAATATTTCCTAATAATGTGACTAATGATAGTAATTCCGGAGACAGCGTTGGTGTTATTTTTCTTGGTGATAGTGATGTGTTTACAGATTGTTCCGGTGGTACATTGCCAGCAACTTGTCAACTTGGTCCAGGTTTATCTATAAACGCTTCAAAAATATACAGTGCTTTTTATTTGGATGCTGCGGATGAAACTTTAAAGTGTGCTGGTTCGCGTGATAACGCTGCACAACTAATTGCAGAAGGCATCGAAAATATGCAGATACTCTATGGTGTTGATGCCAATGACGATAATCTTGTTGATCGTTATGTTAACGCAAATGATGTTGGTACTTTATGGAATAATGTTATCAATATTCAAATTGCCGTTTTAGCTCGTACTTTAAGAGAAGTGAAAGATAAAGCTGAACAAGAAAAATTCACTTTACTGGATTATGAACATACAACGCCAACTGATCGTTTTCAGCGGGCGGTTTTTAGTACCACTATCAGTTTACGTAATTCCTTAAATTAATGAGATTTAATGAGTAAAAACATGAAACATTCAATAAATATCAGACCAGTAAAAAACAGCCAGAAGGGCATGGCCTTGGTGATGGCGATGATTATGCTGTTAGTCATTACCATGCTGGGTGTAAGTGCTGTTCGTATGTCTAGTAATGATACCCAGGTTTCAGGCAATAGTATCTTCTCGGTGCTGGTTTTTCAGGGTGCGGAGTCTGCTTTAAGTCGATCGACTTCAAATAAAAACCATTTTAATCTGATTGCACCTGCAACTAATCGAGGTGCACCATCAACGATTGCGGCATCAAATTTTCCTGCAGAAGATGTTATCGGTGGCGGTAAAATGAATTCCTCCGCTACGATCGAATTTGAAGGAATACTCAATGGTCCGGTATTTAATAGCTTTGCTAATTCATCAGAATTTAATTATCAGGTATTTAAAGTGACTGCACAAAGTAGTTTAGCTGCGACTGCTGCCAGAGATAGACATACCGAAGGTCGTGCGGTTCAAATACCTAAGCCATAAAGCAAATTGTAAGATTTAGTTTTCAAAATAAAACGATTAAAAATTAAAATAATAGGTTAGTAAAATGATCACACTTATCAAAAAACTAGTATCAGGATTAATCTTGTTAAGCCTGTCAGTGGTCGCGACTGCTGATGATATCGATATAATTAATCAAGAAGTGCTGACAAATGCCAATGTGCTTTTCGTTATGGATCTATCCGGCAGCATGAACTGGGATCTAAACTATGATAATGCCCCTTCAGGAAGTGATCCAACACGATTAGAGGTTCTAAGAGGCGCATTTCAGGATATCGTGGCCGACCCGCTTTTGATAGAATTAATATTGGTCTAACTACGTTTTCTGGCGATGCCCAAAGTGGCGTCGGTAAAGGTCTGGCTCATGGAATTAACTATCCGGTTGCTCCTCTTATTGGTACTGATGCACAGACTATTTTAAGTAAGTCTGGTTTTATTCACCCAGGAGTAAGTCCAGATATAGTTATATGCCGGCAGCAGGGTGCAATGGATACACGACAGTATTTAAGTTTACTGTCAGCGGATACAACAATCTGGAATGCCGGTGGCAAAACCCCTATCGTGGATGCCTGTATATGAGGCAGCGCGTTATTTTCGTGGAGACAACGTATCATTGGGGAAGACAGATTGCCAGTGATATACGATCTGCACATCCAGCGACTTATACGGGCTCCTTATACCGAGACTAGTACAACCGACAACACCAGTCTGTGATGCTAGCAGCAGAGTATCTTGTGTCAAGGGATCCTGTGGACTGACCGAGAGCTGTTCTACGAATAATATTAGGCAGACCCGGACAGACCCTACCGGTGGTATTAATTGTACAACCAATACCGGCAACACCTGTGTAACTTCCGGAGCTAGCTGTGGTCTCGGTACTAATTGCACCCCCGAAACGATTACTTATAATCGTTATTGTGCAAGCAACATTAATACAACTGCTGCTTGTGATGGCGCAAACTCCAACCTGGCACACTTGTTCAACCTATTCCGCAACCAGTTGTACCACTAATGATGAAGGTGAGACTGCGTGTAGAAGCAATACCCGGGTCAGGTGTAAGGAAGATATAAGCGTAAATACGATGTGATGTTGCGGATACCTACACCTGTGACTTTCCAGTGGAAGCTTGTACCAGAGTGTCCTGATAATGTAAAGACTACAATTAGTGTAGCTGGTAATGCAATCTACAATTCCCCAATCGTCGAAGAATGCGCAAAGAATGGCATAATCCTTTTATCGGATGGTTTTCCGACAGAAAACCAGAGTGCCAGTTTGGTTACTTCTATGATTGGCACTTATGCTAACGGCTGTGATAGTGGTAGTGACGATGGTCGCTGTGGACCTGAACTGGCAGAATATTTGGCCAATGAAGACCTTAATAGTGGTATTGATGGTGATCAGACTGTAGCGACTTACACTGTGGGCTTAGCATTGCCTACAAGCTCACCAGCTTCCATTTATTTAAATGATATTGCTACCAAGGGTAACGGGGCATTTGTCAATGCAAATGATAGAGCTGAACTTACAGATGCGTTTAAGCAGGCAATTATCAGCCTTAGTGGCAAAGCGAGATCATTCTCTGCTCCTACCTATAGTGTTAGATACTACGAATCTACTAACTCACGGTGACTTTGTTTATGTCCCTGTATTTGATGGTATAACTTCTAGTATGGCCCGGAAATCTGAAGAAATACAAACTTGTTAATGGTGTCCTTACCGATGCTGACGGCAATGCTGCGGTTGATGCATCGGGTGCATTACTGCAAACAGCAAGAGACTTCTGGTCTGCGGTGGCATCTACAGATGCCGTAAAAAGTGGTGGTGCGGCGAATAAAATAGATCCCGCTACACGCAACATTTTTACTGACAATAACAATCTAGGTACTTCAGCTAATCTCCAGGTTTTGAATGATTCCGTTGCATAAATCATTACTAGGTAATGCTTCCATGACAGATGCATACCGAACAGGCCTTATCAATTTTATCAAAGGAAATAATCTGGATGGAACGCCACGTTATCACATGGGCGACATCATTCATAGTAAGCCGTTGCAATTACATATCGCTGGTGGTCGTAATATCATCTTTGTGGGTAGTAATGAAGGGTACTTACACGCTATCAACGATTATGATGATGTAACTAATGCAAACAATGGCACCGAAGCATTTGCCTATATGCCAAGTGAATTATTAAGCAATATAGATAGACAGTTTAAAGGCAATTTAACCACTTCAGGGCATATGTATGGTGTTGATGGACCGGTTACGCTTTGGATTGATGAAACAAATAGTACAGATTATTCTAAAGTTGGAAATAGTGTACTTGATACTTCTAATAACGAGAAAGCTTATATATTCTTTGGCTTGCGCCGTGGAGGAATGTCTTACTTTGCACTTGAAGTAACTGATCCGGATAATCCGCAACTGGTCTGGAAAATTAATAACACCTCTCCATATCTAGCCAATCTAGGGCATACATGGTCACAGCCGGTTGTTGCACAATTAAAGTGGAAACCGCATACAAATCTTAAACCTGTCGTAGTTTTTGGTGGTGGATACAATGAAGATACAGACGGCGACGAAATAGCGGGTGGTAATGCAGTATTTATCAGGAATGCATTAGATGGCTCCCATGTGTGGAGTACTGAAATTGCTGAAGCAGATTCATCCCTGGCTCCAGATAAAATTGATAATGCTGTTCCCTCAAGAATCCGTGCTCTGGATATAGATAGAAACGGTTCTATAGATCGTCTCTATTTTGGTGATACCGATGCAAATATATGGAGAGTAGATTTAAATGCTTCTAATTATAATGCGGACACTACAGATAATGATGATATTACAAAAGCACAGATGCATAAATTTGCCGAATTAAAGACTGGTGATCGACAAACGCAAGTTCTTTGAAGAGCCTGATGTAGCAATTTTCAAGACGCAAGGGCAAAGTTCGTTGCTACTGTTGCAATAGGCAGTGGCGATCGAACTGATCCTCTGAACGATAATGCTAAAGATATGTTTTTTGTTTTATATGACAGAGAAGTGCTGAGTCTACCGACCGAAGATAAAATCAACAAGGTGATTTAAAACAGCCCCTGTTTCGACTGTTTCAGATTCCAGTAAACCTGATTTTAAAGGCTGGTATAAAGAATTAACGAGCACTACAGGTGAAAAAGTATTATCGACAGCTGTCACTTACCAAAATAAAGTGATGTTTACAACATTTGGCACCACATCATGTAGTTGCGGATGCTTGTAATCCTAGTAATACGAATCAGGCCAGACTTTATATATATGGATTTATTTGCGGTGTTGAAGCAAACCAATGTTGCCGCAGCAACAGGTGAAATACTCGGTACTCCTCAAATAATCATTGAGGATTTGCTAGCAGCAGATGGAAGTGTTTGTAAACAAGGTGATTGTAAGCCTAAAGAAAAGATACGTGTCGGTAGAATTTGTACGACTCCATTACCACCACCTCCTCCCAGCAGGTAGCTGCAGTACCCGATTCATTGCCACGCGTTTACTGGATAGATAACGAACAATAAAAATACTCAAATAAGAGGTTTAAGTAGTATGAAAAATAAAAAATAGTAAGGGCTTTACCCTGATGGAAGTGATGATCGTGGTTGCAATTGTCGGGATTATTGCAGCAATAGCAACACCATCTTATATGAGTTATGTGCGTAAAGGTAAACGTGCTGATGCCAAGGTCGAGTTATTAAGACTTGCGCAAATGCAGGAAAGTTATTTTGTACAGAATCTGAGTTATGCTAAAGATTTGACTACAGGTACAGGTGGTCTTGGTATGGGTGCAACAGTAACTTCAGAGCAAGGTGAATATACTATTTCTATAAGTACTCAAGATAATGCTGGTGGAGCTTGTACTGGATTAGCTGCAGATGCATGTACTGCATACACTTTAACGGCTGCTCCAGTTTCTGGCAAGTCTCAAGCAAACGATGCCTATTGTCTTGGTTTCACACTAAATAACGTTGGCCAAAAAGGAATTACTGTAACAGGTGCAACTGCAGATACAATTAGAACCTGTTGGAAGTAGATGAGTGATGGGAAGGACCTTCTATAAATTAAGGTCTTTTATCATATAACCAAGAAAAATGCTCTAAAAGTAAAGGTGTGATAAAATTTAATGCCACCCCCTTACTTTTAGAGCATTTTTTGTTTATTTTATTTAGTAGAAGCGCTATACCTTGCCAAAGTAAGGCGAGGATTATTATTCAAATCTTTGTAAGTAAGTGGTTCTGTTAATCCATATTTAGAGAATAATAGTTGAGTTTGAACGCTTTGGTCAAAGCCATGTTCTATAATCACCCAGCATTCATTTTCTAAAATTGAGGAACTGTCTTTAATAATTTTTTCAATATCCTGTATGCCATTTTTATCAGCGACTAACGCGGTTAGTGGTTCATGACGAATAGACTCTTTTAGATGCTTATCCTGACTTGCTATATAGGGCGGGTTTGAAACTATCATATCGAAGTCTTTGTCTATAATTTTTTCAAACCAGATAGAATGAATGAATTCTATTTGCTTATTTAATCCAAGATTAACAGCATTTCTTGTTGCCACTTTTAGTGCTTTTTTTGAGCTGTCACACGCGACTATTGAAGCATCTGGTCTTTCAGATGCCAGTGCTAAAGCAATTACACCTGAACCTGTTCCTAAGTCCAGAATCTTAGGGTTTTGTATATCAGTAATTTTTTCTAACGCGACTTCTACTAACAACTCAGTTTCGGGTCGGGGTATCAGAACATCTGGGGTGACTTCCACTTCAAACGTCCAAAATGATTTTTTTCCAAGAATATAAGCTACCGGGTAGTCATCTTTTCGACGTGCCATTGCTTCTTCAAAACAACCTAGTTCTGATTTTGTTAATTCGTGCTCGGGCCAAGTGTGGCAGTAGGTTCGGTTTTTCTTAAGACAATGAGCCAGCATTAGCTCGGTATCTAAACAAGGCGAGTCAGAAATACTTGCCAACTCTTTTCTCGCATGAGTTAGAACACTTTTAATCGTATTAGCTGTCATAAGTTAATAGACAGTCTGGCCGTGGCGCAGCCGAGACAATGTTGGAGCATAGCAACGGCTACACGAAGAGAGGGGTTTTGTAAAAACCGCATAAAAGTAGGGGGGTGACTCATACTTAACCTTTTCAAGGTTGTTAGCTATTTTCTTCACTCAACGCTGATAATAGTTCTGCTTGATATTCGTTAATTAATGGATCAATTATCTGATCCAGATCACCGGATACAAACTCATCCAGTTTATACAAAGTTAGATTGATTCTGTGATCCGATACCCGGCCTTGAGGAAAATTATAGGTACGAATTCTTTCAGATCGATCACCACTACCGACTAATGATTTGCGTTGTTCGGCTTGCTCAGCATCTTGAACTGAGCGTTCTCCTTCAAGAATTCGAGCTTGTAATACTGACATCGCTTGCGCTTTGTTTTTGTGTTGCGAACGTTGATCCTGACATTCAACAACGATGCCTGTGGGTAAATGTGTGATTCGAATAGCTGAATCTGTTTTGTTAACGTGCTGACCACCTGAGCCAGAAGCTCTGAATGTGTCTACCCGAATGTCATTTTTATTGATGTTTTGAGCTTCAACTTCATCAGGTTCTGGCATTACCACAACAGTCGCGGCAGAAGTATGAACTCGACCCTGAGATTCGGTTTCAGGAACGCGTTGTACTCGATGTGCACCGGATTCAAACTTCAAACGAGAATATGCACCGGCACCAACAATTCTGGCAATAATCTCTTTGTAGCCGCCGTGTTCGCCCAGATTTTGGCTCATGATTTCCACTTGCCAACGTTTTCGTTCCGCATAACGTGAGTACATGCGGAATAGATCTCCAGCAAAAATTGCTGCTTCATCTCCACCGGTTCCTGCGCGAACCTCCAGAAAGATATTGCTATCATCATGAGGGTCCTTCGGTAGTAGTAATTTCTGCAGAGTTAATTCGAATTCTTCAAGAGAATCTTTAATCTCAGAAAGCTCTTCTTTCGCCATGTCTTTAAGTTCTGGGTCGGTAAGCATCTCTTCAGCCGTTTCTTTGTCTTCTATAATTTGCTGATATTTCTTATATTCGACAACTAAAGGTTCTAACTGGCTGTATTCCATAGAAAGCGCACGAAAATGGTTTTGATCAGCCATAACTTCTGGCTCCGCCAATAATCCAGCAATTTCTTCATGTCGATCGCTCAGCGTATCGAGTTTATTTAAAATAGAGGCTTTCACTGTTTATTGTTTTCCTTGTCTATGGATTCGTCTATTGGTTCGCCAGTTGACTTGGTTTTGGCTGTCGTTGCTGGTGAAAGATTAAGTAATTTATCTGAAGCTTCAAGTAATCTATGGTCACCAGAATGTGCCGCTTTATTCATTGCCACGGTTGCATCATGGGCAAGTTTATTGGTCAGAGTGTGCGCAAGAAATGACAGTGCTTCGTTAGCTGTTGACCCATTTTTGAGTAGTTTAAGTGCTTTATCCAAAGTTTCATCCTGGATGGTGCTAATTTTATCGCGATAACTTTTAATCAAACTCATCTGGTCTTGAGCACGCATCCAGCCCATAAAGCTCTCTACTTCTTCGGCAATCATTTCTTCGCCTAAAAGAGCAGCTTCCTGACGGGATTTTAAATTATCCTCAATCACAGATTGAAGATCATCTACGGTATATAAATAGATGTCATCTAGCTCGCCGACTTCTTCTTCGATGTCTCTTGGTACTGCGATATCAACCATGAAAATAGGTTTGTGTTTGCGTTTTTTCAAAGCGGCTTCAACCGTACCCTTACCAATAATTGGCATCGGTGCAGCGGTAGAAGAAATAACAATGTCGGCTTCTGGCAAGTAGTCACTGATTTCTTGTAAAGTAATACCTAGGCCATTGAAATCATTAGCAAGTTGGGTCGCCTTCTCTACACTTCTATTGGCAATAATCACTTTGCCAATATTAGCGTTACTCAGATGTTTTCCGACCAGTTCAATAGTTTCACCTGCACCAATTAATAAAGCGGTTTTGTTATCTAAATTGCTGAATATCTGTTTTGCCAGGTTTACCGCAGCGAAAGCGACTGAAACAGGATTGGTCCCTATGCCGGTTTGAGTACGTACTTTTTTTGCTGTTGAAAATGCATGCTGCATTAAACGTTTCAGCGTAGTGCCAGCAGTCTTTTTTTCTGCCGCAGTTTTTAGTGCCCCCTTTAATTGGCCAAATATTTGCGGTTCACCGAGTACCATAGAATCCAATCCACTTGCGACACGCATTACATGTTTAATGGCATCACCTTCAGCATGATTGTAAATATATTCTTTTATACTTTGGCTATCCATCCCATCTTGGCTTGAGAACCAACTTAAAATCTGGTCTTCAGTGTAATTAGAATAGGTATAAATTTCTGTTCTATTACAGGTAGATAGAATGATTACTTCGTTTTCTTTATTGTTACTTTGAATGTCGCCATTGATCTCAGTAAGTGTCTGGGCCAAACCATCTGGCGAGAACGCAACTTTCTCGCGGATTGCGACTGGCGCGGTTTTGTGATTAATTCCAATAACACGTAAAGACATAGGGGCGCGATTATAGCGTGAATTCAGGGGGTTATTACAGACTAAGTTTACTGCTTTATTTTATAAATACACCCCCCTACTTATAGGCGGTTTTATTTTATCTACCAGTTAGCTGATGATAACTCGACTTCATTCTTTATAGTCAACTGAGCATAGTTTGCCTATGTAAACTATAGTTAGTGTATCGGTAATATGATTTTCGATACAGTTTCTAAGCGGTTTCAATGATCCAGGGAAGGATTTTTATATGATATTTGCTATTTTTAAACGGTATTTTTTCTCTACACTACATCGTAGTCAAGCCTTGTGTTTTGGAAATTCTGTTACAAATAGTAAATCTTTGATTGCTTCTTTCTTTGGCATAATGCTGTTCATTTTTCTGATTTTAGTTTCTCCTGTACAGGCGCGCGTATTAAATCAGGAGAATACAGAATCAGGCAATTTTAAAGCTGAATTTCTGTTTCGAGCGCTTGCCGCTGAAATCTATAGAGAAATGGGTGACGAAGTTCTTGCGGTTGAACAATATCAACACTTGGCTTTAGAGAGTAAAGATCCATCTATTGCAAGACGAGTAACAATTCTGGCTGCAGCAACGGGACAACTCTCGAAAGGATTACAGGTCGCTGAACGTTGGGTTGCATTAACCCCCGACGACCTTGAGGCAAGACAGTATCTAGCGCTGCTTTACCTTAGAAATAATAAGATTAAATTGTCATCAGCACAGTTTCACACAATAAATGGCTTGGTTGAGCAAACCACATTACAAGATGAGGGATTATCAGATGAAGAAACAAAAAAAGAAGCCGATGCGCTAGCTCAAAAGATATCTAAATCTACTTTAAAACCTGCCAATATAGTTAAGGTGAGCCAGGGGCTTACTTTTATTGGTTCTGTGTTAGCTGCTGAAACTCATAGAGAAAAAGCTTATCGTGTGTTTGTTGATTTCATAAAACAACATCAAAGTAAAACTTATTATCAACAGCAAAAACTCATTGCGGCAAATCTGGCGTTAAAAGCAAAGAATTATAAGGCTGTAATCTTCGAGCTGGAACCTATTAAAGACCTTGATCCACAGAATTTCGTGGATGTTATGACAATGAAGGCAAAAGCCCTGCATAAACTTAATAGAAATACAGATGCTATCGATGTGTTGATGGCAATAAAAGATAATCCAGAGGCAAGTGACAGCAGTCGACTTGAATTGGTACGATTATTGGTTTTACAAAAACAGAAACAAAAAGCACTACCTATTTTGCAAAAGTTGATTGTAAAACATGAAAAGAATAACGAGTTACTGAAGTCATTGATTGCACTGCAAATTGATCAGGGGCAATTAGCTAATGCGCAACAGAGTATCCTTAAATTACGCTCTGCTAAGAGCTATCTTTACGATGCTGACTATTTTTCTGGGGAAGTATTACAAGCGAAAGGCAATCTGGAAAAAGCGCTAAACTATTATGAAAAAGTTAATGGTGGTTCTTTTTTTAGAAATGCACATCAAAAAGCTATTTTAATTACGAAAAAAACCAAAGGTAAAGAGGGTGTTACCCGTTACTTTGATAAAAAACAGAAAGCTGCTAATGATTCTGTCGACAAGGCTTACTGGTTTAAGCTTGATGCGGATAATTCATTTAGCATCAAAAACTATTCTCAAGCCCTTGTTAATTATAATAAAGCAATAAAACTATCTCCATTGAATGCTCAATATTATTACCGCCGCGGTTTGTTGCACGAACGAATGAGGAATCTGAATGCTGCAGAAAACGATTTCAATCAAGTACTGTCTATTAAAAACAATGATGCCGATGCCTTAAATGCATTAGGGTATATGTTGTCGGTAAACACCAAACGCCTGGATGAAGCTAAACTATATATTAGTAAGGCTCATCAAATAAAGCCCCACGATCCAGTGATTATGGATAGTTTAGGTTTTGTCCATTTTAAAAGCGGCGACTTGACTAAAGCTGAAAAATATCTGAGAAGGGCGTTTAGGCTAATCAAAGATCCTGAAGTAGCAAGCCATTTGATCAGTGTCTTGGCTGAAAACGATAAACAAGATGAAGCGCTTCGTATTTACAAAGAAATGACTAAAAAATATCCCAATAACAAAGTATTACACGAAGCTAAGCAATATTTACAAAATTGACCTATACCTTAGACTGACTAAATTGTTACTATTATTAGCTTGTTCTTAAGGAGCCTCTGATCAAGTCCCATAAATTCTGGCAACGCCAAAAATCCAGAATCAAGGCATAGTCATGCAGGAATGCTTATTGTCTTTTAAATGACAATAACGCAGAGGCTGGGTTTTTGGCCAAGCCCCGCAGGGCAAGGCTACAGGCTATCATCTTCGTTGTTGTACTTCTTGTGAAGGGAGCAACCATTCCCTGCGAAGCGCGCCTAGAATATGATGGCCTGAAGTCTTGCAGAATATTATAGGATTTAATCAGAGGCTCCTTTATTTGTTACATGATTTTGTAACGGCTTGATCTTTCAAAGGATAATGTAATGTCAATAAGCTTAGTTTCTTGGTTGAAGCCCCATGTGTTGCTAATCACTAGTATGATTTTACTAGGTGGTTGTACACAATATGGAACCCAGCCACCCCAGGCTAAATCGGTGGTAAACCCAACAGTTAAGCAATCAGCCTGGAAGCAACGTCAGGTATATTTGGCTCGCAGACAAAACTGGAATCTAAACAGTAAAATCTCCTTACGCTATGGAGATGAAAATTACATTTTCGGACTCGGTTGGGCACAACAACCTGCCAATAGATATACCATGCAAATTACAAATCCATTAACAGGAGCCTTAGTTGCGAAATTAAGCCGCCAAAGTGGGGGGGTGACTTTATTGGCTGATAACGGTAGAACCTATCGCGACACCGATGAAGAGCGCTTATTACTGAATCAATCTGGCGTTAGAATTCCGGTAAAGGGAATGCAGTACTGGGTCAGGGGAGTTACTTCACCCCAATATAAAGTTGATCAATTAATTTTAGATAATTTAGGACGTCCACAAACCTTGTACCAGGCAGGCTGGAAAGTAAGTTACTCGGATTATTTAAACAATAGTACTCAAGCCATGCCGCGCAAGGTTGTTCTTACTAGAAGTAAAGATAAACTCTATATCAAGTTAATTGCGAAACGATGGCAAGGTATTTAAACCATTTCAATGGCCGCTAAGATAACGTTACCTGCACCTGCAAAGCTCAATTTATTTCTCCATATAACCGCACAGCGAGAAGATGGCTATCATCTGCTGCAAACGGTTTTTCAATTGCTCGATTTTTCTGATGAAATCACATTAGAAATTCGTCAGGATGGGAAGATAACTCGAAACGAATCAAATAAAAATTTTAATGATTTGAATGAGATTCCTTTAGAGTCTGATTTATGCGTGCGTGCGGCAAAATTACTCCAGTCACATACCAAAACCGGATTGGGTGCAGATATTACTCTGGATAAAAAATTGCCTATAGGTGGCGGAATAGGTGGTGGAAGCTCTGATGCAGCAACAGTGTTACATGGGCTGAATGTGCTTTGGAACTGTGGCTTAACCTATCAACAACTTGCAGAATTGGGTCTGCAACTAGGGGCTGACGTCCCAGTTTTTGTATATGGTAATTCTGCCTGGGCAGAAGGTATTGGAGAGTTATTAACGCCTATCCATTTGCCAGAATCATGGTATTTGGTGATTCGACCTGATATCTCTGTATCAACGGCAGAAATTTTTGCAGATCAGGGATTGACACGAGATTGTGATGCCCTCACAATAACGCGCTTTCTGAATAACGCAGTATTCAAAAAACAGTCAAATGTTTTTGAGTCAGTTGTTAAAAAGAAGTATCCCGAAATAGCGAATGCGCTAGAATGGCTATCTTCTTTTTCAGAGGCGAGATTAACGGGTACTGGTAGTTGTATCTTTGCAAAGTTTGATAGTAAAGATGAAGCAAATCAGGTGCTTGATGCTTTAAAAAAGTCATCCAATAATTGGCAGGGCTTTGTGGCACAAGGGCTTAATCAATCGCCAATGATAGCAGCGTTAAAAAGCGTTACAGAAAGTGTAAAGTAAGTTTATATTGGGGCGTCGCCAAGTGGTAAGGCTCTGGGTTTTGATCTCAGCATGCGTAGGTTCGAGTCCTACCGCCCCAGCCATATTTTATTAGTACATTGTCATGTTTCCATTTAGTTAGAAGTATGACAATGTGCTGATTCCTACATAACTTCAATAGAGATCGATCATGTCACAATCAGACAGGATAATGATTTTTTCCGGTAATGCGAATCTTGATCTCGCTCGAGAAGTCTCAGAATTATTAGACATCAATCTTGGTGATTGCACCGTCAAACAATTTAGTGATGGCGAGTCGCATGTCGAAATTCTAGAAAATGTTCGTGGTAGAGATGTCTTTGTCATACAGCCGACTTGCGCACCTACTAACGATAACTTAATGGAACTACTGATAATGGTAGATGCATTATATCGCGCTTCTGCTGGTCGTATTACTGCAGTTATCCCTTATTATGGTTATGCCCGACAAGATCGTCGTGTACGTTCAAGACGCGTTCCTATCTCAGCTAAATTAGTCGCTGATATGCTCTCTACAAGTCGTGTCGATCGCGTTTTGACGGTAGATTTGCACTCAGATCAGATTCAGGGTTTCTTCGATCTTCCAGTAGATAATATTTATGCTTCCGCCGTTTTACTCAGAGATATCATAGAGAAAAACTATGATGATCTCGTCGTTGTATCGCCAGATGTTGGTGGTGTGGTAAGAGCCAGAGCTATGACCAAAAGCCTTCCAGGTGATGTTGGGCTGGCTATTATCGACAAACGCCGTCCAGAACCGAATGTGTCGGCGGTTATGCATATTATAGGTGATGTGAAAGGCAAAACCTGCGTTTTGATCGACGATTTGGTGGATACGGGTGGCACTTTATGTCATGCAGCAGTAGCCCTGAAGGAACACGGCGCTAAAGCGGTTATAGCTTATGCTACTCATCCCGTTTTTTCAGGTCCGGCAATTGATAATTTCAATAAATCTCAGCTGGATGAAATTGTTGTAACAAATTCGATTCCGTTAGGTGAAAAAGCACAAAAGTGTGCTAAAATCCGCCAGCTTTCTGTAGCGGACATCATTGCAGACACGATTTATCGTATTCACTATGATGATTCGGTCAGTGACTTGTTCGCACATGTAGTAGACGACTAGTTAGTAGACGACTAGTGTAAAGGTCTCAAAAATTCGTTAAGGAGATGTTACTGTAAAGTGCATCTACTTGACAAAATGCTGCAAAACTTGGTCGCGAGTTTTGCTTTTTTGTTTTTGGATTGCTTACGAATATTTATATAATATTTTATAAATAACGCATCAATCCACAATTTGGAGTAGTAACAATGGCAACTAAATATCAGTTGGCTGCGGAAATGCGTGAAGACTTAGGTAAAGGTGCGAGCCGCCGCCTACGTCGTGTCAATAAAATACCCGCAGTATTATATGGTGCAGGACGTCCTGCATGGTCTTTAACGTTAAATGAAAATCAATTAATGCGTAACCTTCAAGAAGAAAGTTTCTACGCTGCAATTATTGAATTAACACTAGAAGGTAAGAAGCAAAAAGTATTCTTGCGTGATCTTCAGCGTCATCCAGCAAAGCCATTTGTTTTGCACGTTGACTTACAGCGCGTAAGAGACGACGTTGAAATGACGGTTGTTCTTCCATTACATTTAATTAATGAAGAAACGGCACACGGCGTTAAGATGGAAGGCGGTGTAATTACACGTAACCTTTCTGATATCGAAATCGTTTGTTTACCAGGCTAATCTACCTGAGTACATCGAACTTGACCTTGCTGATCTTAAGCTGGGTGAGTCTTTGCACTTATCGGATATCAAATTCCCTGAAGGTGTAACGTCTACAGAACTTTCTCAAGGTGAAGATCATGACCACCTTGTGGTTAGTATTCATGCACCAAGAGCTGTTGAAGAGATTGAAGATGAAGCTCCAGAAGCACCAGAGACAGAAGTTGAGGGTGAAGATGCTGCAGGTGAAGATGATGCAGAAGGTGGAGATGACGCTTAATCAAATTAAGCTAATTTCACTATGCCTGATCAAGCAATCATACTGATTATAGGTCTGGGTAATCCAGGCGAAAAGTATTCTAAAACCCGGCATAATGCCGGGTTTTGGTTTATTGACGAGCTGGCAAAAGAGTATGGTGCGAGCTTTAAAACAGAAACAAAGTTTTCTGGTGAAGTTGCTAAGGCCAATATCGATGGTAATCAGGTCTGGTTATTAAAACCGTCAACGTTTATGAATCGTAGTGGTTTGTCAGCGCATCAAATATCTTCCTTCTACAAGATCAACGTGAAAGAAGTGTTAGTTGCTTATGATGAGCTGGATCTGCCCGTAGGTACTGTGCGTCTTAAGTTTTCAGGTGGTCATGGCGGTCATAATGGCTTACGCGATCTACACGCGCAAATTGGTAAAGACTACGCGCGTTTGCGCTTTGGTATTGGTCACCCGGGCGATAGCAAGAAAGTAGCAGATTATGTACTTTCTAGACCTAGCCAAAACGATGACATTGAAATTCATAATGCAATCGACCGTGCCTTGAAAGTGGTCAAACTTATTATTCAAGGTGATGATCAAAAGGCCATGAACGTATTGCATACCGATTAAGTCATAGAAATTTAATCACTAAATACTAAAACACACCCCCCCACTTTTAGCATGTTTTCTAAGTGGACTTTTTGAGGATTTAACATGGGTTTTAAATGTGGCATCGTTGGCCTACCCAATGTCGGTAAATCAACGTTATTTAATGCATTAACAAAAGCAGGTATTGCTGCTGAAAACTATCCTTTTTGTACCATAGAACCTAATGTGGGAATTGTACCAGTACCTGATCCGCGTCTGGATGCACTCGCTGAAATAGTTAAACCAGAACGAATTTTACCGACGACGATGGAGTTTGTGGATATCGCTGGTCTCGTTGAAGGTGCGGCATCAGGTGAAGGTTTAGGAAATAAATTTTTATCGCATATCCGTGAAACAGATGCGATTGCACAGGTAGTTCGTTGTTTTGATAACGACGATGTGGTGCATGTGGATGGTAAAATCGATCCCGTTTCAGATATCGAAACCATCAATACCGAACTTGGCACTGGCAGATTTAGATGTCATAGAAAAAGCCATTCACCGTGCAACAAAAAATGCCAAGTCTGGCAATAAAGATGCAAAAGCACAGCTTGCCGTGTTTGAAAGAATTCATGAGCGTTTGGCAGAAGGCCATTCAGCTCGTTCTGCCGATCTTAGCGATGATGAAAAACTGCTAGTAAAAGAATATCAACTGATCACTATCAAGCCGATACTCTTCGTGGCAAATGTTGCAGAAGACGGATTTGAAAATAATCCTTATCTTGATGCTGTCACAGAGATTGCAGCTAAAGAAGGTGCTGAAGTTGTAGCGGTAAGTGCAGAAATGGAAGCAGAAATGTCTTCACTAGAAGATGATGAATTAGCCATGTTCCTAGATGATCTTGGTTTGGAAGAACCGGGGCTCAACCGTGTAATCAATGCAGGTTACCAGCTATTGCACCTACAAACATTCTTCACCGCTGGCGAAAAAGAAGTCCGCGCATGGACGGTTAAGCAAGGCGCTACTGCACCAAATGGTGCGGGTAGAATCCATACTGATTTCGAGCGCGGTTTTATTCGTGCAGAAGTGGTGGGTTACGATGATTACATAGAGTGCAAAGGTGAAGCTGGTGCGAAAGAGGCTGGTAAATGGCGTTTAGAGGGTAAAGATTACATTATGCAAGAAGGGGATGTTGTACATTTTCGCTTCAACGTCTGATTATTTACCCCGATTGCACTCTGCTTTACCCAGAAGCTGCGTTGAAAGTGCTCACTTATACTTATAAGCTGCGCTGCTTTCGCCTTGCCTCTGGGCAAATCAAAGCACAATCGGGGGAAATAAAAATTTATGTAAGTTAAAAACCCTCTAAAAGTAGGGGGGTGACCTTTTAATCTAATCAATAACCCATATTATATTCATCATGATAAATAATGAAAACCAACAAGCCATCGATGCTTTAAAAGATGTTGCCATGGCTGGCATCAAAGAACAGCGCAGTTCGCGTCGCTGGTCGATTTTCTTTAAGTTCGCGACTTTGATCTTACTGTTTTTACTGACGATGGCGATTGTGGGTTCTGCCATGTCTAAAAGTTCGCGTTTAAGTACTGCACCTACATATACCGCAGTGGTGGATATTCAGGGTGTTATTTTGCAAGGTGCTGAAGCCAGTGCTGATAATATCATTCCTGCACTTCAGGATGCTTTTGCTGATAAGAAAGTGAAAGGTATTATTTTACGTTGTAATAGCCCTGGTGGAAGCCCAGTTCAATCAAGTTATGTTTATAATGAAATCAAACGCTTGCGTGATATTCATAAAGAGAAAAAGGTAATCGCTGTTGCAGCTGATCTGTGCGCATCGGGTGGCTATTTTATTATTTCTGCAGCAGATGAAATCTATGTCAATCCTTCCAGTTTAGTTGGTTCGATTGGGGTGCGTATGCAAGGGTTTGGCGTTGTTGAAGCCATGAAAAAACTCGGTATTGAAAATCGTGAATTGACCGCTGGCGAGAACAAGTCCATTCTCGATCCATTCTCACCACGTAAACCAGAAGATGAAGCATTTGTTAAGGATTTGCTGGCTACTACACACAAACATTTTATTGATGCAGTGAAAGCAGGCCGTGGCGATAGATTGAAAAATGATCCTGATATTTTCAGTGGTTTATTCTGGACGGGTGAAGATGCAAAAGCACTAGGCTTAGTTGACGGTTTTGGTAGCCCTGCTTCTGTTGCAAGGGACATCATCGGTGCTGAAACTATGGTTAACTTCAGTCCTGAAAAAGATATTTTTGAACGCCTCAGTAAACGCATTGGTGCATCAGTGACCAAGCTACTACTGGAATCTAACAATTCTCCAGCGCCTGTTTTATATAAATAAAACCCGCTAGCTCTGCATAAATTCTATTTACGTTTTCAAAAAACAAAAACGAGCCGAACGCAGTGAGACAACAACGTTGTTTTTTAACGTTGATCCAAAGGAAAGGCGAAGCCGCATAAATATCATTCCGCAAAGCATAAGTTCCTTTTGTCATTTCAAACAACGAAATGAAAAGTCACTCAAAAGTAGGGGGGTGGTGTAATTATGAATTATTTACATCTATTAGATTATGCTGGTGTTGCTGTTTTCGCAGCAACAGGTGCATTGGCTGCTTCACGTATTCGCCTGGATATTGTCGGTTTTATCTTTCTTGCTTCAATCACAGGAATAGGCGGTGGAACCTTACGTGATCTACTCCTCGGAAAATTACCTGTTTTCTGGATTAAACAACCACTGTTTATTGGTGTTTGTGTATTAGTAGCTATTCTTGTTTTCTTTACCGCTCACCTTGTTGAATTTCGTTATCGATTACTTCTCTGGTTGGATGCGATGGGCATGGCAGCGTATTGCGTAATGGGAGCGATGATAGGCCTGGAATATGGAATCTCGCCTTATGCTGCGATAGTAACAGGTATTTCCACAGCTACATTCGGTGGTATTTTTCGTGATGTTATCTCTGGTGAAAAGTCAGTGCTGTTAAGTGATGAAATTTATATCACCGCCGCCTTGTTAGGAGCAGCTAGTTTTACTTTCTTAATAACAATGGGAATACCAGAAATGGTATCCGTTCTAGTAGCAGTATCTCTAGCTTTTGGCTTGAGGGCTGCCGCATTACTTTTCGGCTGGACTACGCCACGTTACAAGCCTCGCAAAGGCAGAAAGATTAAGTAATCTAAACGTCATAATGTTTACTGTCTTGCATAAATGCTAAATAGTATAAATATTAATACTTTACTGGGTATTCCAAGATGTTTTATCTGCTGTCATAACCGGCAATAGATTTAGGATCAATGCTCAATTAATGCCCAAAAACTGACCAGCCAGTTCTCTGTGTAAGCATTTCCAATGCCAAAGTACCGAAATGACTGTTACCCACTTTATCTAAACGAGGTGACCAAACAGCTATGGAAGCTTTGCCTGGTACGATTGCCAGGATTCCTCCACCCACACCGCTTTTACCCGGAAGACCAACCCGAAACGCAAATTCTCCCGATCCATCATAGTGCCCACACATCATCATTAGTGAATTAATGCGACGTGCACGTTGTTCTGACACGACAGTTAGCCCATTACTCTTGTCCACGCCGTCTGAAACTAAAAACAGCGCAGCTTTTGCCAATTGTTTACAACTCATGGTAATAGAGCAGTGATTGTAATATGCCCACAACACGTCATCTACCGCGTTCTCAAACTGACCAAAAGATGCCATGAAATGCGCTAAAGAAGCATTTCTATCTCCTGTCAGTAATTCTGATTGCGCGACTTTTTCATCGATGCTGATGCTACTATCATTTGCGATAAGGCGAATAAACTGCATGATTTCATCGATCAAATCTTCAGGTGAACGTCCTTCCATTATGGTATCTGCTACGGCAATAGCTCCGGCATTAATGAATGGGTTTCGTGGTTTGCCATTTTCTCTTTCCAGTTGAACAATAGAGTTAAATGGGTCTCCGGATGGCTCGCGTCCAACTCTTTGCCAAATGTCGTCACCAAACTTACGAAGCGCAATCGTGGTTGTAAAAACCTTGGATATACTTTGGATAGAAAATGAAGTTTGTGCATCTCCAGCTTGGCAAATTTCACCATTCGGCAAGGCAACTGCAATACCAAACATTTTAGGGTCTACTTGTGCTAGTTGCGGAATGTAAGATGCCACTTTGCCGGACGCCGGCAAAGTAATGACTTCTGAGGTTATCTCATCAAGGATTGTCTGTATATCTTCCACGGTAAACGTTATCACCAAGCTGTAATCAATGGTTAATGATAACGTGATTTAGCTGAGTAACTAAGTATTTTAACAGTTAACGGGAGTTCGAATTTAAGTAGAAGCTAGATTTTATCTTTGGTCAGGTTCTAGCCATTCGTAATAAATTCTAAATAGCTCGCTTTGAGTTCAGGCATGACATCAATCGTGGCTTGATATCCCAGTTTCAATAACTCCAGATCTTTGGTGAAATCTTCAAATTGATACTCAGAAGTATCGGGTAAGATCAAGAAATCGCTATCATTTTCGTAGTATTTCTCTAAGCCATCCTGGCCGACTTCCAATACTCGAAACAAGGTGCCAATCAAGCCTGTGTTTTTCATTTTAGCTGTTGGGGTATCTCTATCATTCTTGCCAAACGACTTCTGAAGTTTGGTACCTATACTCACAGAAATTATGTAATCGACATTGTTATTTCGCAACACAGAACTCGGAACATTATTCAGAATCCCCCCATCAACCAAGGCTTCACCATCACGCAAAATAGGACGTCCCAAAAGAGGGTGATTGATACTCTCAACTACGCTGTCCGCTACATTTCCGCTATTACGAACGATTTCATTTCCACTAATAAGGTCGGTGGTGATGATATGCGTGGGTAAAAGCAATTGTTCAAAACTGGTATTTTTACCAAAGACTTTATGAAAGCGTTTTTCAATCAGACCCGAACGAAACATCGCCAGTAAATACCACTTGTTACCTTGTGGAATAAATTTGACCCACTTTGGTGGTTTAATACCAATATCAAACAGTTTCAACATATGTTCGCTGTCAAATCCCGCAGCATAAAACGCGGCCACGATTGCACCACCGCTGGTACCTGAGATCCTGTCGAAGAAAATTTCGTTTTCTTGCAATGCAGCTAATACGCCGATATGCGCTAATGCACGAGCACCACCTCCACCTAAAGCAATACCGATCTGGATATCATTAGCAAGATGGTATAAACGTGTTAAATCTCGTGTTAATAGTCGCGGGACTTGTTTGTTCTGTTGATTTTGATATTGAAAGCGCAATTCATCATGTGTTGTCTCAGTTGTTTTGTTAATACATGAGGCTAAAGTTGTAGATTTTTCTTGTACCCAAACCCATTGAGTTTTATGAAGAATTTTGGTCTGATAATCAACAAGCTCCATAGTGCTAGCAAGCCTTTTTTCAGCTCCTTTTGATTGCTCAATAAAACACCAGATGCGATCACTTTGGGATAGTAAGGGAATTGACTCTGCAGCTTGATGGTCAATATCGATAAACACATGATCAACTGCTTCTGAAGCTTTAATCATAGTTTCTTGGGTATTTTCTATGGCATCATATTCGATAGCAGCCGCCGGAACCCCAATGGCTTCCCAATAGTTTTGGCGATCACTAAAAACAGCAATTTTCTTGTTCTTTTCGGCAAAAAACTCTACCACCTGCGCTGCAAAATTTGCGGTAATTCCACAACTGCGAACCAAAGCAATAATACGCAAAGAATTGCGCACGGTATCACCCTTGAGTTCACCTTGAAGCCAGCTACCGATAGTTCGACTTAAATTAATTGAGAAGGCTGGGATCTCTTTTAATAGCGCTAAAAAATCATCCTTAGCCACTTCAAGTATAACCACATCAGTAAGCGCTATGGCAGATGCAGTTCTTGAGCCACCTGACAGCAAAGCCAACTCGCCAAAATGGTCGCCTTCTTTCAAGACATTAAGATTTTTTTCGATACCGTTCGATTTAGTCACACGCATATTAATGCGCCCAGAATGAATGATAAATAAACTCTCGCCGATTTCACCCTGGGTACAAATGTATTCACCCGTATCGAACTTTAGTTGATGGGTTTTATTCAGAACGTCTTGAATCTGTGTTTCAGTAAAATCCTGAAATAATCGCCACTGTTGAAACGAATCGTTAATGAAAGTCTCCTTATACTTAAAGTGATTGTGTTAAAACTTATATTATTAGAATAAATATAGCTTATAGAAAAAAAAGTGCTCTAAAGTAAGGGGGTGACTTTTATTATAAATTAAGCATCTGCTGAATTCTTTAAACTAGATAAGTGATTTTAAGCCAACTGTGATTTTTCTTTGATTAAATGTTTAGAGTTTTTTTAAATTTACGATGTGTTGAAGAGCTTAACAATTGATTTTGTAACTATTTAATAGATCTCATGTTTTACCCAATTTTTTACACTATTCTTTATAAGAACGATTAGCACAAGCTACTCACAAAGAGGGAGGCTAAAATTTCTAATGGTTTTAAAGCCAATTGACGAGTTCTTTTTGTTAACTAAACCAAGCAATGAATAAATATGAAAACCTTATCTGTACATCAGCAATATTCTGAAGCTTATAAATGCGAAGTCTGCGAGAGTGGAATTTCCTATCTTGATTATTTGCAGTTAAAAGACCTCGATTATGTTGTTTGTAATTCGGTTCTATGCAAAAGAGTCATGAGACAGAAATCACAAATGATACCTTTTCATTTTGAAATATATCTTCTCAACCAGAAAAAACAATTTCAAATATTGCGTGAACAAGTCTGGCTCTCAGAAAAGAGTATTCTGACAAGATAGAAGAGAATGAAAGAACTCAGAATCAAAAAGTTTTACAAACATTTTTAGAGAGTAATCCACAATATTCAGAGGCGAATGTTCAACTAGTTCGTATACCATCGGGTTTGACAAAACTAACACCCCTAGCCAATGAAAGAATAAGAAAATACAGTAAGTATCTAAACAAAATTATTCAAGAGGCATTAGAGAATATAGAAAATAAAGAAAAGAATACGATAACAATTGATCAAAATGATAATGTGAGAGCCAGGTTGTTATTAGCAGAGCAAAGATTTTCTAAAAGTCCAAATTTAAGAACAATCGCAGATAGACTTTGTGAAATGTGCAAAGGAGGTTGCTGCTCATATGGTAAGGATCATGCTTATCTTTCTGCTTCTACCATTATGCAATTAATTAAACAAAAACCTGAATTATCAATAGCTGAGATTCAAGAATTGTACTTATCAAAAGTTGATAGCAAAACAGTTGAGGGTGCTTGTATTAATCAAACCAAACTAGGTTGTTCACTACCCAGATATATGCGTTCAAATATCTGTAATGGGTATTATTGTGATTCAGTAAAGTCTTACCTTGGGCATGAAGAACTGGCAGATGTTGAGAAGCAAACGACGGTTTTTGCTGTACAGTGGAATTATACAAACTGGAATCGGCTTGATTTCAGTTTTGAAAATAAACTAGTAAAAGCGGCCTTGGTATATGAAACTGAAGTATAGTTATGTTCATTCATTTATATACAAATTAACGAAATCCTGACTATTTATGAAACTATTCCCAACTACAAAGGTTATGCGATTTTCTTTAGTCGCCTTTGTCATCACCCTCGCATTAGGGCTTCTCAGTATGGGATTTTTGGGTATAGGTCTCTATTACCTCGTTTCCCCTCTTTTAGATCTGAAGTTTCCTGATCTGGATTCACTGCACGGTGACTGGGTATGGCCAGCGTTAATACTGTCAGGTATGTTTTGGTCGTTTGGGTTTCTAATTGCAGGGTGGGTTTATTTGACTCTAGCCAGATTCAACTTGAATAAAGCAACGCGAATCGCGATTTACGTTTTAATCCTGTTACTTTGGGCAATTATTATTTGGTCTATATTGCTCATAGGGAAATGAATTACTTTAGGCAGATGCTGTGCTAAGTGAAAAAATAAAGCAGAAGGTCAAGCAATTAAAGCAACAAACGCTAGTTGTATATTTCGCTTCTCGTGACCCAAATCTTCCAATTTACATAAAAATAATTGCTATTCTGATCGTTGCTTATGCACTCAGCCCAATAGATTTAATTCCAGATTTTATCCCTATATTAGGTTTGCTCGATGATATTATTATTGTTCCACTTAGTTTGGCTTTGGTGATTTATTTAACGCCTCCGGTAGTTATGCAAGCAACTCAGCTAAAGGCATCACAGTCTAATAAAAAACCAATTAGTTATATGGCGGCTTTCGTAATTATTGTTATTTGGTTGCTAGTCTTATTTTTATCAGCTCAGTGGTTTTACAATGAATTATTATAAAAATGGGCTAAAAGGTGGGGGGTGACTTTTAGCAACTAATAGCTAGGCTTATCGATCAAGACTATGTAATCAGACACATTCTCGGATTTATGTGTCAGACTCAAAGACAATAATGATAATTCTTACGGGTGAAAATGATGGCAGTGACTGATACCTGTGGTTGGACTCAGCTCGCGGGAAAATGGAAAAAATATCCACGACTGGAAAACAATCAGGTCGCTGATTGGGTGATTATAGGCGCAGGTTTTACCGGTATTGCCGCAGCCCGGCGACTGTCTGAACTTGATCCCGGCAAGCGGATTATATTGATCGATGGTAAACAACCTGGGCAAGGCGCAAGTGCTCGTAACTCGGGTTTTGTGGTTGCTTATGAATCTCCAGGTCATGCTCAAGTCCATACCAGGACTGGTCGAGAAAATTATATTGTGCGTCACACTATCGATCAGGCAGGTGTCAGTGAAATTGATAGATTAATCAATAAGCATCAAATTAACTGTGACTGGAGTAGAACAGGATCCATTCATGCGGCGTCAGATACCAGGAACTTCGACACCATAACAAAGCATCATCAAAGCTTTTCAGAAATGGGCATTGAATCGACCTTGCTAGATCAGCCCCAACTAAAATCACGACTTGGTACTGATCATTACGGACTAGGAATTTATTGCGAAGGTGGAGCATTGGTGCAACCAGCTAAGTTAGTGAAGGGGTTACTAGAATCCTTATCAGAACAAATTGAAATCTATGCCGAATCGCCAGTGATTGGTTTAGAACCCATGTCGGGGTCAAAAGTTAGAGTTAAATTGAAACATGCTGAGATAATTGCCAGTAAGGTAATCGTCGCTGTTAATGCTTTTTTACCCAGACTCGGTTTACAGAAAAACAGGGTATTTCCACTTGCACTAACTGCCAGCCTTACGCGTAGATTAAACAAACAAGAAAAGCACAATATGCACGCTGTGGAGCCCTGGGGGATTTTATCTCCACAGGCACTCGGTGCAACCCTAAGGTATACAGCTGATAACCGTTTGCTTATTCGTAATACCGCTGAATTCCTGCCAGGAATCAATTCCAGTCGATTGCAACAATGCCAGCAGCTCCATCGAGCAGGTCTGCAAAAACGCTTTCCCTGGTTAGCTGAAGATGCGATCGAAACCAGCTGGACAGGGCAAATCTGTGTCAGTCGAAATTCATGTCCAGTATTTGGCGAGCTAGTAAAAAATATTTTTGCTTCGGGGTGTTATAACGCCTCAGGTATCGCAAAAGGAAATATCATGGGAAAGCTCATTGCCGAAGAAGCAATGGGGCAAACATCTGATTTGCTAGATCTGGTGAAATCAATCGCAAAACCCGCATGGATCCCACCTGGTTTTATCTTTACACCTCTGGCAAAAATTCGACTGGCTTTTGATAGAAAAAAGGGATTGTCAGAAACATAGATAATTAAGCCTTTCTTTGGTTTATAGTCAAAAAGTGCTAAGCCGAGGCGCAGACGAGACAATGTTGAAGCGCAGCGACGACAGCCCGAAGGGCGAGGTTTGTTTTTTTGAAAATACCTCGAGCTATGCATAAATTCCAAGATCTTTTTAAAGAACCAAAACCAGTCGTCATTCAAAAAGTAGGGGGGTGTGTTTTATTTTCTATGTATTTGTGAGGCTTCAACAATGAACTGGACTAGAGCTTTGGCAGTATGGATTCTAATTGTGGTTGCCGAATCAATCCACGGCGTTATCCGACAGCTTTTTATTGCGCCATTGCTTGGTGATTTACCTGCTCGCCAGCTCGGGGTTGTTATAGGATCTGTAATTATTTTTGCAATCGCGTGGGCGTGTATCCGCTGGATTGGTGCGACATCATTTAAGCAACAGCTTAGGGTTGGATTGCTCTGGGTAGTGCTAATCGTTATATTTGAATTCAGTCTGGGGGTAGCACTTGGTTATTCAACACAGCGCATGCTTTCTGACTATAATATTTCTCAAGGTGGATTTATGGGTTTAGGTCTGGTCATTATGTTGTTTTCCCCAGCGCTCGCTGCCAAGGCACGTGGTTACGGACAATACTCCACACATCTAAATAATGATTCGTAAGGATCGATATTAATGACTACTTCAGTAAACATTAACAAACCTCTAATTCCCTTTAAGTCTCTGCTGCTATTTCTACTCATAGCGTTTGGAATTGCATGGGGAATTCTGGCTCTGTTTATTTTACTACCGAATCAAATGAATGCGGCTTTCGGTGAATTAAGCGGAAATCATCCGCTGTTTTTCCTAGCGGTGTATGCGCCTGCGATTGCAGCGTTCATTGTTATCTTATACAACGCGGGTGTAGGAGGCTTACGCCGTTATTTGAGTCGATTGTTACTTTGGCGTTGCTCGGTTGGCTGGTATGCGTTTTTGTTAATTGGCATACCGTTGCTCTATTACGGCGGGGCTGCGTTGAAGGGAAATCTGATTGAGGAGCCATTCCCATTTACCTCATCTCTGGCATTAATTGTGGCATTGGTGCTAATGGCGATCAAAGGCCCGGTCGAGGAATTCGGCTGGAGAGGCTTGGCACTGCCTCTATTACAACGCAAGTTTTCACCCATCTGGGCAGGATTGATTCTCGGTGTGATTTGGGGTTTCTGGCATCTGCCTGCTTTCCTCTTGAGCGGCACACCGCAAAGTGCCTGGTCATTCACTCCATTCTTTATTGGTTCGGTGGCAGTCAGCGTAATAGTGACGCCATTATTCAACGCATCTCGTGGAAGTATATTGCTACCAGCCTTATTTCATTTTCAGCTGAATAATCCCATCTGGCCCGACGCGCAACCCTACGATACGTACTTCTTTGTTGCAGCCGCTATTCTGGTTGTCTGGTTAAATCGAAGCAGTATGTTTACAAGAGAAGGTGCGATTACAGAGGTTATTCCCCAGGATTATAGGAAGTAGGGGTCTTTTTATTTATTTAAACTAATATTTATCTAATAAACAGATAGAGCAATCAACAGATAAGAATCAAAATAGCGAAACCAATCACCTAATCATTAAACACTCAGGTAAACCATGAAAAAGCTGTTTTTATCACTATTAATTTTCGTTCTACTAGCCAGTCTCATTTTGTGGATACAAGGAAAAGATATGCGAGAAATTCGAACCGAAATAGACATAGCCGCACCTCCTGCAAAAGTGTGGAGCCTGCTGACAGATATTGAGGGTTGGCATAAGTGGAGCCCAATCATCAATAAATCTAGTGGAAACGCAGCAATGGGGTCTACGCTGGATATTACCATGATAGGTAATATGAAAGACGTAGAGAAAGGCACAGAGCTGGGTGATGGGCAGGTTAAAGATGGGCCGCAATATAATCCCAAGATAACAATCTTCGAAGCACCAAAGCATTTTCGTTGGCGAGCCCAGATGATGGCTGGATTTATTATGACCAATGACAAAGTCTTTGAGCTTGAAGAAACAACTACGGGAACGCACCTGGTCCACAGCGAAACGTTCAGCGGATTGATGGTGCCATTATTCTGGGGCAAGGTAAAACAAAACGTCCCTGATATGCTGAATTCAATGAACAGCGCACTAAAAACAATGGCTGAGACAGAGTAACTTCTTAGCACTTTGTTATTTAAATAAAATCAGCCTCATATGTTGTTAAAACTAAAAGGTACCTTTATTTGAAGTGCTTTTTCAAGAAATATAAGGAAATAAAAGATAGGAATAAAATAGGAATATAGAATGCAGGAAATGGTGTTTTTCGGCATCGCGATTGTCGTTGGTTTGGTGATATTGACATGGAGCTCAGGCCGGTTTGTCGATGGTGCTTCAGGGTTGGCGCATCATTTTGGCGTATCCCCGCTGATTGTTGGGCTTACCATCGTTGCTTTTGGTACCTCGGCTCCTGAAATGCTGGTGTCTGCAACAGCTGCCTGGCAGGGAAATAGTGGGCTTGCGATTGGCAATGCGGTAGGCTCCAATATTGTTAATATGACGCTGGTTCTGGGCATTGCAGCACTGATTGTACCGCTGAAAATTCACTCCCAAACCCTCAACAGGGAGTTTCCGCTGACGTTAGTGGTTATGCTATTTGCGTTAGCACTGATCTGGAATGGCGTACTCTCACGCATTGACGGTCTGTTACTGATGACGGCGATGGTCGCGGTAGTCTTTTGGACACTTTATCTGGCACGTGCTGCACCCAGCGATGACCCCCTGGTAGCAGATTTTGCGGATGAAATGCCAGAAACTGTACCTGCAAGCCGTACCTGGTGGTTAATGCTATCCGGGCTGATACTGTTATTGATAAGTTCCCGCCTACTGGTCTGGGGTGCAGTCGGCACAGCCCAGAGTGTTGGAGTTAGCGATCTGGTGATCGGCCTCACCATTGTTGCGGTGGGTACCAGTTTGCCAGAGCTAGCCGCATCAGTAACTGCAGCCCGTAAAGGGGAACATGATATTGCCGTGGGTAATGTAGTGGGTTCCAACCTATTTAATATTCTCGCAGTCATGGGTATTTCTGGGATTGTCGGCCCGGGGCCTTTCGATACCGCTCTCCTGACACGCGATTATCCGCTAATGGTTGGTCTTGCTATTGCACTCTACCTGATGGCTCGCGGCATACGGAAAAGCGGGCATGGCAGCATACAACGTTGGGTGGGTGGTTTTTTGCTCGTAGTGTTTATTCTATATCAGGGATGGCTTTTCTTAGCATCCTGATAATCATGCTCAACATAATGAGTGAACTCGTAGCTTTGAAAAAGGGGGCGAAAAACATCGTAAAAGGTGGGGGTGTGCTTCGACTGCGCACAGCTACCGGTCTCAACAGGCTCATCAGAACTGTCATTTTTAAAAAATTAGACGTCTATTTAAATAGTGTGATGAACTTCACAGAATTACCGGCGAAAAAATAATAAAGTGATTGTCATCAGATATTTTCATAGTTACCGGACAATTAATCGCGTAGGAGTTAGACATGAAGCTTTCACTCTTTTCACTTTTTACAATCAGCCTGATGCTTGCAACGACAATAGGTTTATCCGCAGAATTTATAATGATTCCCATCGAGGCAGCTTTTCTGGATCTTGCAGGACAGACAACAGTTAGTGGACGATTTTGGTAGTCGTTTTTCCATATGATTTGATTTGAGTATGTTTTTCGATGCGTTATGGATTGCAAACTCTTCGCGAATAATCGTTCACAGCACCGGCTTACTTTCTAGCCTACGGCTGCAAGAAAATTAGTAGCCTAGTGAAACCGACAAATTCATCTGGAATGAATTTGAACTTTGAGTGAAATGTAACTGCCTCGAAGAGGTGAAATACAGGGATGTACTTCAAAGACAATGTCAGAGCAAAGCGACTACTACCCTAAAGGGCGCGGTAAAAACCGCGAGCTATGCATAAATTCCAAATATCGTTTTTAAATGATCAAAGATCTATTTTTGATGATTAAATCATAGATGTCCTGATTCTTTTTCCAAGTCAAAAAGCGTTCTTTTTCAATCGGTGTTTGCGGTGCTTCGTGGCCTATTTCCAACAAATCAATTAAATATCTGCGAAGTAAGCGCAATTATTATTTGTGGTCTACAATTCAAGAGAATTATACCTTTTGAGTGTGATTCAATTACTATGTCCGCCGTCATTTTTTTTCGGCGTTATGCCTATTTCTATAAGAAGGTGGTATGCAATGAATAATGAAACGCTCTATTCCCGTCTAGGAGGTTATGACGCCATTTCGGCTGTTGTTAGTGACCTGCTACCACGACTGCAGCAGGATCCGCTACTAGCCCTACTCTAGAGGATAGCCTGCAAAGGTCCAAACAGCTCTTGATTGATTTTCTGTGTTCTTATGCAGGCGGCCCTATTTACTACACCGGACGAGATATGAAAACCACGCATAGAGGCATGAGGCTCAGTGATGCAGATTGGTCTGCATTTATGAAACATCTTGATGCCAGATTGGATTCCTTTAAGGTCCAACAGCCAGAACGTAATGATCTTGTTGCATTTGTCCAAAGCACGAAAAATGACATGGTTCAGCCATAGTCGCCCAGCAAAATCCTTTATGCGTGATTCTCCAGATAGGTGGTGAAAGTCTGGTAACGCTCCATTAACCCGGCTTCCTTTTCGGGTTCGAATCTCCGATTGATACGCTGTGGCCAGACGGGTCGTTCGCTATGCGCCAGCCATGCGATGCCCTTGGCAGTCGTTTCCCTGGCTTCAAAACGGATTACAGGAAGTTGAGCCAAGTTGGCCAGTTTCTGGCACAAACCATCCATTCGTGAGACGCCGCCACTCAGGTAAAGCTGCCGGATTGTTGTCGACTCGCGCATTAAATCCAGATTGTTTTGTACCAGAAAGAGTATGCTTTCAACCACGGCAACGGCACGATACTCAATGCTGTGCGATTCATTGCTGTTCACCTTGTTGTCATCAATGGTGTTGAGAATCTCGGCTCCAGATCGGTGTACCACCAGGGGCTTCCAATGTTTCCAATACTGTTGATAAAGATGGGTGGTTCTGTGATTTCTGTCAGCCATTGCGGTAATTGCTGCCACCAATCATCATTGGGGTACTGCTCCTTTATCCAGTTCAGAGCGGTTCCAGCGCCATTGACGGTGCCTTCCAGAAAATAACGGGATGATTGTGCTTCGGTGAAGCCAATGCTAGTCAGCAGGGGAGCTTGCAACTGTACTTTCTCGGTTGGATACAGCACAAACCCGCCACTACCTAGATTGATAAAGGCGGTATTAGCCTCAGGTTCTCCGGCAGCGAACAGCGCCGCATTCTGGTCGCCGTTGGTAGCGGTCAATGGGATGTCGGTATCCAGCAATGTGCCGAAATATTGGCAGCTCGCCACGCAATCCGGTAGAACATCTTTCGGGATAGCATAAAGGTCCAATAGTTCTTGCGACCAGTCACAGGTATGGATATCCATCAGTTGTGTGCGTTGCGCATTGGCAGGATCAACGACAAATGCATCGCTACGGGTCAGATGTTTGAGCAGGTAACTACTCAGAGGGAGTAAACGCAAAGTGCTATGCAGATATTGATTCCGCTGTTGATCCATTAGTTGATTAAGTAACCAGCGCATTTTGCTAGCACCATAGTGTGCCGACAGCGGTAAGCCACTAATGTCCTGGATCCGTTGTTTTTCATCCTGCAAAGTGTCGAGAAAATCGTCGGCGCGGGTGTCTTGCCAACTAATCGCAGCGCCGACAGGTTCACCCGATGCATCACAGGGGACCAGTGTCGAGCGTTGCGTTGCCAATCCGCATTGTGTGATTTGCTTGCGTTGAGATACTGGGATTTTTTGCAATAATATTTCTATACAGACTTCGATAGAACGCAGAATCTGCAGTGCATCCTGCTCAATGTGTCCATTGCTGAGGCGTTGCAGCTCTACCGACTGCCATTCGCTCGCGATGATTTTGCCATCGCCATCAAAAAGAATGGCGCGGCTGGCATGAGTGCCTTGGTCAATAGCAAGTGTGAAAGACATAGACAGAGTGTAGCAAAAATTGCGAGCTTGCCGCGGTTGGAGAGCTTCAGTGAGACAACAATATTGTTATTTTAATGCTGACCCACAGGGAAGGCGAAGCCGCATGAATATCATTCAGCCGAGGCATAGCCGAGACAATGTTGGAGTGAAACGACGACTACTAAAAAAGTGAGGTTTGAAAAACCTCATAAAAGGAGGGGGGTGTACTTTTTATAAATCAATATCTACACAAAAAACAATACAAAAAAAGACAGGTATAAGACCTGATACTATATTAAAGGTCGTTGATCTAATAAATACACAGTTATAAACCAGCTCACATACACAAAGGGAGTGATCAAAAATGCAATGCATAAAATGCGATGGAGAATTACAAAGAGTAACTTTAGGCGAAGTAGAAGTAGATAAATGCGGTAAGTGTTCTGGTATCTGGTTCGATATTGGCGAGCTAGATAAGGTTCTTGAATCTAGCTCTATCGATTCCCTGAAGAATGAGATAGATAATAATCAAGGCCAAGATGGACAGAAAGGAAAATGTCCAAGATGTGGTGGAACTGGCAATATGGTTCAAGTCACAAGCCTCAAGAGCGCAGACATACATATAGATACATGTTCCGTATGTTATGGGCAGTGGCTTGATGGTGGGGAGATAGAAGAACTCTCAAATAATAGTTTCACTTCAAAGATTAAAAGCCTATTCAAATAGGTTTATAGCAAGCGGATCAAGCTCGACTCACCAAGAGCCAGAGCGGTGCATCATAATTGAGTTAACCGTTTTAACAAAACGGTAAGCTCACTAAAAAAGTCCATCGTAGATTCCAAAGGAATCGTCGATGGACAATGGCCGATAAACTTTGCTTTCGTTTAATAGCAATAAACTTTCAATTTCATCTCCTCAAGTCTGCACAATCAGTTATTATTTCACCTATCACTGGTATCAACCCAAAAAAACAAAATCAGATGGAAAATTATGTTAGCTGACTTTTTTAAACCAGCATGGAAAAGTAATTCCGCTGAAAAGCGCCTGAAAGCTATCGCGGCAATGGATAGCGAGAATACTGAGCAACAAAAAATTCTGGCTCAAATGGCTAGCGATGATGAGGATGTCACCATCTGTATTGCGGCGATCCAGAAGTTAAGTTCTGCGCCTGCATTACATGAAATCTCGTTAAAGCATGAGAATGACACGTGCGTGCAGAGGCATCGAAAAGGCTGGATGGGTTAATGCGCGAAAGTGCTAGCCTCGATCCGCAGGAATTCGCTGAAATACTCAAACGCTATCCTGAATTAAATATTCGTGTTGCGGCTCATGCCGAATTGGCTAAGGTACGCAACCAGGCCATACAGGAACTATCTACCGATCAACTTCTGCAAGTGCTGTCAGAAACCACCTATACAGATTCGCGTCAGCAGATTGCGAATATGCTGCAAGATGTCGAATCTCTCGAGTCAGCACGTAAGATCATGCGTGGAAAAGACAAGAATGCCGAGCGTATCGTCAAGACAAAGCTAGATGAGTTCAGAAAGCAGGAACGCGAGCAGGCCGAAAATGTGGCCACGGTGAATAAATTGATCGAAGAAGTAGAATATCTCTCCAGTCGCGACGATTGGCTGCCGGAGTTCATGCCAAGGTGTATAGCTCACTGTAAGCGTTGGGATAGCCTCGATTTTGAGATAGAAAGTGAGTTGAAGCAGCGTTACCAAGTTGCCAGAGATAATCTAGATACCCAATATCAACAGCGATTAACGTATTGAACAGACCCAGCAGTCCCAGCAGGAACTGGTGGATGAGCTTCAGTCTTTGCTTGAAAAAGTTGCTAACCGAGATCTCAAAAGCGCTATTGAGCAATTCTTCCAGACTCACGAAAAGCGTGAACAGTTAGTCTCCAGCTGGCAGTCATTGGCACTGATATCAGCACCAGACAAAACCTTAGATGATCAATATCTGAAGATGATCACTGCCTTAAATAGTGCGATCCAGTTAATAGAACAGATTGCACATTTGTTCCCGCAGAATAACCGAAGACAACAAATCTGAAGACAACAGCGAGAGTAGCTCAGCTGAGCACACAGATAATACTCCGCAAAAGCAATCTCAACAGCACTCTTAACAACAGCCAGACCAAGCTGTAAAAACACTCAGCGCGGCTATAAATAAACTGAAATGGCCGTCTGCTTATGGTGAATTAAAGCTCAAGACCGAATTAAACCAGCAGTTAACGCAGTGGAAAAAAGCTAAACGAGATGCGGCAAAGACATACGAACAGCAATTGTCAGTAGTGCATAAAAACATCAGCTCCATCTTCCATTTTGCCAAAATAGGGAATCTGACAAGGGCGAAACAGATGTGCGTCAGAGTCGAAAAAGCACTCGGTAAATTTAGTGGCAAAGATGCTGCAGCGTTAACAGTGCGTTATGAAGAAGCCCTCGAAACCCTTGGGGATATGGGTGACTGGAAGAGCTTTGCAACCGAACCCAAATATGTAGAACTGTGTGAAGCAATGGAGCAAATGATCGACTCCAAAAAGCATCCGGATAAACTCTTTAAAGACATGAAGTCGCTCCAGCAACAATGGAAAGAACTGGGGAATTCGGATATTTCAGATCAGTACTGGCCGCGGTTTAAACAAGCGGCTGATAAAGTTTACGAGCCTTGCGCGGTATTTTTCGAAGAACGCCGCATGACGCGCAAAACTAACCTTGAACAACGTCAGCTAGAAGTTGAGCAGATGCGGGAATTGCTGGAAAACACCGACTGGGACAAAAGCCCTGATTATAAAATTGTAGAATCTAGCGTACGCAGTATCAGCAGTCGTTTTGTTGCTATCAAAGACGTGGAACACAAGCCCGCTCAGAAGCAATGGGAGCAATTTTCAAAGCTTAAAGATGGGGTATTCGCCAAGCTAAATCTTGAATACGATGCCAATATTGAGCTCAAGCAAGCGCTGATTAAACAGGCCGAGGCACTTGCAGGCGAACCTGCCAAAGAAGAAAACCTGACGACGCTGAAAACACTGCAACACCGATGGAAACAGATCGGTGTTACTCGACGCAAGGATGACCAGAAGGCCTGGACTGAATTCAAAAAACAGGGTGATCAGGTATTCGGTAAAATTCAGGAGATTCGCCAGGGGCAAAGAGATGAAATCGATCAGCAGTTAAATGCTTACAGGGACATCATCAAGGCGATTCAAACTCTGGCTAAAACAGCGACAGAGCTGAGCGAGGCTGATCACCAATTTAGCGACTTGCAGGCGAGCTATGATGAGTTGCCAGACCTAACTAAGCTACCACAACAGTTACCTGAAAAAATGATTGAGGGCATTCAACGTGATTATCGTAATGCCTGCTCGCAATTCGATGAATGTCATGACCGCATTATCAACCAATATACGCGAAGGACAACTGGACGCGCTTCGACGCAAAGCGGACCTTTGTACCCAACTGGAAGCGCTATGGTGAGATCTCCTGATCAAAAGAAACTAGAGCAAATAACACAACAATGGGACGCGATAAAGTTGCATGATTCAGAGTTATCAAACCGCATAGAAGCGCGCCGCAAGGCTGCTGAAACGGATATTGATCGCAGCAAGATCACAGCCGAACGTAGACTGATGTGTATTAAACTGGAAATCGCAAAGGATGCGGAAACCCCACCCGAAGATAAAACACAACGCATGCAATTCCAGCTAAATCAGATGAATGAATCAGGCTTGGGTCAGCAAACATTGAATAACGCCGAACAGCTGAAAGAAATGGAACTGGACTGGCTGTGTATGCCCGGTGCGGAACCGCAACAGCAGGTAATACTGGACGAACGTTTCTGGCGAGCATTTGATTCTTAATAACCCGCTTATCTTTTAGAGTTATTTCGATCCTTGAGATGGTCTTAAGGAAAATCCCCAGACGAGCCGTAGCCGATAAATTCATCTGGAATGAATTTGAACAGTTGAGTGTAACGAAGCTGCCTCGAAGAGGTGACGTACAAGGATGTACTTCATAGATAACACTGGAGTAATGCGATGACGAAACAACAGCTTAACTAGCTCTTCAGGGCGAGATTTTGTAAAAACCGAGTAAAAGTAGGGGGGTGTGTTCAAAGCTTTAAAATGGCTAGTGCAAGCTTGCGCGTTTCCATTTGCAGTTTCACTTGGCTCTGTCTTATCATGGTGTCATATAAATCAATCGGAAAACTGTAATGTCCGAAAAAAAATTATCGATCTTTGAGCGTTATTTAACCATCTGGGTTTTGCTGTGTATCACGGGGGGGATTGCACTAGGTAAAGTTGCTCCAGGTGTTGCTACTACCTTGAATGATTTTTCCATTTATCAAGTATCCATTCCTATCGCGGTGTGCCTGTTTTTCATGATGTATCCCATTATGGTGAAAATAGATTTCGCACAAGTGCTCAAATCGGCTAAAACGCCAAAACCGGTTATGTTGACGCTCTTTATAAACTGGGCGATTAAACCCTTTAGTATGTTTGCGATTTCATACCTGTTTTTGGGGTATCTGTTTCGAGACCTATTACCCGGCACGGAGATTCTGGCCAACGGTGAAGAAGTTGAGTTGTGGCGCAGCTATATCGCCGGAACCATATTGCTGGGTATTGCGCCCTGTACCGCAATGGTGTTGATGTGGGGGCATTTATCCAGAGGAAATGATGGGCTAACGCTGGTGATGGTTGCCATCAATTCGCTGATGATGCTGCTACTTTATGGGCCATTGGGTGGCTTATTGCTAAACGTTAACTCGATGCCGGTACCCTGGCAGACCATGGTACTTTCAGTTTCCATTTATGTGGCATTGCCACTGGTAGCGGGATACTTTTCGAGAAAACTAATCATCAAATACAAAGGGTTAGAATGGTTTAACCAAAAGTTTTTACATTGGTTAACGCCCGTCAGTATCACCGCGCTACTGATCACATTGATCCTGCTGTTTTCATTCAAAGGCGAAGTTATTGTGAGTAATCCACTCACCATTTTGTGGATTGCGATTCCATTGCTGGTGCAAACGCTATTTATCTTTGCCCTGGGCTATTTTGTGTTCTCACGCTGGTTAAAACTTTCCTATCAGGATGCGGCCCCAGTATCATTGATTGGCGCATCTAATCACTTTGAAGTGGCGATCGCTACGGCAGTTATACTGTTTGGTTTGTCTTCCGGGGCAGCGCTCGCGACAGTCGTCGGTGTTTTAATTGAGGTCCCGCTGATGCTAATGCTGGTTTCACTGTGTAAAAGGACATGCTATTTGTTCGATGGCTATCAGTTAGATCAGCAAGAATTCAGCAGCGAGGGTAAGTTGGATGAGACCAAACAGGCCTGAAATCATCAATAGCTTTATAGTCTTCACTGGCGTCAGGCCTAAGGCAGCGCTCAGATAATGAAATCATCAGGAGAGAACAGATATGCCTGCATACAAGCGAAGTAAGACAACGGCGGCCCGCAGGGCGTGATTTTCATTAAGTTAAATGAAATAAACTATGTAAATACACGCTAAGGTCTAAAATCGTCTTGCAGACAAACTAGGCCTAAGATCTGGAATACATGAGTTGTCCATTTCAAAAAACGAAATGGCAAGCTCATGGTAAGTAGGGGGAGCTTTTCTAGGCTCACCAAGAATCAAAAAGTATATCACTACATTTACGTAGGTAATGTCGATGGCTAGTTGATCTCAAACAATTTTACAAAAAAGTGGCTAAAACGGGGAAGATCAATTTGACCCTTCTCTCAGTCAATTTAAATATAAAGCTCAGTTAGGCGTTGAGCCCCACCACCAAACAGTTCCGTTGACTCCATCTCTCATATGATTGCGAGAATTTTGATGCCTTCTTAATTGACATAGGGCGACCAATAAAAAATCCCTGCACTTTATGTATGCCAAGGCGTTGCAGTTCATTGAACTCTTCTTCGGTCTCAACACCCTCAGCAATCACTTCACTTCCTGTATCTTTAGCGAAGGCAATCAGTGCTGTTGCGAGTGCACGCCGAGCAGGGTCAATATGGACATTCTGTATAATGCTAATGTCGAGCTTAATAATATCAGCACCAATTTCAAGGATGTGCTGAAAACTAGCATACCCCGCGCCAACATCATCAATAGCCAGACGTATACCTTCTCTGCGAAGTGGCGCAAGTGCTGCGCGAAATTCAGTATAATCAGCGATACGATCATGCTCTGTAATCTCCAATACCACTCTTTCTTTCGGCACATTTTCAAGAACGCGAGTTATGGCCCCGTTTAGAATATGCTCGGGGGAGGTATTTAGTGAGATGTAGATATTCTTCGGGAGTTGTTCAAGACCTTTAATGGCTTTTTCGATAGCCATCATTTCAAGGTTCTCACCAAGTCCTACCTGAGCTGCCTCATTAACCCATATATCTGGAGTACGATAGGGTGTTGTAAATAATCGTAAGTTTGATTCTAATCCGGTAATTCTTTCTTCTTGCATATCGTAAATCGGTTGGTAAACAACATTAATTTTATCCGGCTCAAGCATTGAGATAACTCTTTCTGTCATCTTTTTTTGCTCATGATTGGCTTGAAGATTGTTGTCGATTTGTTTGCCTGCAAAATCTGCAAATATACGCATCATAGCAAGATCACGTTCTCCTATAGTCTCGTCTGCCTTATGATTGAAACAACAAAATGTTCCATAGACGCTACCATCTGAAATTCGAATGGGTATGCCTATATAATCACCTATCGACAACGCGTCTGTGACCTTGAGTCCCTTGGTAATAGGATTAAGCGATGTGTCAGCAATGTGCTCAGGTAATTCTCCTTCAACGATTCTATAACAGTAAGTTTCCTCAAGAGGGTCGGAATCACCAACCTTAATAACGGAGGCCTCATCTTTTGATTCTATATACTTGAAAACGCGTTCACCGCGAGAAAACTCTGAGATAAAAGCAATGTCCATATCAAGATGTGAACGAATTACACTTAAAATCCGCTGTAAATCCTCAGTGACTGAGTCATGATCTTTCTTGGCATTAGCCAGGATTAATTTTGTCAATATTTTATTTTCCACTATGTGTGCCTTTTTCTTATTATTATTATGTTATTTGCATAACAATAATTTGTATTGTTCTCTATATCAATAATTTTCCGATGAACGAAGACTTACAGATTAACCGCACAAAACTTTGAACAAATAAATTTGTTAATACTAAATCAAAGGGGTAAGTCTCTAAATCAGAGGGGACAGACTCGATTGACTCCAAAAACAGCTTACATACACAAAGGGAGTGATCAAAAATGCAATGCATAAAATGCGATGGGGAATTACAAAGAGTAATTTTAGGCAAAGCAGAAGTAGATAAATGCGATAAGTGTTCTGGTATCTGGTTTGATATTGGCCAGCTATATAAGGTTCTTGAATCGAGGTCTATAGATTCCCTGAAGAATTGATTAAATTATGGGTGTCCTAATTTCTCTATCAAATCATGGATGTTCTAATTATTGTTTGCATCGAATTCCAGGCTTATTAGCCAGGTTCTATGTTTCTTTAAACGAATTTGTGACTTATTTACAGAAACCTCTTTAACACTTCATTACACTCTCTAGATCTATTCGTTTAGACATTGGGATGTTCTTTAATACATTATAACGGTTGATTTGCACAACGTAAGTAGTTAAAACTTCATATTAATGTCAATGAAAAGGAGATAAACAATGACACAGTTTTCAAAACGCTTAATTCTATGTGTTGGGTTGATGATGACTCCCTATTCCAATCAGTTAGCGGCAAAGGAAATACCCCCAACAATAACTATAACGGGAGCCACCGAAGAGCCGATTGAAGGCAAAGTTCATATATTCTGTGGAAAATCTACAGGATTTATCAATGGTGAAAACTTTCAAGAACTAGAAGTGACAATGCTCAAGAATCTGTTTCTATTTGAAATTGTGCTTCCACTGAAAACAGCAATCGGCAAACACAAGATAATTGCATCTCATGATTACCCTAAAACACGCCAAACCGATGTGAAAGTTCTATTCCGTGACGGCAAAGGAATAAACTATAAAAAACAAGGAACTGGAGAGATTGAGATTAAACAAATACCACAAGCAGAAGGAGAGATGTTTGTAGCTGACTTAACTGCAGAATTATCCAGCAATAAAAGGGGTAATGTCTCAATTACGGCTAAGATAAATGCGAAAGCAGGTAGGCAAAGCTTTGATGAATGCCCAAGTACTTAAATATTGTTTATATATTTATAAGAAAAAAGATAACTTAGATCAAACTGATACATTAAGTAAAAAATCAGATCAAATTCAACTCAATCGCATGATGCGTTTAAAGGAGATTAATCATGATGAAAACACTCATACTATTTTTATTGTTCAGCTTTAGTAGTATCACACTGGCTGATTCCAGCAAAAGCAACAGAGAACATTTTTACGATAAACCTTATGAATGTCTACAGACTAAAACCTCTAAAAAATCAGGGAAAACATACACTAATTTATTCTATTACCATCCTGAAAATAATTGGAAAATAAAATTAAACAAAGTTAAGAATAAAGGCATTGTTAAAGTAGCCATGTTTGATACAAGCGAAGGACGCTATGCTGGTATGTATGATGGTGTATATCCTGATATAAAAAAAATAGAATTTCAAACGTACTGGCCGAATCAAAAGAGAATTGCCAATAAACGATACTCAAAACTAAATAAAGATGATTGCCAATTAATGAAAGACCTGTCGATATTCAAGTTACCTGCTGACACAAAGTCTTTGGCATGTATGGATATTAGAAAAACAGGTATATGTAAGGGTTAAAGAATAATAAAGTCCGTAATATCTGTTTCAACCTAATGAAGATTAAAAAGACATCAGGAGAAAAGTGCCCAAAAGTAGGGGGGTGGCTTTTCTAGGCTCACCAAGAGCCAGAAATGACAAGTCAAATAATTGAATTATCCGTTTTTAAAAAACAAAACGGTAAGTTCACTAAAGTCCATCGTAGATTCCGTAAGGAATCGTCGATGTACAATGGTCGATTAACTACAGCATCCATATAAACATCTATTACTCACTTTCTGATTTCGTAGCTGAATGCTACGAGTTGATTTATTTTGCGCAACCGAAATAAACAGAACCAAATAAAAAGCTACCCTGTCTATTCTCCCAAGCCAAAAAGTGCTCTTTCTCGAGCAGTGTTTGCCGTGTTTCCGGGCATATTGATACTAAATCAATTAATTTGTGGGAATAAAGCAGAATTATTATTTGTGGTCTACAATTTAAGAGAATTATACCTTTTGAGTGTGATTCAATTATTATGTCCGCCGTCATTTTTTTTACGGCGTTATGCCTATTTCTATAATAAGGTGGTAATGCAATGAATAATGAAACGCTCTATTCCCGTCTAGGAGGTTATGACGCCATTTCGGCTGTTGTTAGTGACCTGCTACCACGCCTGCAACAAGATCCGTTACTAGCCCAACTCTGGGATCGTCGTCCAGAGGATAGTCTGCAACGGTCGAAACAACTCTTGATTGATTTTCTGTGTTCCAATGCAGGAGGCCCTGTGTACTACACCGGACGAGATATGCAAACCACGCATAAAGGCATGAGGCTCAGTGACGCAGATTGGTCTGCATTTATGAAACATCTTGATGCCACACTGGATTCCTTTAAGGTCCAACCGCCAGAACGTGATGAGCTGGTTGCATTTGTCCAAAGCACGAAAAATGACATGGTTCAGGCATAGATTGCTCGGCATAGCCCAGAGCTAAAAGCCGAACAGGCTGCTTAGTGCTGCAAGCTATGCCATTATTCGCTTATTGTCTGGGATTCATGTAGTAGCAGAAATTTTAAAGCTCACCAAAAGACGCAAAGCCAGTGCGTCAAAGAGGAGTTGATTGGCGTTCTTAATGTCATTCCTTATCAGCATCAACTACCACCAAACTGCGAAATTACTCTGTTAGCAGTATCAAAACAATGAACTTGATGAGGCGCTACTATGGTTGATCTAAATGTTTTTCCATCCCAAAAAGAAGGACACTTCTATCTCTCGGAAGGTGGGACCGAAACCGAACTCATGTACAAATACGGTTTTGAACTGCCTCAATTTGCCATGTTTCCTTTGCTGGATAACCCAAAGGCCGTTGCAAAGATGAAACAAATGTTCCGCAGTTATCTGGAAGTTGTTGCAAAATATAATATGTGCGCGTTAATGGGTGGTCTCGACTATCGCGCAAGCCCGGATTGGGGCAAGTTGCTAGGTTATTCTCCACAAGGCTTAGCTGAAGCAAATCATCAATCAATCGCATTTTTAAGAGAAATAGCAGATGAATATGCGACTGATATTCCCGAAATATTGATTCAGGGATTAATTGGCCCACGCGGCGATGCTTATGAGCGGAATGAGAAAATCACCGCGAACGAAGCAGAGGACTATCATTCCGTTCAACTCCAAACATTAAAGGAAGCCAATGTTGATTTAGCGTTGGCAATTACCTTCAATAATATACCGGAGTCTATTGGTGTCGCTCGAGCAGCAGCCAAAATAGGTGTTCCGCTTGGCATATCACTGACTCTTGATAGTACATCCAAACTTAACTCCGGACCAACCTTGGCAGAGGCTATTACTACGATAGATGCTGAAACAAATCAGTCTCCGGCGTTTTACTCAATTAATTGTTCTCATCCAGTAGAATATGAACCAGCAATAGAGCCTGGTGACTGGATCAATCGAGTCAGAGGCGTTCGGCCAAATGCATCGAAAATGGAAAAGATTGCATTGTGCCAAATCGGACACCTCGAAGAAGGCAATCCAGTAGAGCTAGGTGAACTCTGTGGAGATCTGGCGAAGCGTTACCCGCATATGGATATTTGGGGTGGTTGCTGTGGTACCTGGGACAAGCATCTAGACGAAATAGCAAAAAATCTCCTAGTCGCATAAAAGTCACTTAAAAAGTAAAGGTGGTCATTTAAATAGTCTCATCTCTAATTTCTATTTGATTAATTAGTGGGTGTCCTAATTAG
>CAWEEB010000046.1:0-12618 GCA_963807855.1 uncultured Gammaproteobacteria bacterium | reverse complement strand
CCACGTCCACCTCCAGCTCACCACATTGTCTCGGCTATGCCTCGGCTGAATGATATTTATGCGGAGGCCTTTCCTTCGGATCAACGTTAATAAAACAACGTTGTTGTCTCACTCCGTTCGGATCGTTTTCGTCGTTTAAAAACGTAAATAGAATTTATGCTTCGCGAAGTACTTTTACAATTGATCTTGAAGATTTAAATTTGATCTGATTGTTAAATATATCGGTATCCAATTAATACAAAAAAGAAACAAAAAAGCGAATTTCTAGCATATTTAAAATAGACAGATGCATTAATATCAGAATTAGATGGAATCCGTCTATTTCTAAACACCTGTCTGAAAAAATAGTTATACTGACGTCATAAGGGCGTTGTTTTACTTTATATTGGTTTCTCATGCTAATAAAGGCCGGGAAAGACAGAAGCCGTCTAATAAACTGTTATGTGTCTACGACGTAAACATTGTTTGGGTATCTAGATAGTTAGTTTTGACACCCCCAAACTTTTAGGGCTTTTTCGTATGGTTTAACCCTTACAAAGAATCATAAAATTACTTTTATGTGTTTGTAAGCACTACATATAGGAATTATAAAAAATTGAATATTGGCTTGAAAACCAAAATAACAGACGTTTGTGCTAAAAAATAGAGTCTAAGGGCAATAATGTTGGATTATCTTTCTACGCTTTCTTTGCAAAGAAAAATGATAACCCTGAACTATTAATGGAAGCCGCTACTTGATGGATCATGACCCATAAATTGAATCATTTTGAAAAAGCCCATAAAATCAAAGAAATGGTAGAAAATTACCTTTAATTTAAATTCACATAGCAAGTCGCTGCTTCGGAAAAACTACTCACTCACGCTTTGCTAAGCTTTTTGTGCCTATATTTTTTACCACTCAAAAAAAACTGCTAAAAAGGTGGGGGTGTCAATTAAACAGTCATAACAACCTGTTTTAATAGGGTCGGCGCTTAGTCCGTAACCTCCCTCGGTATTTCCTTACTAAAATTAGCTCTCACCCCTTGGCCTCCTTTTACTTGATAAAGAAGAACCCTAGAGAGGCAAAAGTAAAGGGATGTCATCTGAAAATATAAATGACATCCCTAATTTATTCTATTTCTGGTGGTTCGTACCAATTGGGTATTGGCTTGCCAAGGATATGCCCGGCGAGGTACTGCCGAGGCCTCGTACGTGACTCGACCATATCAGCTATTTCATAAGCATCGACAAGAAACTTTCGATATTTTCCACCTTTTTTCTCGAAACGAATTTCGAGCATAGTGATAGCTTCCCAAGCAGATTTACGTGTGAAGTTACTATTTTTATTCGCCTGATCTAGCACATTATCCCATCCATCAATTGTCTTCTTAAGATAAGCCCTAGTCTTCATTGCTTCGTTGGCAATCACCGCAGAGTTGAAGTATCTTTCTACATACTCCATCTCTGCGACTGTGACTAAACCGTCTTGGTTTCCTGTTTTCAAAGGATGAATGGGGAGTTTTAAATGTGCATTGTATTGCACGTCGGCTGCCTCGCTTAGTGCCAGACCAATTTTTTCAATTTCATCGATATACTTGAGTAACTTACTACCGCTTTTGCCGCCTTGCGAACCTTCATCCAGTACTTGAAGCCTCCTTTATGCAATCGGTAAATGTTGTAAACAATACCAAAAGGGCCAGCGTTACGGCCCCATTTGGATAAAAATTTTAGCACCTTTACGGTTTTCGTCGTCTTTGGTGCAAGACTCCTGATATATGGGCCTAACTCCATATCTCCTAACATTAAGGTTCCAGGAGAATAATAGCCAGCTCTAGGCAAATAGTCGTTCTTAGTATGGTGCTCAAACCAAACCGGACTCTGGCCAAATCCTATAGGTCGTGGGTTTTTGTGTGCTACCATAATTATCTTTATCTCCTAACGATGGATGGATAAAATTACTACTGATTAGTGATAATCAGACTCTCTTGAATTGACTCTTATTTCCAATACTCATCATCTTTAAACCATTAAATCAATAATTATTACTATACCCATAATTTTATCTATATTAAAGCCCCGTAATTTTATATCGCCCTCGGTTCGGTGTCGCGATACTACTTCGTTGTCTCGCTTAGCTTGTATTTTTCCGCTGAGCAAGACGATATATCTCTGCGAGGTTAGAACCATTTGGGGCGTTTTAAAACATTATAATAACACCCTCCACCTTTTGGGCGGTTTTCGCAGTTTTGTTTTATTCTTCCGGTTGTTTAAAAGGTATTTTTTGTTGGTGCGCTTTTTTTCTAGTTTTCTTTGATTCAGCAATTCAATATTTTGTTATTAGTTACTAGGATGCTTCTGCTATTATTTTCAAATACAACTTTTACATAACAATGCACTTAAACGGAACGCCAAAAGCAGGCGCCCGTTTAGCACGGCGTTAGCTTACTTAGGACATATCTGTGATTCCTCAAGATAAATTCTTAAAATTGATAATTGATATTGACCAAGATTTATCTGAATCAGGGATGTCCATTCATGCGCGACCATTTGAAGCTTTTTATAGAGTGCTTAATGAAGTTAGTCCCGGATCGAAAGTCATCCCTTCAGATTTTGGTGGCCCTGAAAACCCTAGACAAGAACTAAATAAGTTGGTCAATAGTTGGTATGAGAAGAGATATGGAGATAGGGTGAAATACCATTTAGGCCCAGGGAACTATGTAATTGAAATTGCTGGTGAATTATGGGAGGTTGTTTACCCTGCGTGTTTTGGCACAATTAATTTCACCATTGATGCTGACTTAGCCAAAACAGAGCGGTTTGCTACTATTGAAGGTGAGAGAGAAATACCAGAGGTTAATATTTTATGGCATGTCAAAAATCTAACAAATAATATCGCTTCGAATCTCTCAATAGATGAAAAAAGAAGAATCTATGATGACTATATGTTTGGCCTCAATGCTGTACAAAGCTTAAGAGATTTGAATCATGAGCTGCTTATGAAGCAAGCCAAACATGATTATGATACTGCAATAGACTATTTATTTAAAAAACTCCCAGACTATAACAACTCGAAATGGTCTTCACTTCAATTTGCAGAAAAGACAATGAAGTCAAAACTTGGTCAATTGGATGTTGAATTTGGGAAAGAAATCATAACTTAAAAAAATTGGCAGAAAAAGCTACGAGAAAATAAAGTACTTATTGATCTCAAATTAGTTGAACAAATACAATGCAGTGCGGGTGTCCGCTATGGTGAAGATAGTGTTAATAAAAAAGAAGCTATATCAGCAGTAAAAAGTTCATTGGCTGTTTTTCAAAGTGTTTATAACATTGAATCCTTTAGCCACTAAGCTAACAAGGCAATTAAACAAACGCACAACTAAAACACGTTGTGCTGGACGCGCGTAATCGCGCGCCGGTTATTGCAGCGTTAGGCGTCTATAGAAGGGAAATCATAAATGAATCGAAGCATAATCAGACATGGGTTTATCCTCATACTTATCGCACTGGTATCAGGCCTTTTTGTTCCGGTCATGCCAATTCCCCGTCTTGGCCTTTCGGCTCACACCATCGGTGTCCTCAGCGGCATTCTGCTCATTTCAATTGGTGCTATATGGCAGCAATTCACTCTATCATTACGGCAAACCCAAGTCATTTATTGGTCGTGGCTTTATTCCAGCTACGTCAACTGGCTAGGCTGCTTAGTAGGCGCCATATTCGGTGCAGGTGAATTTACTCCCTTGGCATCAGCAGGGGTTGTCGGCTCTCAGGTTGCGGAAGCCAGCGTGGCTATCTTGCTCAGCAGTGTGGCTTTGACGTCATTCATCGCAGTTGGCTTATCACTTTGGGGGTTGCGGTCTAGTGAAAGGTGAACCGCCTAACAAGGCGTTTAATTTTGATGCGCAAAACAACGCGCGCAAATTAACTTAAACTTTAGACACAATTAAGATATTACATATGAGAGCAATAGTATTTGTTATCGCTGTCTTTATTAGTAGTGGCCTTACGGCTGAGACATTTACTTACGAATATAAGCCAGCAGGAATTTCATTTAGTCACAAAAATCTATCTATAAACAAAAAAGCGAGAAGAGAGAAACCGTTTTCAGAAGTATTTCAATCAGGATCAGCTCCTTTTTCTGTCTCGGTTCACTTTAAACAAATCCTGAGAGCGGGTTCTCTTGATGAGTTTATAAAAATGCAAGTTGAAGAGCACAAGCAGGGCGGGTATACCAACGAAATTGAGATATCCATGGTGACTCTGGATAATTCAGATGCATATGAAATAATTCGAGATTCAGAATTGATGAAAGTACGCTGGTTTATATTCAAATCAAAAAAAGATAATATTTTATACTCGTTTTGGCTTTCCGAATCAAAAATGCTGAAGAAAGAAAATGATATGGCAATCGAAGGTTATGAAGAAATGAAATCTTCACTTAAACTATAATGAAATAAAATGCCTAACAAAAGCATACACTCAGACGGCCACTTCGCTGCGCTACGTGTCCGCAGTTGATACAGGCGTTATGCTATAAAGGAAAAAGTACCTAAAAGTACGGGGGTGTGACTTTAGGTATACAAATAAGCCTAAGAAAGCAAAAAACCAAAATACTCCCTCAATTCATCTTCCAACTCACTGATATCAACCGCTAAAAACTCCACCTCAACCCCCGGCTTACTCTGACTCAACTTCGCCACATCCAAATGCGCCACACACCCCAATAACGGATACCCACCAATAGTCTGCCGATCCTTCATCAACACAATCGGCTGCCCATCTTTGGGCAATTGAATAAACCCCGTACTAATCCCCTGCGAGATAATACTTTTACCATCATGAGGCAACGCCTCACCCTTCAAGCGATACCCCATGCGACTAATTTCATTGCTAACGCGATAGCTTTGTTGGGTAAATTTATTCAAGGTTGCTTCATCACAACCATTTTCTGAATAATTCGGTATAAAACGTAAGCTGATTTTATCTGGGTATGAAGGGATATAAGCTTCAGGTACCACCGTTGAAAATGGCCCCATACCCTTTATGTGTCTCTCGGTATAATGCGGGTATTCCAGTGAATCCCCTGCGACTAACTTCTCACCGTTTTGATGGATACCACCCAAGTGCTCACGCATCACGGTACTGCAACTGGATAACTGCGGCTTAACATCAAAACCACCGGCAATCGCCAGATAGGCATATAGCCCATGATGTGCGCCACCAAAGCGAATCACATCGCCCGCTTTAATCGCGTAACTGTGCCATGTTTTCAGTGGTTTATGATTGAGTGTTGGGTGTAAGTGCGCGCCGCAAATGGCGATTCTGGTGGGTTTGGTGAAACGTGCTTCAAACCCGCCCAGGCAAATTTCTATCTGCGGTGCGTTGAAATGGTTTTGTAATAAACGATTCGCCCATAAATAAGCGTGTTCATCCATCGGGCCACTATTGGTGATGCCATAGTGCTGCATTCCATAGCGTCCATAGTCTTGCAGTAAACTGATGACACCGGGTTTTACAATTTGTAAGGTAGGAGCTAATAAAGCGTCTAGCGACATTTAAAACTCCCCGCCCAAATCAAGGTACGCTTGTTTGCTGATGGGATTAAATTTGATGCTATCCCCCACTTCAAATTCACACGGGGGGTGTTGATTGTAATCGACAAGATTCATCGGGGTGCGACCGATGATATTCCAGCCACCCGGTGAATCGAATGGATAGATAGCGGTTTGTTCGCCGGCAATGCCTAAACTGCCTTTGGGTACAGAAAGCCTCGGGGTTTCTTTTCTCGGCACTGCAATAGGCTGATCAACAGAGCCTAAGAATGCAAACCCGGGAGAGAAACCAAGGGCAAACACACGATAGGTTTTCTGGTGATGCATCTGAATGATTTGCTCGATCGATAAGCCGGTTGTTTCTGTCATTTGCATGCAGATCCGAGCCCGACTTCTTCACCATAATAGACGGGGATTTCTATGAGTTTCTGTTGGCCATCAAGGGTGTCATCCTCTGCTGCGTTTAATACGATATCGGTTAGCGTTTCCAGCTTATCGACAAAGCCCTGATGGTTTATTTTCCGTAAGTTAAAGCTTAAATGTATCGACGCGTAGGAAGGCACGATATCAATCACATAGTCTGCAAGTTCAGCATCGATAAGTTGTTTTAACTTAAGCACTTGAGCGGCAACCTGCTGCGATATCTTTTGCTCGAACAGCACGACAACGGTGTTCTCGGATACAGAAACTACGTTCATGGCTTTATGGAAACTATCAACATCGTATTTATCAGAAATATCACAATGATTTAAGACTGCGTAAAATTAGCATCAATAAATTTTCTAATGCTTTTAACCGACTCCAGCGCTTGCACATTATCACCATGAACACACAGAGTATCTGCATGTACTGACAGCGTGTTACCCGAAATACTGATGGCTTGTTTGTCTGTAATCAACGATTTGATTTGATCCTGGATGTCATTTTCATTTTCCAGAACCGAGCCTTCCAGAGCGCGCGAGGTCAGGTTTCCATCATCGGCGTAACGTCTATCGGCAAAGGCTTCAAACAACAGCGATACAGAATGCTTTTCTGCCAGTTGTTTGTTTTCTTCGGCATCGGCATTGGCCAGTATCATCAATGGCACAGGGTCTTTTAAAGACGCGACTGCTTCCATAATCGCGGTTAATTGCGATTGGCTTTTCATCATGGTGTTGTACAATGCGCCATGCGGTTTTACGTAACCGATCTTTGTGCCATTGGCTTCACAAATTGCCTGTAAGGCACCTACCTGATAGAGCACCAGTTGTCTTATCTCATCTGCATTAAACGACATATCACGACGTCCAAAACCGAGCAGATCGGGGTAACCCGGATGCGCACCGATCATGACGTTGTTTTGTACTGCCAACTTAACCGTTTTATCCATAATGAATGGGTCTGATGCATGAAATCCACAGGCGATATTCGCCATATCAATAAACGGCATGATTTGTTCATCCGTGCCCATTTTCCAGGCGCCGTAGCTTTCGCCGAGATCACAATTTAGTTTAATCATATTATTTCTGAGTCATCAATTGAGGCAACCAGGTCGCTATTTCCGGGAAAACAGTGAGCAACACAATTGCGGTGAGTAATAAGAAGAAAAAAGGTAACGCATACGCTGCAATTTTCAAAATATTTATTTTGGTTAATCCCTGCATCACAAACAGATTAAAACCAACCGGAGGGGTAATCTGCGACATTTCTACCACTAATACGACATAGATGCCGAACCATAAAAGATTGATGCCGCTGCTTTCTACCATGGGTAAAACAATAGAAGTGGTTAACACCACCATCGATATGCCGTCTAAGAAAAAGCCCAGTACCATGAAGAATAATGTCAATACAATGATCAATTGCGTGGGGCTTAGACCCATCACAGAAATACTTTCTGCCAGTGCTCTGGGGATTCCGGTGAAACCCATTGCAAGGCTGAGGAAGGCCGCACCCGCGATGATAAAGGTAATCATGCACGAGGTTCTGGTAGCGCCCAATAAGCTGTCTTTAAACGTTTGTAATGAAAGATTTCCCGTTACCAAAGACAAAACTAATGCGCCAAACACACCTAATGCTGCTGCTTCAGTTGCCGTAGCAAAACCTGCATAGATAGAACCGAGGACGAATAGAATTAATCCCATCACCGGAAATAATCGACGTGTTGCATACAGTTTTTGTCCGAAAGTCATGCTAGTTAACTCTTCGTCATCTTCCTGTGGGAATTTATCTTTATTCAACATTGACCAAATCATGGTGTAACCCATAAACAGAACCACCAACATGGCTCCGGGTAACACGCCTGCGATAAATAAACGCGAGATAGAAACTTCGGCAGATACTCCATACACAATCAAAATAATGGAAGGAGGAATTAAAAAACCCAAGGTACCCGAGCCAGCTAAGGTACCCAGCATCATCTTCATCGGGTAACCGCGTTTTTCTAATTCGGGTATTGTGATTTTACCTATGGTCGCAGCAGTGGCAGCGGATGAGCCGGACACTGCGGCAAAAATAGTACAACCCAATATATTCACATGTAGCAAGCGTCCCGGCACTTTGTTCAGCCACGGCGCTAATCCATGGAATAAATCCTGTGAGAGTTTGGTTCGAAACAGTATTTCCCCCATCCAGATAAACAAGGGTAAGGCGGCGAGTGTCCAGGTGGCGGATGCTCCCCAGGTTGTGGTTGCCATCACCAGTCCAATATTACTGTTGTCGTTTAACATCAGGGCAACAAAACCAACCAGAAACAATGATGCCGCAACCCAGATACCACTGAGTAATGACACTAATAATACAGCGCCAAGAATAATAATTAAGTGAGTCATTTCCATGTGATTTCTCCCTATTCCTCTAAGCCAACGAAGGTGGGAGTACCACCAGAAATTAACAACACCAGATCGTCGATTAAAGCAATCAGGAAAACAATAAGACCTAGCAACATACCCAGTTGAGGAATCCACAAAGGAACGGCGATATAACCTTGGGACAACTCATCGAATGACCACGACTCATAGACAAAGGCCGCCGTATAATAAACACCGTAGGCAATCATCAGAATGAAAACACTGAGTGCTGCCGTCAGGGCAAAGCGACTGACCTTTCCCTTGAGTAGATGAACCAGAATGGTGATGCGGATATGTCCACCCATTCTAAAGGTATACGCTAATGCTAAAAATGTTGCAGCAGCCAGAAAAAAACCGGCAAAATCTTCGGTTGATGGGATGATTATGTCAAACCAGCGCCCAACGATCTGAACCAGTATCATGATGGTGATTAAAATGATGAACAAGCCAGCCAACATGCCTGAACCTAGATAAAGCCTATCAAGAAAACGTCTCAAAACAATGACCTCAGATTATCTGTGCAGATTAAAAAAATAACGTAAATGAAAGTGAGAAAGAGTGTGAGGGTGTAAGCTGTTGATAGAAATCTAGCATATTGATAGATTTACTAAGTACAACTTAAGTACACCCCCCTACTTTTAGAGGCTTTTTCTACTAAGTAAAGCGTCTGATGATTAAGCTTTTACTGAAGTGCTTTTATAATCTCAGCGCCTTCAGCTCCTGCTTCTTTTGCCCATTCCTCACCCATGGTTTTACCAATTGCCTGAAGACCTGTTTTCAGCTCCGCAGAAGGTGTAGCAACCTTGATACCTTTTTCAGCCAGAACAGCTGTTTTTTCTTTTGTTTCTGTTATCGCCATATCCCATCCGCGAGCTTCAGCAGCAGCTGCTGCATCTTCAACTGCCTTTTGCAATTTCTTGTCCAGACGTTTGAATGATTTAGCATTGACGATAACCATATTCTTCGGAATCCACGCTTGTGTATCGGTGTAATCAGAAATGTAATCCCACGATTGACTACTCACACCCGTACTTGGTGAAGTAACCATGGCATCAATAATACCGGTCGAGAATGCTTGTGGAATTTCAGGTGTTTGAACCGTTGTAGGCGTTGCTTCTAATAACACCGCCAGACGTGACGTTGTTGGACTGTATGCACGCATTTTCGAACCTTTAAGATCAGCCACAGAATTTATCGGCTTTTTCGTGTAAAAACCCTGTGGCGGCCAAGGCACTGCATATAATAATTTGATTCCGTCTTTCTTTAGCGACTTTTCTATAGCTGCACGAGACGCTGTCCATAATTTTTTAGCAGAATCAAAATCAGACGCTAAAAACGGAATATTGTCTGCTTTGAATAGCGGGTTATCATTACCTAACAGCCCCATGAACATCTCACCGATTGGTACTTGACCTGTGCGTACAGCACGGTGAATTTCAGGGTGTTTAATCAGTGATGCACCAGAATGAACAACAATATTCAAATCACCGCCTGTTGCCTCATTAACGTCTTTTGCAAACTGTTTAACATTGATGGTGTGATGTACCCCATCACCGTAAGGTGTAGGCATGTCCCACTTATCTGCAAACGCCGAAGATGCAAGGCCGAGTGTCAGTCCTACAGAAATTAGTGTGCCGAAAATCAGTTTTTTATTCATAATTTATTCTCTTTGGTTTCGATGAAATTAGTTTTTAACAACTTTAATCAATAGTAATCTTAGTAATTCTCAATAAAGTATAGGCGACACACTAAATGTTGCTCATTAAAATTTCATAGGTGTGATCTGAAATCAGCATTTTTCAAGGCGCATGAATAAAGAGTAATAACCATTGTCAATTTAACCCTTATTAAAATGCTATAAGTGGTTAACCGCAGCTCCAAAAAGCAGGGATGTCATCTTCTGCTATTACAATTGCTGATGATATTTAATAGCAAAATAGCCAGTGCCTATAATTTGGAATAGAATAAAATATGATTGTCATTTTCCTTTGAGTCAGGCGACTTTTGATTTTTATTTAATACCAGTTAATTACTTAAAATCCTTAGCTTCTAGACTATAAACCAGACACCTTTATATCCATTCTTAATTTAACATCATGATCCTATATATCGCTGAAAAACCTAGCCTTGGTAGAGCTGTTGCTGACGTGCTTCCAAAGCCCCATAAGAAAGGTGACGGCTTTATTGAAGCGGGTAATGGTGATGTTGTGAGCTGGTGTATCGGTCATTTACTCGAACAAGCACAACCAGAAGCCTACGATCCCGATTATAAAAAATGGGTAATAGACCATTTACCCATCGTGCCTGATGTTTGGAAGCTTGAAATAAAACCCAAGACCAGAAAGCAATTTACCATCCTCAAGAAACTCATTAAAAAAGCCGATGGTTTGGTGAATGTGGGTGACCCAGATCGCGAAGGTCAAATCCTGATTGATGAGGTGATTAATCATTGCGGTGTGTCTAAAGCCAAGAAACTGGCCACGCAACGCTGTTTAATCAATGATCTCAACGCTAACGCCGTGAAAAAATCACTGAATAATCTGAAGAGCAATACTGACTTTATTCCCTTAGCGACTTCTGCGTTAGCCAGAGCTCGTGCTGATTGGTTGTATGGGATTAATATGACGCGTTTATGTACCATTAAAGGGCAAAAGTCGGGCTATCAGGGCGTTCTTTCTGTGGGGCGGGTACAAACGCCGCTACTCGGTTTGGTGGTGCATCGTGATCTGGATATACAGAATTTCGTATCAAAACCATTTTACGAAGTGATGGTAACGCTTGAAACATCCAATGGAGAATCGTTTCAAGCAAAGTGGAAACCCAGTGCATCCTGCGAAGATTATATGGATGATGCGAAGCGCGTATTATCTAAAAAACTCGCAGAAACGGTCGTGGCTAAAGTTACCAATCAGCCCGGTAAAATTACCAATGTGACGGAACAAAAAAAGAAACAGGCCCCACCACTACCGTATAACCTTTCGACCTTGCAGATTGATGCAGCCAAACGATTTAGCATGAGTGCCAAGCAGGTGTTGGATACGTGTCAGAATCTATATGAAAGACACAAGCTAATTACCTACCCACGTTCCGACAGTCGCTATCTTCCGACTGAGCATTTGCATGAAGCGGATCGCGTGACTAATGCAATTACAAAGACGTGCAGTAAGCTAAGTGATGCCGTTACACAGGCTAATCTTAAACTTAAAAGCAAAGCCTGGAATGACAGTAAAGTAAGCGCCCATCACGCAATTATCCCCACCATGAAATCTATGGATGGTGGTCGTTTATCTCGAGATGAATCGAATCTATACGAATTGATTGCACGGCAGTACCTGATCCAGTTTTATCCGCCGTTTGAATATGCAGATAAAAGTATTGAAAGTGAAGTTAGCGGTGGCTTGTTTATTGCTAAGCAAAAAGACGTGCTAGCACAGGGTTGGAAGGCACTTTTTCCTCAAAACAAGAAAACTGATCTTCTAAACAGCAATCGAACAATACAGATGACAATGAAGTGATTTTCGACGAAACAATTACCACTGGTAAAAAAAGGTGATCCCGTTACTTGCACTGATGCCAATTTGATTGAAAAGCAAACCACCCCGCCCGCTCATTTCACTGATGCGACACTTCTAGGCGCAATGACCGGCATCGCTCGATATGTAAATGATCCAGCAATTAAAAAAGTCTTACGTGAAACTGATGGCATCGGCACAGAAGCAACACGAGCAGGCATCATCGAGTTACTGTTTACACGTGAGTATCTAGTGCGAAAAGGTAAGGAAATTCATGCGACCAACATAGGCATACAACTCATTACCAGTCTTCCTGAGAGTATGGGCTACCCTGATATGACGGCCCACTGGGAATCCCAGCTAGAAGCGATTTGCCAGCGTGAGATTAGCTATGGGAATTTTATGCAACCGATGACACAGAATTTGCAACAACTGATTAATGATGTCGGAGCAGTCGAGTTCTCCGGCTTGCAAGGCTTAGGAAAAGCACCTAAAAAATGGGGAAAGAAAAGGAAGTTTACCAGGAAGAAAAGCACGGCCAATAAAAGCACGGCGAAAAAACGTGGCTGACAACGTTAATCTCAGCAATATCAACCATAACAATGCTTGAGTCTTTAAATGGCACCCCCCTACTTTTGAATGATATTTATACGGCTACGCCTTCCCTTCGGGTAAGCATTAAACAACAATGCTTTTGTCTCGCTAAAGCTTGTATGGTCGTTTTAGTTCTTATAAAACGTAAATAGA
>CAWEEB010000045.1:0-77742 GCA_963807855.1 uncultured Gammaproteobacteria bacterium | reverse complement strand
ATGGTTTACATTTTAAACCGGGGACATGGTTTACACTTCGAAGAATTCTACCAGGTTGTTTTCATGCCCTGATATTCATTCTTAATGGACCTTCTTGTGCCATTGTGTGGCACGTTCCAGTTTCACCTTTTTTCCTCTAATGATACCTAATTTATAAAACCCATAGCAGATTTCCCAAACATCATTGTCAATCTCTTCAAGACTTACTGGTTCTTTACTGAGCACTTGTGAGATATAGATATGTTGGTTTCTCCATTTGATTTCACCCCCTCGTTTGACCGTACGCACGTGGAGTCCTTTATCGTAGATAAGAGGTTTTATTTTCTCTGGATAGCTACGTGCTGATGGTTGATAAACTTCATCCGGGCACTTTCTATCTAATGCTTCATGGGAGCGTTCATGATTGTATTCGTGAAGAAAGTTATCAAAAGATTTCTGTTGTGAGACTTCGTTGTATGATGCAGGCTTAGTTGTTTCTGCCTTTAGTGTTTTGTGCATTCTCTCATGGCGACCATTTTGTTGTGGATGACCGGGTTTGATTCTCTCGGGTCGTATACCCAGTTGTATCCACCACATTGAAAGCCTACTGATACCACCTGCGGCTATCGAGGCAAAGGGTATGCCATTATCTGAACGGAGGGTATCAGGTAGCCCATACTCCCTGAATGCCTGCTCCATAGCGGTTTTTGCATCATCATGACACGTGCTTTGTAGTGCCTGACAATGGAGTAAATAGCGTGAGTGGCTATCTGTTATGGTCAGTGGATAACACATGCTTCCATTACCAAGTTTGAACTGACCTTTGTAATCTACACCCCACACCTGGTTGTTATGTTTGACGTCATCGAAAGCTTGCTCATTGGCGGGGACGCACCAACGCTTTCTTCTTTTCTTCACTAATCCTGCTCTTTTGAGTATTTCACCTGCGGTACTATCGGCGGGTAAGACTAATGAGGGATCATGCTTTTTCAAGTTGTCTAATAGCTTTTTTGGCCCCCAGTGTTGATGTGCCAGTTTCTTTTTGATGATGAGCTGACATATCTCATCTGAGGTTTTGCCGGGGCTGTTTTTAGGGGCGCGAGATCGGTCGACAAGGTTATCAATACCTCCTTTCATAAACCGTTTTATCCACTTATATCCTGTCGGTCTTGATATACCGTAACAGTGGCACAAATGGGAAAAATCCGGGTAATCTCTTCCTAAATACTCGTCTATAAATTGTTTTCTTAGTTCCACAATATCGTCCTGTTTCCAAGGCATAGCTATTTCCTCCTATGCCTATTTTAATGATAATGTGTAAACCATGTCCCCGGTTTAGTTTGTAAAGGATGTGTCCGGTTTGTACAGGGGGGGGGTGAGTTTATGAATCTAATTAGAGGCTTTTAATCCTAAATCGCTCGAACAATTCTTGGGTAATACCAACCCAATGTCAGCGCCCTGATCAGCATAAATAAACTCAAGCTTAAAAATAAACCGTGATTGCCCCATTGCGGGACTAGCCATTGAAGCAAAGCGAGATATATCAGCATCGATACTAGCATCGCGTTGCGCATTTCTTTGGTGAAGCTTGCTCCGATAAAGATGCCATCGAGTTGAAAGCTCCAGATTGAAACAATGGGTGACAATGATATCCACGGGAGATAGGTTTTTGCCAGTGCTTAGACTTCATCGATCTTATTGGTGAATAAGCCCGAATCATTTCACTCCAAAGATCAGGTATATAGCGCTGATGAGAACTGAAAATCCCAAATGCCCAGAGGGTGGTCATTTTAACCGATCGCTGGATAGGTGCTTTTTTTGCGAGCGCCATAAGCACTACCGGTTAATGCTTCGGCAGCATGCGCAAATCCATCGAGTGCATAGGCCATTATGCTTTGTAGGTGCAACAATATGGCATTCGCGGCTAATACGATTTCACCCATGCCGGTACTGAGCGCGGTCTGGAGAATGTAGCTGAGTGAGAAAACCAGACATAGCGTGCGAATAAAGATATCGCTATTGGCGCTCATTAAGCGAATTAGTGCGGTGCGCTCAGTACTGATTTTCCAGTTGAAGCGTTGAAGTGCTTTTTTGATGGAACCGCGCAACATAAAAAAGCCACAAGCGGCGGCGAGGTATTCAGCAATCAAGGTCGCTAATGCTACGCCTTCGACACCCATTGTAAAGCCAATAACAAATAGCAGATCCAGAAGGATATTACTGATATGAGCACCAGTAGAATGATCAAGAAAACTCGTCGCGTGTTATGCATGCCGATAAAGACACCGGTAAACACATAGGTGCATAGGGTCGCGGGGGCGCTCCAGATACGGATATAGGCATATTCAGCAGTAAGAGATTCGACAGCTGGCGTTCCATCGAGTAAATACCAGGGCAAACTGAATCAGTGGATAACTGAGTAGAATGCTGATTACCCCAGCCCGTAGCGCGAGTAGTATCACTCTTGAAAGTGTATCTAACAACGTCGGTTCATCATTTGCGCCATACGCTTGCGGCGATAAAACTCGTGGTGCCCATTTTGAGGAAACCAAACCCCCAGAACAGAAGAGCTAAATATCAATGCACCCAATGCCACTGCACCGATGGATTCGTCCCCGGCAAATGACCTACGACCGCAGTATCAACCGCGCCCACCATAGGAATCGACAGATTGGATATGATAATCGGCCAGGCGAGTCCCCAGACCTGACGATGGCTGGGGGATTGTTTTGTTAGCTGATTAATAGCGTGGTCTCATTCGGAAAAAAGTGAAACGGATGTGAAAGGCGCTATTTTGTTAGATTTGCGCTTAAATAGATATGTATAAAAACTGCCTGGCTCTGCATAAATTCCAAAACCGTTTTTAAATAACAAAAACAACCATACAAACGAAGTGAGACAACAACATTGTTTTCAAAGTTGATCCTGAGAAAAGGCGAAGCCGTATAATTGTCATTCTGCAAAGCATAAGTTCCTTAGGTCATTTTAAACAGCAAAATGAAAAGTCACTTAAAGTAGGGGGGTGACCTATCTTGTTAGGGACAGACTATTTTTTTGCTTTATGTTTTACTTTGCGGTTAAACAATCTTTCTGCATTTTTATAAGCGAACATCTCTGCATGCTCGCGACTAAACTGCGCAAGCCAGCGTCTATTATGGATCATTATCCCATCATAGTCTGCCCATTGATCGTTGATCCAGGTATCCGACCCGACCATAAAACGATCAGGATAGGCCTCGAGTACTTTGCGCCAGTCAGGATCTATCGAATTGTCACCTGCGAGTATGTCGCTTTCTCTAAAAGAAGTATCTGCCCAGAGGTTTTTGTATTTAGCCATCATTTTAGCTACGACGTCTGCAGGTTCGCTCATGCCTGCATGTGCCCAGATAATTTTGAGTTTTGGTTCAATTGAAAACAGGAAGTCGACGGGTCCGTACCCTGAATGCACGTGAATATAAAGATCGCGCTTTATAGCAAGGGCGGCGATTTTTTGTAATAAAGGCCGATCCGCCTCATCAACACTATGAAGATGGAATTCGCCAATGCCCTCATGCGGATAATCATTCAGGCGTTTTTCTAAATAGCCTTCCATATTGGGAACTTTGGTCCAATTGGAAGAACCTGCATTGCCGTGATAGGGGCGAAGTTCTGGAACGATTCGATCAGGGGCGTATTTCCACAGCATAATGGTTCCTTCATCTGGAGTTGATGAAACCAGCCCCATCGCGACACCGGATTTATCCATCATCTGAATAATTGTTTTTGGTGGATAAGGACCCCAGGCGGGTTCTTTATAGTGAATGTGCGCATCAAAAATAGGCAGTGTTTGTGCGCCTTCGCCGATATAGGAGCCATCAGCAGCAAAGGAGCCATCAGCAGCAAGACAGAGGAGTCATCAGTCCATGTGTTTGATGCAATAAATACGCCAAGGATAGAAGCTATTTTCAGAAGGTTATTCATAGAGTTTCTCTGTTTAAACAACGCTTTAAACAAGTTAAGGATGATAGCATTTAAATGTGTTTAGCTAGAATAATACTTAGTGCCTTAGACTTACAAGAGCTGGGGTTTTCATATAACAATAAAAAACGCCTAAAAGGTGAGGGTGACTTTGAAATCATCATTAACGCCTTACTGGAATTAACCCTAAAAATAAGTGATACTCACGCGCGTTCAGTAACGCTTTAGACAAAATTCAGGAATAGTATGGAAAAGTTAATCGAATCAATTTTTTATGCCAGCCGTTGGTTGTTAGCACCTATTTACTTTGGTCTTTCTTTGGCTTTAATTTTATTGGGTATAAAGTTTTTTCAGGAATTAATTCATATTTTTCCAGTGATATTGGGTGCTACTGAATCCGATCTGGTTTTAGTCGTTTTGTCTTTGATTGATTTGGCGCTGGTCGGTGGTTTACTGGTTATGGTGATGTTTAGCGGCTATGAAAACTTCATCTCGCGCATTGATCTTAATGAGAAAACGGATAAGTTAGCCTGGTTGGGAAAGCTGGATGCAGGTAGCTTGAAGCAAAAAGTTGCAGCGTCTATTGTGGCGATCTCATCTATCCATTTACTCAAAGTCTTTATGAATCTTGCTGCAACAGACAATGAAAAGATAAAGTGGTACGTGATTATGCATTTGACGTTTGTGTTATCTGCAATTGGTATGGCTTTTATTGACAGGATGAATGCCAAGCACTAAACCAGGTTTTAAGATTTTTAAAAGAGGTTTGTTCGCTTATAAAAAAGTGCCTGAAAGGTGGGGGGTGACTGTTTGAATAATACTTTGAGCATAATGACGGGAATCTCTGCCTGAAATGACAACAACATTTGCTTTAGACAAAGCAACTTGAATCTTTTCCAGCATTTCATGGCTGTAGTAATTATCTGATTCACAGAACTTCTCCAAACAATTTCATACAGGTGCTAAAATCAGCAGTGAGATGTTAATGAGAAAACTAACATGACTAATACTCTGAATATCACCAATGGCGATTGTGCTGTTAGTATTATGGAGGAAGCGGATATATCTGGCGATTTTCTTCCGTGGCGTGATGTACTGCATGATGGACCAGTCCTTGAAGGCCTTTCTATTGAAGAACTGTCGAAAGTTCGTGCACAGTTTATTGCACAAAGAGGCTGGGGAAGCCTGGAAAATATCAGCGCATCTTTCGTCGAGAGAGACAATGTTCTTAAATCATTTGAATATTATGAAAAGGTTATTTTGTGGTTTGAGCATGATCTTTATGATCAGTTACAAATCATCCAGATTCTCGACTGGTTTAATCATAACCGCTCAGAAAAAACTGCTTTATCGATCATTTGCACCGATCAATATCTGGGCATGCTAACACCCGATGAAATGGCTGGTTTATTTCAATATGAAGAAGCCATTACTGATAAGCATTTGAAACTTTCGAGTCTGGCATGGGCAGCATTTCGTTCAGCAACCCCAGAAGAATGGCTTGCTTTGCTATCTGTGGATACATCGGCATTACCCTTTTTAAAAGGGGCGATTATCAGACAGTTCGAAGAGTATCCTGATTGCGGGGATGGCTTGTCTCGATCGGCCAATCAAGCGCTGAAAATTATCGCAGAAGGTGAAAGCAATCCCTGGAAGGTTTTTGCCGGATCTCAGGCATTAGAAGAGCGAATGTTTATGGGTGATTCCAGTTTTTGGGTGGTTATTCAGGAGCTTTTAGAATCATCTCCACCATTGATTAAGCTAGCAGAAGGACAGGTGTGGACGATGCCACCCGAAAAAGATTTGTCCTTATCGATAACTACCACAGGTAAGGCCGTTCTAAAAAATGAAAAAAGCTGGCTAGATTTTGCGTCGGTTGATCGCTGGATTGGAGGCGTGCATTTAACCACAAATTCAATATGGTGTTGGCGTGGTGATTCCAAATCTATCATTCCCATTGATTAGTTAAAACTGACTGAAAGGTAGGGGGTGATCTCAGACTATATAAAAATAGTAAGATTAAGTATCCGACTTAGTAATATGAGTTTATATTGCTCGGCCATAATGTATGACTAAATTTAGTCATACAAAAAGGATACCCGCTAAGAAATGAAATCAAACACTAAGGCTTTATCGCGTGTCGAATTCATCATATTGATGAGCGTTGTGGTTGCCGTCGATGCATTAGCGATTGATTCCATATTGCCTGCATTATCATTCATCAGTAATGAGTTTGGGATCCAGGAAGGCAATGATCGTCAGTATATTGTAACTTCACTGTTCATTGGTTACGGAATTGGTGTTCTTATTTTTGGCATAGCCTCTGATAGTTTCGGACGCAAGCGGCCGATTTATGTAGGCTTTGCGATATTCTTAATTGGTACCGCGGTGACTGTATTTGCCACTAGTTTTAGCATGTTGCTGGTTGGTCGGGCTTTGCAAGGTCTTGGTGCCGCCGGGCCGCAGATCATCCCAACTGCAATCACTAGAGATTTATACAAGGGCCGTGGTATGGCCAAGATCATGTCATTGATTATGATGGTTTTTATGATGGTTCCCGCTATCGCACCATTGATTGGTCAAGGCGTTTTGTTATTGACTAATTGGCAGGGTGTTTTTGTCATGCTCGGTGTTTATGCCTTGTTTGCTTTAACATGGTTTGCCTTTCGACAACCAGAAACGTTACCAGCTAAAAAGTCGTGTTCCCTTTTCTTTTAGTCAGGCCTGGGCTTCAGTAAAAGAAGTGTTGAGAAATAAGCGAGCGGTAAAATTTACCATCGCGGAAGGATTTGCGTTTGGAGCTATTCTGGCCTATCTGAGTACCGCTCAACAGGTTTTTCAGGAACACTTTGAACTTGGAGAAAGCTTCCCACTTTACTTTGGTGGTTTAGCATTAGTGATGATGATTGCCTCGTTTGTAAATTCCCGTCTAGTCGAGAGATTGGGCATGCATTTCATGGTGATGCGAGGAGCAATCCTGTTGTTTATTATATCGTTCATTTACATGGTGTTTATCCTGGCAAGTGATGCATCGGTACCTTTATGGAGTTTCCTGATTTACGCAAGTATTTCTTATTTTTGCCTCGGTATTTTATTTGGCAATATGCATAGTCTGGCGATGGAAGAGGTTGGTCATGTGGCAGGGGCGGCGGCTTCTGTAGTGGGTTCTGTCAGCACCTTAATCTCGGTAGTTATTGCGGCATTTATTGGTAGTTTCTATAACGATTCTATCACTCCGATAGTGCTAGGCTTTGGTGTGTTGATGTTGCCGATTATTTTTATTACCTGGCATGATGGACAAGCACCAAAGCTAGAATTAAAAGGATTACACAATGAATCATAATATTGACAAAAACAAAGAAAACGCTATCGCATTTTATCGTACTGCTTATTTAGGCGAACCAGCCAAAGCTGTGGAGTTGTATGTCGGCGATGACTACATTCAACACAATCCTTTAGTTGGAGATGGCAAAGCCCCTTTTATTGCTTATTTTGACGAGATGCAAAGGGATTATCCCGAGAAAAGCATCGAATTTGTTAGAGCTATAGCCGAAGGTGATTTGGTAGCATTGCATACTCATCAGACCTGGCCCGGTGGTGATGAATACATAACTATGGATTTCTTCCGATTTGATGGCAATGGCAAGATTGCTGAGCACTGGGATTCAATACAGGGGATACCCAAAGTAACATTGAATGGGAATACAATGTATTAGAAAAACACCCTAAAAGGTGGGGGGTGAGTTTAGCAATTGTCAGTAAGCTAGTAATTTTCAAATTTTATGTATACATACACATACACAAAAACGCCCCTTTTCAGGGGCGTTCTAATTGTGTTTTACCAGGTTTTTTTATCTACCTTCATACTCAGGAAATAGTTCCTTATGAAGTGCTGAAGTTTCCTCTTCAGTATTTTGTGGGATCGAGTAATTGACTTTATTATTTTCCATGGAGTCTGTGGTGTCTGTTTCCCATGCAACACCTATTGAATACTCGTCTCTCTCACCACCATCTGCTAATGCTGTTTGACCAGCTATAAGAAAAGTAGAAAGGGTGGCTGCAAATAGTACTGTAGTTCTATTCCTCATCTCGCTCACCTTTTGGTTTGTGTGGCTACAAAATTATAACCACCACACTCTTGTATAGGTCAATTTTTAAGCAAATTCAAGTTATTTAATAATTATTATTAAAACAGTTGCAAAAGATTAAAAAAGGGGGGGTACTATTTAATCAAAGGAGCTAATTTATCTGAAATTATCTTAGCGACAAATTCTGACCCATGATTGCTAAAGTGAACTGGGTCTGCCATGTATTCATTGGTTTGAGGAACATTCTTAGCTAGATCAATCAGCAAAACAGACTTCTCAACGGCTACCATTCGAATAACTTCGTTCATCGAATCATATAATTTTCGATATTCGCTATAACTCAAGTCCATCTCATCCAGATTCTGCAGATTTTTCATCACCACATCATCTGGCTTTTCGGTGAATCGGCTGGCCTGCGTCATAAGTACGGGGGTGATATTTTTTGTCATTGAGATATCAACAAACATCGTAAGACTAGCTTTGAACACGGATAATATTTCTGCTTCGCTAGGCTTGGGTTTTCTATGACCATCATTCTCATTAGAACCATCAAACTCGCTACCATCACCCAGTAATTTGCGTTTTAGCTCAAAAGCAAAGTTATAGGTATTAGGAAAGGATTGTTTGACTAAGGTTTTTATCGAGTGGTCTTCTTCTACTAATAACGAGCGGTGATCGTTCGAATTCCAGTAAGTTTTTTCATGAAGTAATACAGATAGATCATTGATATTGTGCATTAATACAGCGATATCCGGATTCATTGGGACGATTTTATTCAGCAGGATGTTAATCGAATGCATGCTGTTATTACCGCTGACGCCTGCATTAATTGCATTGATTTTTTTGCTGTTACTAGTTTCCAGTAATTTACCAGTAAGCGCTGGAAAGCGCTTGTCTTCATCAACGTACATACATTCTGTAGTTGAGCCGCCAATAAAGGCAATGACTTTATCTGCTTGCTGATGTGGAGTAGATGGAAAGATGAATCCATTCTGATCGAGTCTTAAAAGAATAGGGCTTGTCTTCTAAGGTATCGGAAAGCGCGATTTTATCGTCGCTTGGTGAGAGTAATTTATCTTGTAGCGGAGAATGTTCTTTTAAACGAATGTGTCGAACAGCCTGATTTTCTTCACCACCAAAGCGTGTGCCGTCCAGTATTTTCTCAAAGCCAAATAGCACCACCAGCATCATTATCAATGCAATGATCAGAAGTGTTTTTTTAGAGTTTTTTTCGAATCTATTCGGCATATTCGATATCGTAGTGGCCTGTTATGAAAGTTTAGCGTTCTTTATTTTATCGTAACCCGCAATGCTACCTTGTTTTTTACGACTAACAATGCTTTTGGGATAGGTGGTGGTGATTGCCGAAAATACGAATAGTTAGACTATAAATAGACTAGACGAATTGCCCAGCACACCAGGCAGATGCCCATGCCCATTGGAAATTAAAGCCGCCAAGGTGTCCCGTTACATCAACCGCTTCACCGATAAAATATAAACCCGGGACTTTTTTAGTTTCCAGAGTTTTAGATGATAATTCATCGGTATTCACGCCGCCTAAGGCAACCTCGGCGGTTCTCATGCCTTCTGTTCCCGATGGCAGTAACTTCCATTGAGTGAGTTGTTGTTCGATTCTTTCTAGTTCAGGCTGGTTTAATTGACGCATAGTCTTATTGCTAAGTTCAGCTTGAATGAAATGCTCGCAGAGTTTTTGCACCAATCGCTTAGGCAGTTTGTAATTTAATACAGTTTTTAATTCGGCTTGTGGGTGCTCGGTTTGTTGTTCTTGAAGCCATTCTAGTAAATTAAAATCGGGGAATAGGTTGATGGAGATTTCATCTCCTAACTTCCAATACGATGAAATCTGTAAAGCAGCTGGGCCACTAATCCCACGATGGGTGAATAGAATACTCTCTTTGAATGACTTAGAAGTCACCCCCCCACTTTTAAGGGGTTTTTTGTCAGTTTGAGATTGTTCTTTTTTAACAACACTTATTTCAACAAAGGTAGAAATCCCCGAAAGATCTTTTATGAAAGCATCCAGTGTCTCGATGGTAAATACAAAAGGCACTAGTGCAGGGGAGAAGGATACGGAATCTATCTCAAAGTTATTAGCAACCTGCAGTGCAAAGTCGGTCGCGCCCATTTTCGGTATAGAAGGGCCGCCAGTAGCAATAACCAGAGAATCTGATTGATAGTTTTCCCTTTCGCTGGCAACCAGAAACTCATCCCCCTTTTTTATAGAAATAATGTTTGAAGATAGCTCGATGGTGACACCGACGTGATCGCATTCATCTTTGAGGAGTTGTACCACTGCTTTGGATTTTTGATCACAAAAAAGCTGGCCGAGTGTTTTTTCTGTCCAGCTAAGTCCATGACTTTCCAATAATGCAACGAAATCCCAAGGGGTGTAGCGGGATAAGGCTGATTTACAAAAGTGTGGATTTTGCGATAAAAAATTATCGGAATCGGTATATATATTGGTGAAGTTACAGCGCCCACCCCCAGAGATCAGGATTTTCTTGCCAATTTTATCAGCTTTTTCTAACAACAAAACAGAACACCCACGTTTACCAGCTTCTATGGCACACATTAAGCCAGCCGCACCAGCGCCGATTATGATTACATCAAATTTTTTCATTATTAGTATTTATTCCATCACTTCATACAAGGTAATCGAATCATTTTAATCAAAGTAAGTTAGAATCTCAGAATTATTAAAAGAATAAGCATAAAAAGTTGGTAGATCATGTTTGACAATATAAAAGAAGATATCGCCGTAGTATTCGAACGCGACCCTGCCGCGCGTAATACGTTTGAAGTATTGACAACGTCACCCGGGTTGCACGCGATCATGTTTCATCGCATGAGTCATGCTATCTCGAAAAAAGGGTTTAAATGGCTGGCGAGAATGATGTCTAATCTGGGACGTTTTCTAACGGGAATTGAAATTCACCCCGGAGCAGTGATTGGCAAACGGTTTTTTATCGACCACGGTATGGGTATTGTCATTGGTGAAACCGCTGAAATTGGTGATGATTGCTCTCTTTATCACGGCGTAACCTTAGGTGGTACTAGCTGGAATCCGGGGAAACGTCATCCTACTTTAGGTAACAATATTGTTGTGGGAGCTGGTGCAAAAATCCTTGGGCCTATTATGATAAACGATGGCGCGCGTATAGGATCAAACGCCGTGGTAGTTAAAGAAGTGCCTGCGAATGCCACCGTTATTGGCGTGCCTGGTCGTGAAGTGATTAGACGGGACGATGAAGATGCTGCACAACGCGCAGAGGTGGCTAGCAAAATGGGTTTTGATGCCTACGGTGCAACTCAGGATATGCCGGACCCGGTTGCCAATGCGGTTAACAGGATGTTGGATCATATCCATAAAATGGATGATCGTATGGACAAAATGTGCACCCAGTTGCAGCATCTAGGAAGTGACTTCGATTTTGAGCCGTTACCGGGTTTAAGAGATGTTGAACTGGATGGATGTGGTTTAGAAGAACAGAGTTCACAAAAAGAGGAATTAGAGAAAGAGAGTCTGGTACAAGCGAATAAATAAAATCAAGCACGCTCAAAACTTGTTCACTAAGCCCTTTGTAGTGGGCTTTTTATGCCCATAATTAATTACAATACAAACCGTGGGAATACTTGACTATATTGATAAGGTATTCTACTATCTCGCTCAAATCAGGAGTGAAAATATACTCTATTGATTGAAACCCTCAACTTTAAATTGGAGTCAAATATTTGATCTTCAATTCGAGATTAGCAACGCGAGAACGGATATGAAACTCACGACTAAAGGACGTTATGCGGTAACAGCAATGTTGGATCTGTCATTAAATAGTGATAATGGCCCAGTATCATTGTTAGAAATTTCAGATCGTCAAAGTATTTCATTGTCTTACCTTGAACAGCTTTTTTCAAAACTGCGTAGACAAGGTTTAGTAAAAAGTATGCGAGGTCCGGGAGGAGGCTATAGTCTTAGTAGGGCTCCGGATGAAATTGCGATTTCAAATATTATTATGGCAGTTGATGAGAATCTTGATGTGACCAACTGTGGCAACGCAGCGAAAGGTTGTAACGAAGATAATAAACGTTGCTTGACCCATAATTTATGGATGGATTTAAGTAACAGAATCCAGTCATTTCTTGATGATATTTCATTGCAAGACATGATGGATAAAAGTGACGTAATTGAAGTTGCAGCAAGACAAAATTCAAAGCATAAAGAGACGCGTATTAATTTACCAGATTCTCTTTAGACGAAACGGAAAAAACGAAGTAAACAGTGCGAGAATATAGGATAAACAATGAGTAATTTAATCACACCAATTTATATGGACTATTCAGCCACCACACCAACAGATAAGCGTGTAGCAGAAAAAATGGCTCGATATTTAACTGTAGATACCGCATTCGGTAATCCTGCATCTAGTAGTCACTCTTTCGGCTGGGAAGCGGATGAAGCAGTAAAAACTGCGCGTAAAGAAGTTGCGGATCTAATCAACGCTGACCCTCGTGAAATCGTCTGGACCAGTGGTGCAACAGAATCAAACAACCTTGCAATCAAAGGTGCGGCGCACTTTAACGTTCGCAAGGGTAAGCACATCATTACGATGAAGACCGAGCACAAAGCCGTACTTGATACTTGTCGCCAATTAGAGCGCGAAGGCTTCGAAGTAACGTATCTTGATCCTAAAGATAACGGTTTGCTTGACCTTGATGTATTTAAAGCAGCGATTCGTGATGACACCACGGTGGTTTCTATCATGCATGTGAATAATGAAATCGGCGTAATTCAGGATATCGCTGCCATCGGTGAAATATGCCGTGAAAACAAAATTATTTATCACGTCGATGCAGCACAAAGTGCAGGCAAAGTACCCATTGATTTAGAAAACCTTAAAGTTGATTTGATGAGCTTTTCTGCACACAAAATATACGGCCCTAAGGGTATTGGTGCACTTTATGTGCGTCGTAAGCCACGTGTTCGCATCGAAGCACAGATGCACGGCGGCGGACACGAGCGTGGTATGCGTTCAGGTACTTTGGCAACTCATCAAATCGTTGGTATGGGTGAAGCGTTCCGCATCGCTAAAGAAGAAATGGCAACCGAAAATGACCGTATGTTAATGCTACGTAATCGTTTATATGATGGCTTTAAAGATATGGAAGAAGTTTATGTCAATGGCGATCTTGAGCAACGTGTAGCGGGCAATTTAAATATCAGCTTTAACTATGTTGAAGGTGAAAGCTTAATGATGTCATTGAAAGATATCGCGGTATCTTCAGGATCAGCTTGTACCAGTGCTTCGCTCGAGCCAAGTTATGTATTGCGAGCTCTTGGCCGCAACGACGAACTTGCACACAGCTCATTGCGCTTTAGTATTGGACGATTCACAACAGTTGAAGAAGTAGATTACGCAATAGCTCAGACACGTTCAGCAGTAGAAAAATTACGCGCCCTATCGCCACTTTGGGATATGTACAAAGACGGTATTGACTTGAATACTGTGGAATGGGCCGCACATTAATTGGAAGGTTAAAAGAAACAAAAGAGTAGTTAATAATAATTAACTTCATTGCATTAAATATAGAGAGTTAGAAGGTAAAAAATCATGGCATACAGCGAAAAAGTAATAGACCATTACGAAAATCCACGCAATGTTGGCGCAATGGATAAAGATGCTCTAGAAGTAGGAACCGGAATGGTTGGTGCTCCGGCATGTGGTGACGTAATGAAACTACAAATTAAGGTTGGAGCAAATGGCATTATTGAAGATGCCAAGTTCAAAACTTACGGTTGTGGTTCTGCGATTGCATCATCTAGTCTTTTGACTGAATGGGTCAAAGGCAAATCACTTGATGAAGTTCAAGCGATCAAAAACACAGATATAGCAGAAGAGCTAGAATTACCACCTGTTAAAGTACATTGTTCTGTATTAGCAGAAGATGCTATCAAAGCAGCGATTGCGGACTACCAGTCTAAGCAGTAAGCTTTGTTATCAGAATAAAGATTGTAAGGATTTAGATTATGGCCATTACATTAACCGACGTTGCAGCAGATCGAGTGAACACCTTTTTAGCCAATAGGGGCAAAGGTGTTGGCTTGCGTCTGGCTATAAAAACTCACGGATGTTCGGGTATGGCTTACGTCATGGAATTTGCAGACGAGATCGAAGAAACTGATGAAGTTTTTGAAGATCACGGCATCAAGATTATCGTCGATCCTAAAAGTTTGGTTTATCTTGACGGTACTGAAATGGATTTTGCTAAAGAAGGCCTCAACGAAGGGTTTCAATTCAAAAATCCAAATGAAAGCGGTGCTTGCGGTTGTGGTGAAAGCTTCACCGTTTAGCACTTAATCAGAAAGTCACCCCCCTATTTATTGCCAGTTTTTTGTATCGTTTTGATACAACAAGCTGGCTATTTCAAATAGTAAAACAAACCATGTTAGGCCCCACGTACAACTATGCTCGATTTTAAACAAAGCTATTTTGAATTATTCGGCTTGCCTGAGGATTACAATACTGATCCCACTGCGCTTGCCCATAGCTTTCGTGAACTACAGGCGAAATATCATCCTGATCGTTTTGTAAATAGTGATGAGCAACAACGCAGGGTTGCGGTGCAAACCACTGGCTTTATTAATGAAGCGAATGAAACGCTGAAATCATCTCGATTACGCGCACGTTACATGTTGCAACAGAAGGGGGTTGATTTCGATGATGAAATCGATACCACCAGTGATGGCATGTTCCTGATGCATCAAATGGAAATGCGCGAAGCGTTAGAAGATGTTCCGAATGCTAATGACCCAATCGCCAGAGTTGACGATATTGCACATGATGTTGAAGCACAAATGGATGCGTTGAGAGAAAATTTTGTTGATCATTTTACTTCAGAGAAATACGCAGAAGCTAAAGAAGATGTTTTGAAAATGAAGTTTTTTGAGCGTTTATGTCAAGAAGTGAAAACGTTGACTGAAAAACTCGAAGATGAAATGTTCTGATTGTTTTTAATACTACAATACCTACAACCTGAAATAGATTAAAATCCCTGCGCTATGGCACTATTACAAATATCAGAACCCGGAATGTCTACAGCTCCACATGAGCACCGTCTTGCTGTGGGTATCGATTTAGGCACGACCAATTCACTCGTCGCAAGCGTCCGCAGTGGCACTGCAGAAATCTTAAATGATTCAGAAGGGAATGCGCTATTACCGTCTGTTGTTCGTTACCTGGAAAATGGTAAGACGGAAGTTGGCAAAAAAGCGCAGGATAATCAATTAGAAGATTTATATAATACGATTTCATCGGCAAAACGTCTTCTAGGCCGTGGAATCAAAGATCTGAAAACTCTGGGTGGAATTTTGCCTTACGAGTTTTCTAATGACTCTGATTCAAATGTCCCCCAAATCAAAACCGTTGCGGGTAATAAAACGGCGATTGAAGTTTCTGCCGAGATTCTAAAAAGTCTCAAGCAACGCGCTGAAGAAGCTTTAGGTGGTGAGTTGACGGGTGTTGTTATTACGGTTCCTGCTTATTTTGATGATGCCCAACGACAAGCGACCAAAGATGCTGCACGACTTGCAGATTTAAAAGTATTCCGTTTATTAAATGAGCCTACGGCAGCAGCAGTCGCTTATGGTTTGGATCAAGAAAATGAACTTACCGAACGCATCATCGCTGTTTACGACTTGGGTGGTGGTACCTTTGATATTTCGATCCTAAAGCTCAATAAGGGCGTATTTGAAGTAATGGCCACGGGTGGTGATTCTGCGCTTGGTGGTGATGATTTCGATCATGCCATTGCCGAGTGGATACTTGAAGAAGCGTTGCTGGAAGATACCCATAATACCAAAATTCATCGCAAAGCGATGATCGAAGCACGACGGGTAAAAGAAGCACTTACAGAAAATGATGAAGTTACTGTCAGTTTAGAAGATTGGCAGGGCAGTTTGAATCGAAGTCAGTTTGATGAAATGGTTGCTCCATTGGTTAAAAAAACCTTAATGGCTTGCCGAAGAGCAATGCGCGATGCAGATCTAAATAAAGATCAGGTTCACGATGTGGTAATGGTAGGTGGTTCAACCCGCATGCCAGTCGTTCGTGAAAAAGTCGGAGAGTTTTTCGAGCAGCCACCGCTGGTTGATATTGACCCTGATAAAGTTGTAGCCATAGGTGCGGCTTTGCAAGCAGATGTTTTAGCGGGCAATAAGCCAGATGCTGAAATGTTGTTATTGGATGTGATTCCACTTTCACTCGGTTTAGAAACTTACGGTGGTTTGGTTGAAAAAGTCATTGCCAGAAACACCACAATTCCTATCACGCGTGCACAAGAATTTACAACCTTTAAAGATAATCAAACCGCAATGACTGTACATATTTTGCAAGGTGAGCGCGAAACGGTTGAAGAGAATCGCTCATTGGCAAAATTTGCCTTAAAAGGCATCCCGCCAATGGTAGCAGGTGCAGCACGTATTAAAGTTACCTTTCAGGTTGATGCCGATGGACTATTAAATGTACATGCAGAAGAAGAAACTACAGGTGCTAAAGCGGGGGTAGAAGTTAAGCCGTCTTACGGCCTGACAGATTCAGAAATTGAAGGCATGATTCGTGATTCTATGGACAATGCCCAAGCCGATATGGAAGCGCGTAAATTACGCGAGCAATTAGTGGAAGCAGACCGTACTTTAGAAGCTTTGGATTCAGCGATGGCTGCAGATGCCGATACAATACTTAACGAAGAAGAAGTAAAAACCTTATTAGCCGCGCGCTCAGAATTGATGCAAGCAAAACATACAAGCAAAGATGCTGAAACGGTAAAATCCGCGATTAAAAACATGGAAAAAGTGGCTGAATTTTACGTTGCCCGTCGTATGGACGACAATGTGAAAAAGGCTATGGCAGGTCACAGTGTTGACGAGTTTTCAAAAGATAGTTAAACAAATTTAAGGAGATAGAAATCGCTCAGGGCGTTTATATTTTATTTTAGGGCAAGGCGCGTAAGCACGCAGAATGTGAGCATATAATAATATGTGATCATTCGAGTACTTAGGTAACGTAGTCATAAATTAAAAGATGTATGCCCTGTGTGATTTCTCAAATATATGCCACAGATTATATTCTTACCTCATGAAGAACTTTGCCCTGAAGGTGCCGTTATTGAAGCAGAACCAGGGATATCGCTTTGTGATGTAGGCTTGAAAAATGATATCGAAATCGAACATGCTTGTGAGAAATCCTGCGCTTGTACGACCTGCCACGTCTATGTACGTGAAGGTTTTGATTCTCTAGAAGAAGCGACAGATTTAGAAGAAGATTATCTGGATAAAGCCTGGGGTGTAGACCCGGATTCGCGTTTGAGTTGTCAGGCGAAGGTTGGGAATGAGGATTTGGTGATAGAAATTCCAAAGTACACCATAAACATGGTGTCCGAAAACCACTAGCTATTAATTGTCTTTTTACCCAACCTCGGCGTTGGGTGTTTAACTACAAACCCTTACGTACTCATGTACGCTTCGGTCTTGTAGTTAAAAACCCGCCTTGATCTTGGGCAAAAATCCTGCTTAATAGCACCTATGCTGATTTCAGTAGAAAATAGTATTTTTTTATAGGTTATAGAAAACACACCCCCCACCTTTTAGGCAGTTTTTACAGAAGTTATTAGAGGTAAACAAAATGCAGTTAAAATGGACAGACACCCTAGATATCGCTATTGAGCTTGATGAAGCTCATCCTGATGTTGATCCTCAGTACATTCGTTTTACTGATCTTCATGCCTGGGTTTGTGCTTTGGAGAATTTCGAAGATGATCCAGAGAAATCTAATGAGAAAATTCTGGAATCTATCCAGATGAATTGGATAGAAGAGAAAGAATAAATTTCAGAATTTAATTTAGATCAATGCATACATTGATCTAAGAGTAGAGAATTAGGGTTTTAGAAAAATCGGAATAAGTCGTGATACACAAATTAAAACGCTTACTGATTATGTTGGTTACAGTCTTTATTACTTTCTATGTGCTGTGGATGATCGTGCAGAAAGTATCACCAACAATCAACCCTCCCAAAACCAGTAAAGATATTTCTAATCAATCCATAGAGCGCGACTCTCGGGGTGCTATCAACATTGATTGGAAAAAATAGTGCCCGGTTAAACTTGTAGTCTAAAATATAAATAATCCTTCCAAGTGTGCTAATTGTACTTTCTGACTTTTGCCACTTAGAATACTCGACAAGCTTAACCTACTTATTTGTCGAGCAATGATAGTTACCCAATCAAATCAGTCAGATACCAAAATCACTTTATCATCTAATCGATCAGCGTCGATGCGCCAGACAAAGGTTGTGATTGTGGCGGTGAGTTTGTTTGTATTGATGATTGGTATCGGTTGGAGCCTGGTTGGTGGCTATCTGGTATTACCTTTTGCGGGACTGGATGTTGGTCTATTCGCTTATTTTATGTATAAGGTTTGCAATCAAACCTATGAAAAACAAGTGATTACGATTGGAGATCAGCATGTGCTGATCGAATCTGGAAAGCATTGTGTAGAGCGCACCTTCAAACTTGATAGACCAGAAGCTTTTATTCTTGTGGCGGAACCAGAAAAGCCCACCGAACCCATCGGACTTAGTTTGTCTGATTCAAAATCACATTTTGAATTAGGCGCTTTTCTTAATCATGCCGATAAGGCACAAGCACGTATAATTCTAAAAGAAGCAGGGTTAAAAGAAATCAATGCTAAATGGTGGAAGCCATTATCTTGATATACTGAGATTGGCTGTTATAGGTCGAGAAGTAATAAAGAATTCTAAGGTTGTGAAATGAACTCAAGTTATAAAACTTGAGTTCATTTTATGTTCAAACAACTGTTTCAGATCACATTTTTAATTCATATTTTTAGATTAAACACAGTCAAATTAATCGGCAGCAAAGCAGTAGAAGAGTCCGCTTCCACCTGTTTTCGCTAAGTCATCCATACTACATCCACGAGTGCCGTGTGCGGCAGTCCAGGAGGTGTTTCCTCCACCATGGCGATCATGATGTCCTACCATCGCAGAGCCAGTGGTACTGCTGGTCCAGTTGTTACAGGTTTGGTCCTTATCATCAGGGAAAAAAGCAGTCCCGTCATCCATGCTGCCAGTCAGAATATCGTGGCGGTTTGGTTTATCTCCGCGGCCGTTTACAAGTTTCCCATTTTCGTCCAATGCACTTTCTTTCAGGATTGTTTTATTATACAGGTGTAACTCAGTAAGATTAGCTGCGATCAGTTCGCCTTTGGCGTTATACCAAGGACCTTTGCCAATCCTGTCTCTTGCACTGATACCGCGCTTGCCTTCAGCTTCTGTGCTCAGATAAGCACGCCACTCCCGTTTATCTTCCCCTGCGGCTTTTGCGAGCTTTGTACAATGCGCATCAGCACCTTCGAGTCCACCTAGATCACCACCTTTACCAGAACCAACACTGGTTACAAAGAAGCCCATGGACTTATCTTCTGCCATGCTGGGTAAACTTGTTAGTGCGCTGAAGCTGATAATTAATCCAATCAGATGCTTTTTGTTCATGTTTATCTTCCTTCCTTTTGTGGGTTATGGAAAATTGAGTCTAGCAAATAAAATGTCAAATATTGTTCAAATTTAAAAAATATAGTTATAAGTAGGGGGGTGTGAATTTAAAATAGAATTAGCTGAACAATTATTGATGGTTCTGGTCTAGAATTTAAACAGTTGAATAATTTATTGGGAGACTCTTTTTATGATTACTCGTCGTCAGATTTTACAGTTAGCAGGAGCAATGCTGGCCGTTCCTGTTAGTGAGTTATTCGCAGATAACTCGCCATCCAAACTTCCATTAATTCAGCGAAAAATACCCAGTTCAGGTGAATTGCTGCCAGTGATCGGTATGGGAACTTCACGAACGTTTAACAAAGATAACGATCCTGAGAGTTTGGCTCAACTAACCGAAGTCATAAAAGCCTTCTTCGCGGCCAAGGGTATGGTGATTGACTCTTCCCCAATGTATGGCAGTGCAGAAGCACGTGTGGGTGATGTTTTGCGAAGCATGAAAAATCATCCCAAAGTATTTGCTGCGACCAAAGTCTGGACGACCGGCCGTAAACAGGGTATCGCTGATATGAAGGAATCAGCACGACGTATGAATGTGCAGCGCTTTGATCTCATCGGTGTGCATAACCTGGTAGATTGGAGAACTCAGCTGGATACCCTGAAAAACTGGAAAAAAGAGGGAAAAGTAAGATATATCGGTATCACGACCTCGCATGGCCGCGATCACGATGAGTTTGTGCAAGTCATGAAAACTGAGCCACTCGATTTTGTTCAGTTTAGTTATAACATTGCTAACCTGGATGCAGAGCGAGAAATCCTTCCAGTGGCGAGAGACAAAGGAATCGCCACCATGATTAACCGACCGTATCAGCGTGGATCTTTGTTCCGTATGAGCAAAGGTAAGGCCTTACCCGAGATGGCAAAGGATATTGATTGCACCAGCTGGGGACAGTTTTATCTCAAGTTTATTCTAGGTCATCCTGATATTACCTGTGCCATTCCGGCAACGTCAAAGGCAAAACATATGGTTGATAATATGCAGGCTAATTTTGGTCGCTTGCCAGATCCTGCGCAAAGAAAAGAAATGCTTAATTACTTTAAGAGCTTGTAAAGTGTTGCTGAGGATTAACCATAACTGCTATGAGTGAAGGAGAAGCAACGACTAATCCCATTCAACGTTTTTTGAATGTTGCGAGCGAGATAAAACCCCATGAAATACGCATAAGTTTAGCTTCGTTCTTGCTGGTTTTTATCCTGATGGCAGGTTATTACATTCTACGACCTGTACGCGATGCTATGGCAAGTGACTGGAGTGATGTTGAAGTCAGTTTTTTGTGGACCTTTACCTTTTTCTTTAGCGCAATTGCGGTTTCTTTATACAGTAGCCTGATTAGTAAAGTCCGTTATAAGCAACTTGTACCCTATGTGTATGCATTCTTTTCTCTGAGTTTTGTGCTGTTTTATCTGGGCACCCAGTTAACTACGGATACTGTGTTACTGGATAAGTCTTTCTATGTATGGATTAGTGTTTTCAGCTTATTCCATATTTCAGTGTTTTGGAGTCTGATGTCGGATATTTACTCTCGACCTCAAGCCACACGTTTATTCGGATTTATTGGTGCTGGAGCGAGTGTCGGAGCTATTGTAGGTCCAAGTATTCCTGCTTTACTCGCAAGTAATATTGGTACTAATAATCTATTGCTAATAGCCAGTGTCTTGTTGTTATTCACCATTCCACTCAGTGTCTGGCTACAAAAACTAAAACTCAGTGATCTTGAAATAGATAATAGGGATAGCGGGAGTAATCAGCCTGACTTAATTGGAGGCAATCCATTTTCTGGATTTAACGATTTTCTTAAAAGCCCTTATTTAATCATGATCGCCGTGTTTATTCTGCTTTATACCTCAATCAGTTCATTCGTTTATTTTGAATTAAAAAATCTACTCGCTGACTATGATCGTGAAACACGAACACAAATCTGGTCGAGTATGGATTTGGTAGTGAATACCTTGACTGTACTGGTTGCCATTTTTGCCACGGGAAGAATAGCCCAACGATTTGGACTTTCCTTCACCTTGGCATCGGTACCGGTGTTAATTGCAGTGGGGCTTTTATTGTTGGCTTTTGCGCCTATAGTCGGCGTAGTCATTGCGGTGCAGGTTATTCGTCGAGCGGGCAATTACGCAATCACACGTCCGGCACGTGAAATGTTATTTACCGTGGTAAATCGGCAAGTCCGATTTAAGACCAAACCCTTCATCGATATTGTAATTTATCGGGGCGGAGACATGCTGAATGCCTGGGCATTTACCGTGCTCACGCAAGGCCTTGGTTTGAGTCTTGCTGCTGTAGCGGGTGTGGGAGCAATAATTGCCATGCTATGGGCAGTTTGCGGAATTTATTTGGGTCGAAAATTCAAGAAGTTCTCAGTATAAGCTTTATTTTTTATACATAGTCCATCACACAGAGAAGCAGCTTTCGATACTTTTTTTGTCACAGTTTTTGGTGTTGTTTTCTTTGGAATTAGTACCGTGTTTTGGGGATTGTTTGCGGGTTTTCTGGTGCTAAAAAGTGTTGCAATTACGAATATGAAAAACCCCTTAGCTCTGCATAAATTCTATTTACCTTTTTAAAAAACAAAAACGAGCCGAGCGACAGCGAGACAAAAGCATTGTTGTTTAATGCTTACCCGTAGGGAAGGCGCAGCCGCATAAATATCATTCAAAGTAGGGGGGTGACTTAATTTTAAAAGAACTGTGGCTTTTGAATATTTTCAATAGACAAAAAAGCCAAGCTTAATAATAGTCATGATGGCACTTTATATTAAGTTTGGCGTATTAATCCGATACGTTAACTTCGAGATGTTAATTGATGATTAGTAACGTCTTGTGTAACGCACACGATGATGGCGTCTGTCATGTCTCGGTTTATGGTAATAAGTATTTCCAGTAATAATCGTTGCGCTGATTGGGTAGTAAGGCTCAACATAAACATATTCAGGTTGACGGTTTACAATCACCTGACGAGGTTGCTGAACGGGTGCCGAATAAGTCGGGCCATATTGCGCTGAATTATTGTAGGCGTTTGCACGATCTTGTTCAGCACCAATTGCAGATCCAACTATACCGCCAACTAAACCACCTACGACTGCTCGTTTATCACGATGATTAGAGGTAGATTTTCCAATACCAGCCCCACTAAAGAACCCACTAGTGCACCAGTTTGTGCATTCGTAGAACAAGCACTTAAAAATACCGAGCCAGTTAAAACGAGTGTTAAATACATTAATTGTTTTTTCTGGTAAATCCCTGTGTGGATGAAGCTTAAAGCGAAAAAACGACAGTAAGTTTCAAAAAGCAAGCTAAAAAGAAATGGATTATGCTAGATAAATAAGTCCCTTTCTTCCAATTACAGCTTAAATATAGCACCCAAATTTAAAAGCGGTAATAACTTTACCAAATATTACAATTGGAAGTTAATTCAGTGTCTTATGGGTGTTTTAGAAGAAATGATTTGAGAAAAGCTAAACAAAAAGGAGCACATAATGTGCTCCTTTTATTTTGTGAAAACTATGAGTATTAGTGACGTCTTGGATGACGCACACGATTGTGATGTCTGTGTCGATTATGTCGGTTATAACGTCGCTTGTAACCATTGCGGTAATATCCACCGTAGTAACCTGCACCTAAAATAATAGAAGTAGTAACAGGAGGGTAATAGTAGGCTGGTGGTCTTTCTACATAAACAACCTCTGGCTGACTAACTACCACCTGCTGTTGGGTTTGAGTTGTTTGCTGATTGTAGTTATGCTGATGATTGCCTGCCCCACCAGGGTGAGTATGTGTTCTATTGCCGTGTTTATGGGAGACATTTGTATTATGTGTAACCGTCTTGCTCGATGTGCCATTTTGGTAATAAGGTGTTGTGTAGCTATCTTGATTGTAAGTAGCACGGTTATAATTCGCTCTATCCTTTTCTGCACCAATCGCAGAACCTACAATTCCACCTAAAAGACCACCAATAACAGCGCGTTTATCGCGATGATTGGAGGTTGATTTACCAATTCCTGCACCGACTAATGAGCCAACTAATGCGCCAGTTTGAGCGTTATTAGAACAGCCAGTTAATAACAAAGCACCAGCGGTAAAGCATGCTAGCATTATGGTTTGTTTTTTCATGATATGTCCTTTGTGAATAACTTGTGTGAATGAAATTCTATACGGCCTAAACTCAAGCTATGCGAATAGTTCTCATTAATTTAACAGCGTACATCCCGACAATAGCAGTTGAACCACTGATTAAAAGCATCTTTACGAAAATTTACAATTGATAAATATATCAATAATTTATGAACCTTTTTTTATTTCGTTAACTATATGATTTAGAAAATCTGAATTAGAAATATTAGAAAAAATGCCCCAAAAGTAGGGGGGTGATATTTATTAATAGATAAAATGCGTGTTTTAATATTCAAATGAATAAAGTCGCTGAATTAGATGAGTTTACTATCCACGAGGTTTTATCTGAACTGGATGGAATTGCATTGGTGTTTTTCTCTGGCCCACATTGTGCTTCGTGCCATCATTTGAAGTCCCTGTTGAATGCTGAATTTCAATGTTTTCTGGATCACTTTCAAGACTTTGCTGCATTTGAAATCAAAGCCGATAAAGCCGCTGCTTTGGTTAATGAATTCGGAGTGTTTCATTTGCCGAGTATGTATTTGTATAAGGATGGTGAATATCATTGTGAATTACATTCAGAAGCCCATCCCAAGTAAGCTCATTGAGGCGATAGAGTTGGCTTTAACTAAAGCTGCAGAAGAAGAACCCTAACTTTACTTTCCTATAGTACTTTGTGAATTTTCTCCTATACTTTCGAATCTCTAAATCCTCTATTTTACTGCGGTAAAATCAACAGCTCATGACTGACGAATCTTATTTTCGAATCAAGCTTATTGTGTTCGCTCTGGTTTCTGCATCTTTTACCAATGTATATATCACGCAACCCGTGTTACCCATTTTAGAGGATGAATTTGCTGTTGATCTGGTGATGGTTTCTTTTTCTATTTCTGCAGTAATACTTGGCATTGCACTTTCTAATTTACCCTTTGGGATGCTGATTGACCGCTATGATATTCAGCCGATTGTATTAGTGGGTGGAGTAATGGTCGCAGCAGCGGGATTGGTTTGTGCATCAACAGAGAATTTTTGGGTATTGATAGCTGCCCGTTTTGTACAAGGCTTGTTTATTCCTGCACTTACTACCTGTCTGGCTGCCTATCTGGCAAAAACGATACCGCTTTCAAGTCTAAGTGTGGTGATGGGGTCTTATGTGTCTGCAACAGTGCTGGGTGGCCTCGGAGGTCGTTTGCTTGGCGGTTGGATACATCCTCCACTACACTGGAGATATGCTTTTATAACCGCCTCTGTGTTTATTTTAGTGGCGACTTTTATGGCGGTGAAATGGTTGCCAAAACCTGCAAAAAGTCTGAGTGTCAATAAAACGCCTGTTAGTTTTATTGAGTTACTCAAAAGAAAAGAACTATTTCTCATATTCTTGTGTGCCATGGGAAGCTTTTCTGTTTTTTCATCGGTGTTTAATTATTTACCTTTTAGACTGGAAGGTGATCCGTTTAATTTCTCTACCGAAAGTATTACCTTGATTTTTCTGGTTTATATTACTGGTATTTTTATGGGACCTACAGCGGGTAGATTGAGTAATCGTTTCGGTAGTGGCAATACACTATTATTGGGATCGCTAATTCTGGGTGTGTCGTTATTGATTATACTGATGCAATCCGTGGTCGCGATTGTTATTGGCTTGATTGGCGTGTGTATGGGATTCTTTATGGTTCATGCAGCGGCTGTTGGTGCACTGAATAAAAAATTATCTAGTGGCCATGGCAGGGCGAATGCACTGTATGTGTTGTTCTATTATATTGGCGGTGGTTTGGGAATTACTGCGGCAGGCTTTGCCTACAAACAGGGCGGTTGGAATGTGATGATTTTGCTAATGATGGTTTTGTTAACCATTCCTGTTGTAACCGGGTTTAATGAAAGAAAAAACCCGTAACATAGCCGCTTTTTTATTGTTCTGTCCTAACTTTAAGCCGTACATAATGTTCCGCTGAATACGGTAAATATTTCTTTTCTTTATCAGTGAGTTCACGCATTTTTCTCGCCGGGTTTCCAACCCAAAGATAACCGCTTTCCAGTGTTTTTCTTGGGGGTACAACACTGCCAGCTGCAATCATGGTGTCTTCTTCAACCACGGTGCCATCCATGACGATAGCTCCCATTCCTACAAGAACCCGGTCTTTAATTTCACAGGCGTGTAATAGCGCTTTGTGGCCAATGGTTACATCATCTCCAATAATTAATGCATAACCCGTTTGGGCAGCCCCAATCTTCTCACTATGCTCATTGGGAGCATGGGTAACATGTAATACAGATGCATCTTGAATGTTGGTTCGCTTTCCAATCTTTATATAGTTCACATCGCCGCGAATCACCGTCATCGGCCATACTGAGCTATCTTCGCCGATCTCAACTTCACCACTGACTAATGCTGTTTCGTCAACATAGGCTGTTGGATGAACGTTTGGTAGATGAGATTCGAATTTTCTAATAGTCATAATTTTTATTTTTCCTTAAAAAGTGCTTAAGCAGAGGCGTAGCCGAGACAACGTTGGAGCTCAGCGACGACGGCCCGAAGGGCGTGATTTTCAATATTTTAAAGTAAAAAAACCACGTAAAGTAGGGGGGTGACTCTAACTTTATACTTTTCGCTTATTTCTTGCTATCAAATATTACACAAACACTTAGCCCGGGTTTGTTATCTTTAAAGTGTATTTCTGCACCATGTAAATCCGCGACTGCTTTTACCAAACTCAGACCAAGGCCATTGCCTTCGGTACTCCGTGCGTTATCGAGCCGGTGAAAGCGTTTGAATACTTGTTCGTGTTCTTCATTGGGTATCCCAGGGCCATTATCACTGATTGTAACTTCAATCTGCTTACTTTCGTTGGCAATAGCGGTAAGACTTACTGTGCCATTTTCAGGAGAAAACTTGATGGCATTATCCAGTAAATTGGTAAATAGTTGAGCAAGCAATTGCTTGCTACCATTTAGGCTGAGTGATTCATCGACCTGGTATTCCCATTGTAAACCTTGCTCGCTGGCGACGACCCCATAAAGTTCAGATAGATCATTGAGTAACGTTTTAAGCTGAAATGTCTTCCAGCTTTTACGTGACTCGCCGGATTCGATTTGAGCAATACTTAACAGCGAATTAAAGGTTGAGATAACACCGTCGATATCGCCAATTGTATCCTCATTGAAATCAGTGAATTCACTGTCTGACATGTTTTTATTGCGTGCTGACTCCAGACGGTGACGGATACGGTTGAGTGGATTGCGTAAATCATGTGCGAGGTTATTCGTCACTTGTTGCATGCTTTGCATCAGTTCTTCATTACGGTCTAACATGCGATTTAAAGATAAACTGAGACGATCTATTTCGTTATTACGCGCTGTGATAGGAATTCGATGAGATAGATCCCCTTCGATAATATTATCAGCCGTATTAGTTACCGCATTGATGCTCTTTAACATCTTACGCGCCATTAAACTGCCGATAATGGTTGATAAGGCAAAGATAACGGAGATTGCAATCAGAGTAGCTTTAAACAGCTGATCTAGTAGATTTTGGGTTTCTTCCAGTTCAGCACCTACTAATAACTGATAACCACCGGGAAGTAGCGTAAGTAATACGCGGATGGTTTCATCGCCAGATCGATCATTAACATAATCGATTATATCGCTGAGTGGAATACTGGAAAAAGTCCTGTTGCGCTTGGTAATGGTGTCTTCATTGATTGGAACAAACTTTTTAAGGTCGAGTTTGCTTTCATGTATCAAAGCATAAATGTAAAAAGGCCGACCTTCCTTTTTGTTGTAAATATTTATGTCTTCAAGTAAGCCTTTAACCGCGCGTTTTTTATAGTTTTCTAATAATAGATTGGTTTCTAATGTCAGGCGGTGATCGATCTGTTGTTCAATCTGGTTTTCCGCAACTTTATACACAGAAAGTAGTGCTGCAGCAGCGATTAGGCTGAATAAAACTGCATAGACTAAAGATACCCGAAATACCGAGGTATTCAGTATTCGGCGAAAGATACTCACTTTTGTTGACTGTTTGCGTCAAATTCTGGTGCAGCCAGGATATACCCTGAACCACGGATAGTCTTCAATAATGGCACATCGTAATCTTTATCGATTTTGGCGCGAATACGGCTGATATGCACATCAATCACATTGGTTTGCGGGTCAAAATTATAATCCCAGACTTTTTCCAGAAGCATAGTACGCGTTATGACTTCACCAGAATTACGCATCAAGGTTTCGAGTAAAATAAATTCTTTGGGTTGTAAATCAATAACATCTTTGCCACGGGTGACTTTACGCTTGAGTAAATCCATCTTTAAATCATGGACTTGTAATTGGTTTACTTCCTGGTTCGGTTGCGTGCGTCGCATCAAAGATTGCAGGCGGGCCAGTAATTCACTGAAAGCATAGGGTTTTACCAGATAATCATCACCTCCGGCTTTTAATCCTTCAACACGTTGATCGACATCACCCAATGCGCTGAGGATCAGGATGGGAACATTAAAACCTCTGCCACGTAGTTGCTCGATAATCGCTAAACCATCTAGATTTGGAAGCATACGATCAATAACCAGAGCATCGTACTGATTGGTCATTGCTTGAGCTAAGCCCTTTTCACCATCAGCTTCATGGTCTACCACGAAGCCACTCTCTTGTAGTCCATTCTGGATGAACTTGGCAGTCTGGGTGTCGTCTTCGATAATCAATATTTGCATGAAACGATATTAGTCTCGTGTTAAACGCACAACAACTCAAAAAAAGAAATATTAACAATAATTAATCTTCCAGATAGCAATTGGCAATGTTGTTTATTGTATCTTTTGTTCAACGGTTAATAACTGCTAAACCCAGAATTAGCTTCCTTCAATGAGTTTCAGTGAATATTAAAATATGAAAGGGACAGGACAAGCAACATGAAAGATGGAAATTTTAAAGTTAAAGGTAAAGTTACAGAGAGTAAAACAGGAACAAATTTAGTACACAGTAAAACACCACAGGCTAATCTGTTTAAAAAACATAAATTAAGTATAACAATGGGGTTACTGCTCGGAGCAATGAGTGCTTTCACATTGTCATCTGCGCCGCTTTTTGCTGACTCAATAAATAGCAGCAGTTCCAGCAGTTGCTGTTGGTGGAGGGTTACCTGAACTCGCCACAATGATAAAAAATAACCGGAGTTCGGTTGTCAGTATCAGTGTAAAGACAGAGAAAAGTAAAATTGGTAATCGATTCAGTCAACTTGATGAAAAACAACTTCAGCGTTTACCCAAGCAATATCAGGATTTATTCAAGAATCTACCACAGCAGCCTCGTGGACATGATTTCGGTGGGCGTAAAGGCCAGGCCCATGGTTCAGGTTTCATTATTTCTGAAGATGGCTATGTAGTAACTAACGCTCACGTCATCGATAATGCCGCCAAAATTACGGTAAAACTTGATGACAGACGTGAGCTTGAAGCAAAAACCATTGGTGTTGATAAACTCAGTGATATTGCTTTGTTAAAAATTGAAGCTAAAGGTCTTCCTACGGCTTCTTTTGGAGATTCGGATAAACTCGATGTGGGTCAATGGGTGGTCGCAATAGGAACGCCATTCGGGCTTGATTACACCGCAACCCAAGGTATTGTCAGTGCATTATCAAGAAGCTTGCCAGCTGACACCTATGTGCCATTCATTCAAACAGATGCAGCGGTAAACCCGGGTAACTCTGGTGGGCCATTATTTGATCTGAACGGGAAAGTAGTGGGTGTAAATTCACAGATATATAGCCGCAGTGGGGGCTATATGGGCGTGTCTTTTGCAATACCTATTAATATTGTGAAAAATGTAACTGATCAGCTTAAGGCAACAGGTAAAGTGAGTCGAGGCTGGTTGGGTGTTGGTATTCAAGGCATCAATGAAGCATTGGCTGAATCTTTGGGTCGAGAAGATACAATCGGCTCCTTAATTAGCAGTGTTTCACCTTCTAGCCCGGCAGATAAGGCAGGTTTACAAGCCGGTGATCTAATACTTAAATTTGATAATAAAACAGTGGAAGAAGTGAATGATTTGCCGCTGTTGGTTGGAAGTACACCAATAGGCAAAAAAGTCCCAGTAGAAATTGTTAGAGCAGGCAAGATTCAAACCATTGATGTAACCATCGATAAACTCAAGTCCAAGGATGATGAACCAGAAGAGCTTGCAGCGGTTGAAAAAGGCTCGCTGGGTGTTGCTGTGACAGGTTTAACCGATGCCGAAAAAGAAAAGTTAATTACCAAAGATCAGGGAGTCAAGGTTGCAAAAGTACTCCCTGATTCTGCCGCAGAAAATGCAGGAATGCGTTCTGGTGATATTATCCTGAGTGTCGGTGGAAAGAGCATTGCATCACCATCGCAACTTAAGCAGGTAATTCAGAAAGCCAATGGCGACAAGCCACTTGCTGTATTATTGATGCGAGGTGATCAGGCTTTATTTGTCGCGGTCCATTTGAATTCATAACTCTCCTTATGATGTGTTTAAATTGTTGTTAGTAAGTAAGTTAGTTGTTAGCCCGCAAAAGGCACCCAATTTGGGTGCCTTTTTTTAGGTCTAAATCGATAATATTCCATAAAGAAATAGTTGAATTGAAGTCACCCCCCTACTTTTATGAGGTTTTTTATTATATTAATTGAAAACCTCACCTTTCAGGCCGTCGTCACTGCGTTCCAACGTTGTCTACGCATACGCTTCGGCTTAGGCCTTTTTTAATTGCTTGATTAGATATCGGGCAGGGTGGCAGTTCTGTAAAGTGATCTTATCTTTATTCGATAAAGGCTTGTTTACAATGATATCTGTGAGTATTTTCGCACAGTAACCACTTGTGGTTAATCCGCGAGAACCAAAACCACCCATAACAAATAGACCATTTTGGTATTCAGCCTCAGGATATTCCTTCCACTTCTTGCCATGATGCAAATCATCATAATGTTCTTTGTAGAAGTCCCAATCAGGAATCGCACCGGCATAGGGAAAGCGATCAGGTGTCGTCAGCCGAACAGCCGCGTGAGCACTTTCTGTATCAATCAGTGAATCCGCAAACTCTGGTAGGTATTGAGTTAATTGAGAACGATTATCAGAGTCAGCTTGTTGGTTTATTTGTGGATTGCCATTATTCCTATCAAAGGTCGCCCCAAACGTATGCTGATTAGATTTCTCATCAGACGGTGTTAGATAACCTTCATGACCAATCACTGTTTTGAGTTGTTTCGAATACGCGCTGGCTGATCCCAGAGTAGTTTGACCAGCCACGGGCATGCTTGGTAAATTCTGAGTTTGTTCAAATTGTGTTAAACCTCTACCGTTTGCAATAATCACGACTTCTTCAAGTGCAATGCTATTTTCGTTTTCATCTAAAACATGCCAATGATTATGCTTTTTTTCTAAGCGAATAGCCTTGGTTTCCAGTAACTTAATGCAGTTATTATGTTGGCTCAAAATTTCACAAAAATGTGCGGGGTCAATCCATCCAGCTTGAGGGAAATAACTCGCTTTATAGGGTAGGGGTATATTGGCAATTTTACTGGTTTGGACTTCATCAACTAATTGTAAAAAAGTATCGTCAAAACCTCGACCCTTGAGCTGTTGCCAGCGTTCTTCTTCGCGTTGACTATGCGTCAGTTGTAATAATCCGCAGCCATGCCATTCTAATCCTAGCTTCTGAAGCTGGTCTAACTGGCTTAAGGTGTAATCAAAACTCTCAGTGTAAAAACCCTCTCCCGCGCTGGGTTTGGAGGTTACTTTTGGGGAAATTACTCCTGCCGGATTTCCTGACGCTTCACTGGCAATTTTATCGTGACGTTCAATTAGGGTAATTTTCCAGCCTTGTTGAGCCAAATGCCAGGCGATTTGACAACCTGCAATACCTGCACCAATGATAACCGCTCGTTTATGCTGCCAGTCATAGTTGGGGTAGTTAAACCATGCGGGTATTTGGTTTGAATCTGACATTTATTTTATAGAAAAAGTGCTAAGCCGAGGCGCAGCCGAGACAATGCTGGAGCAAAGCGACGGCAACCCGACAAGGCGGGGTTTCCTTATTTAATGTTAAAAAACCCCGTAAAAGTGGGGGGGGTGTATTTTAACCTTAATCTACACTAATCACCTAAACAGCATTAATGTATTACACTCTGTAAGTATAAGTTGTTAAATATTTGCTTATAAAAAGGTTGTTATGACGGAGAATGTGGAGCAGGTTGAATCTACAAGTCATTTAGATAATGAGTGTTTCTTCGTGGATGGATGGAAAGTATCCCCAGATACATTACGGCTAAAAAAAGGCGAGAAGACTGTCAAACTTGAACCGAAGGTGATGCAGGTATTAACGTTTCTAGCTAATAGACCACGTGAGGTAATATCAAGGCAAGAGTTGGAAGATGATATCTGGCAAGGTGTAATTGTCGGATATGATGCAGTAACAAATACTGTTATTAAGCTCCGAAAAGCATTCGGCGATAGCTCCAAGAATCCTACAGTAATAGAAACGGTTCCAAAAATTGGTTATCGCTTAATCGCAGATGTAGAAAGGGAAGAATCGAAAACAGCAGAAGATCTAACTCCAAAAGTAGCTACACCACATAAAAGAGAACAACAAAAAACACTGCGCTGGCCATTAATTACCCTTGGTGTTGTCATATTAGCCATTGTTTTGTACTTATCATTCTTTTTTAATAAAAAATCCCCATTAGCACTGCCAGATATGCCATCGCTTGCCGTATTGCCACTACAGAATATCGGCAACAATCCTCAACAAACTTATTTCAGTGATGGCATTACAGAGGATTTAATAACTGACCTATCCAATATCTCTGGTTTATTCGTTATCGCACGTAACTCTTCATTTCAGTATAAAGGTAAGCCAGTAGATGTAAAATCGGTAGCAAACGAGTTAGGTGTTCGTTACGTATTACAAGGTAGCGTTCGCAGAGATGAGAGTAAATTTCGCATCAATGTCCAGTTAATGGATAGTGTTACTGATGAAAATATCTGGGCAGAACGTTACGACGGACCGCTGAACAACCTGTTTGAGGTACAGGATGAAGTCACAAGAAAAATTACCGCAGCCCTTATCTGTTCAGCTTACAAACAATGAGCAATTATCCCTTTCCAGGAATGAAACGTTAAATGTTGCTTCGTATGATGAGTTCTTAAAAGGATGGGAAAGATACTGGAAGTTTACCAGAGATGATTTTGCTATTGCGGAAACACATTTTAAAAAAGCCTTACAGATTGATCCTCAAAACTCCCGTGCGCATGCGGCTTTGGCTTTGATTTATTGGAAAGCATGGCAACTCAAATGGCATGAGAACTATGGTACACCACATGAAGGCTGGAGGCGTGCAAATAAAGAAATAAAACTCGCAATGAAAAACCCAACCCCTTTAGCTCATAGTACCAAATCATCAATGCTGTTATTAACAGGCGCTATCGAAGAATCCATTAAAGAAGCAGAAAAAGCCATCAAACTAAATGCAAATGATGCTATGGCTTATTTGGCGCTTGCAGAAGCTCTTAGCTTCTCTGGGCAACCCGGACGAGCCATTGAGAATGCTAAAAAAGGCATGCGCCTGGACCCAAATTTCACACATCCTTATCTTAATGTGATCGGACGATCACAATTTGATATGGGTTTATATGATACTTCGAATGAGTCATTAGATTGTAGTACCACACAAAATATCCAGGGCTGTCACTCTTTGATTCTTGCGATCGCTAATTATGGGCAGTTGGGCCAGCCCGACAAAGCACAGTTATTTATAAAGGCTTTGAACAACAATAGAAAAGCTGAGAAAGCTCTACCCTTTACTATTGATAGACTAAAACACCGTTTGCCGTACCGTAAAAAAGCGGATCGTGATCATTTGTTTAAAGGACTGGAAATAGCTGGCGTACCTCTTTGGTAAGAGTCGCTACTTCATGAAGAAGTAGTGTCAAGATTATCAACAAACTCTACTGCTTTCTCAACCGCATCTTCAATATTCAAGTCGCGAAAGAAATGGTCTGCTCCTTCAACAATGGTTAAAAATATACGTTTATCATCTACATAGGGTTTCACATACTTCATCAATATTGGGTTGATGCTCATCATGACTTGCCGCAACAATCAAAACCGGAACCTTTACTTGTGGCAGATAAAGATGTGCATTCCAGAACTCTCCTTTTTTTTGATAAAAAGCGACAAAGGCATCAGCACTGACTGAGGTCTTTGGACAAAATCCCCAATCTGTTTCTGTCATTAACTGGTCTTTTTTTCCATCCGCGATCAATTGTTTTGCACGTTCAAGTACTTCGGATAGATTGGTACCATAGGTTTCTTTATATCTGGCAGGTGAACTGGCGGTACCCCGAGTATTAGGGGCGATAAGCACTAAACCTGTTACTGATGGATTATTGCGTTTTACCATATAATTCAAAATCTGGTTTGACGAGATTGAATGTCCCATTAACACAATTTTCTTGACTCCTTTACGGATAACCAATTAATCCAGATATCTAATTCAGCAAAAGCATCGGATAATTTAAAGCGAATCGGAATAAAACAGTCATAGTTACCATGCCTATTGTCTACGCCAAGACTCAAATTAATAGCTAGCGAGTTTTGCTCATTTTCTAAAAAAGCCTCCTGGCTTGCTTTGATAATTTCCATGCGGTTATGCGCAAGAAAACTGTGCATAATGAGTACTACACCATCACTGATTGTCTTCCCTTCCGCTATTTCAAGATTTGCATTCAGGGTTAAACCGTTAAAAGGAAGAGTAACTTCTTCTGCAAATGAACTAGAGCTACTGAAGAAGAATACCAATGCACTGATTAATATATTGTTTATTGCTTTCATTTTAAGTCCCTCTATATCTATTATAGCCAACCTGCGAGCTGAGCGTGTACGCCAGTGTTTTTAACGCTTTCGAGCACTTGCTGAGAATTGATAGTTTGCGGGTCATAACTTACCCGCATTAAATGTGGTTTTTGATCACTCATTAACACGGTAGAAATTCCGTTTAGGTTGTTAACTTGTTCTGATAAATTTTCTCGGTGCTGTTTATTGAGTTCTTCGTTGATGTGAACCACAACTTCAGTTATTCCAAATTTGAATAGTCTTCATTTGAGACTCCTGCTAATGGTTTTAATATTTATAGCTTTCAAATTGCCTCACTGGTTATAAATACAGAGAGGCAATTATTGTCTTACCTTCGTGATAACTAACATCCGTCGTCAGTCATGAATAGCGAAAACAATCATTTATCTTCTTCCGTTGAAATTACTGGGACTGGAACAGGATCTAGAATAGGAACAGTCGTAACATGCTCATCCTGAGTCGTCTGGTCACAGCGTTTGGGCTTTTGCTTGCTGCATGGCTGTTGAACCTATGGAACACAACAATCAATAATGTTAAGAATGTCATTACGGTTTTCATTGGAATACTCCTTTTAGTTTGAGTGAATAGCTATTTAGCTAGTTGCCATTTGCTATGGAGTATTTATAAGATGAATGCCAATAAGGAAAACCCAACGGAAAGAAAACGGTTTTACGACGGTTTTATATTGTCAATAAAAACAAAGGGATAAATAATTATTAAATATTGTTCACCTTACAGTTTTTTATATTTGCTTTGTTAAAAAGTACTAGCCGAACGATAGTGAGACAACGAAGGAACGCCGACTCGAAGCGCGAGTAAAACGAGTCAAAAGTAGGGGGGTGTGCTTTTCCAATAGCAATCTTAGAGTTAATATGAAGCATTTAATCATCACGCTAGCACTCTTTTCATTAGCGCTTTCAATCCCGATATTAGCGACTCAAGATGAGTACAATGATTGTATTATAGGGTAGCTACAAGGAGCAAAACTCGATTTAGCCACGCATTTAATTAGTCAGGCTTGTGAGGAGAGTTATAAAAAACCCAATGTCACTTCCAAGAAACTGATCGCTTATAACGAATGTCTACTGGAGTATCTGGTCGGAGTTGTAGGCTGCCTGCGGCAGAAAAACATGAATGAAAATTAACTCAGTAATTTAAAGATTGCAAAGCGCTATTACCTAACAGCTGCCAAACTGATTCTCTAAACATAGAAAAGAATACCTTAAAAGACACCCCCCTACTTTTAGGCGGTTTTATATCAGCGAGCGAAATAGCTCCTATGATTTAAGTCTAGATATTCAATAACGATATTATACAACTAGCAAGGTTTCTTATGAAAGCAGTTAACTATACAAAATACGGCTCACCAGATGTGCTCCAGGTTATAGAGATAGACAAACCTGTACCCTAAGGACAATGAAGTACTGATAAAAATTTATGCGACAACTGTGAATCGTACTGATTGCGCTACCATAAGAGCAATACCGTTTTTCATGAGATTGGTTACAGGGCTTATCACGCCGAAAAAACAAATACCTGGAACTGATTTTGCTGGTAAGATTGAAGCGATTGGCAAAGATGTCACATCTTTTAATGTTGGGGATAAAGTTTTTGGATTTGATGATGAAGGCTTAAGTTCGCATGCGCAATACTTAACACTGGCAGAAAACCAAGGGCTAACAACTATTCCAGAAAACTGCAGTTATGAAGAGGCTGCAGCGAGTATAGAGGGAGCGCATTATGCATATAATTTCATAAACAAAGTGAAAATTGAAAGCAGGCAAAAAATTCTTGTTAATGGAGCAACAGGGGCTATTGGTTCGGCAGCTGTGCAACTACTTAAAGTCTTTGAGGTTGAAGTTACTGCAGTGTGCAATAGCAAGAATTTGGAGTTGGTAAAATCACTGGGAGCGGATGGAGTTATTGATTATGAAAAAGAGGATTTCACTCAACAGAATACAAAGTATGATCATGTTTTTGACACTGTGGGCAAAAGCTCATTTGGCAAATGCAAACCCTTGTTGAACTCTGGTGGCGTTTATATCTCATCCGAATTAGGATGGATGTATCAGAATCTTTTTCTGGCGCTTGTTACACAATTTCTTGGCAACAAGAAAGTCGTATTTCCAGTCCCTAGAGATATCAAAGGAAGTGTTCTGCTAATCAGAAGGCTCATTGAAGAAGGGAAATTTAAAGCCGTAATTGATAGAAAATATCCTTTAGAAGAAATTGCTGATGCCTATAGGTATGTCGAAACAGGGCAAAAAACGGGTAATGTAGTCATAGATATCGGTGAATACCAATGAAAGCAATGGTATTAACTAAATACGGCTCAGCAGATTATTTCCAACTTAAAGAAGTAAAAAAGCCAATCCCAAAAGACAATCAGGTTTTGATTAAAGTTATTGCGGCATCTATTAATTCATGGGACTGGGAAATGCTTATAGCAAAGCCGTTCGTAAACCGCATGATGGCCGGTCTTTTAAAACCAACAAGAATAAAAATACTGGGATGTGACTTAGCAGGACGAGTTGAAGCAGTTGGTAGAAATGTAAAACAGTTTCAGCCAGGCGACGAGGTATTCGGGGATCTATCAAGTTGTGGTTGGGGCGGTTTCGCCGAGTATGTTTGCGCTTCTGAAAATGCATTAGCATTGAAACCTGAAAATTTGACATTCGAACAGGCAGCAGCGGTCCCTCAAGCGGGACTTCTTGCTCTGCAGGGTCTTCGCGATAAAGGACAGATTGAAGCTGGACAAAAGGTTTTAATTAACGGTGCAGGTGGAGGAGTGGGTACATTTGCGGTGCAAATTGCCAAATCATTCGGCGCCGAAGTAACTGGCGTAGATAGTACCGAAAAGTTGGAGGTAATGCGTACGCTAGGCGCAGATCATGTGATTGACTACACAGAAGAAGATTTCACCAAAAAGGGGCAGCAGTATGATCTGATTCTTGATGTTACAGCTCGTCATTCGATTGTTGATTACAAACGTTCATTAAGCACCACAGGCATTTATGTCATGGTTGGCGGTTCTACGGCTATCATTAATCAGCTTTTATTACTTGGACCCTTCATATCACTGACCAGTAGTAAAAAAATGGGACTTCTAATGCATAAAGCAAACAAAGGCATGGATTCTATGAAAGAGCTTCTTGAAGATGGAAAAGTCAAACCTGTTATAGATAGATGTTACCCTTTGAGTGAGGTTGCTGAAGCAATTCGCTATTTCTCAGAAGGACACGCCAAAGGGAAAATAGTGATAACTGTAGAGCAGAATAATAAAACTTAACGGGCAGATCACAGCTTATTAAATTTCATACGTATGAAGTTATACGTTTAATGAACTTACCCCAAGAGCTTAAAAGAGGGTTAATTTCAATAAGTGCCAGCCGAGCGAGACGGGACAACAGTTTTTGTGTTAAAAGCTGGTCCGAAGGGCGAGTGTTATAAAAACGAGTCAAAAGTAGGGGGGTGACCTTAAGACCTAATCCCTACACCATTCTTTAATAATCTATAAGCGATGAAATACAATGCGACTATAAATACAAGAATTAAAGAAAAGCTAACCATAGGGTTGATATCTGAAACTCCCAAGATACCGTAGCGGAATCCATTCACCATATACAGCACTGGATTGGCTAGTGATACGGTTTGCCAGAATTCAGAGAGTAGGCTAATCGAATAGAACACACCACCGAGATAGGTGAGAGGTGTTAACACGAAGGTTGGGATTATGCTGATATCGTCAAAATTTCTCGCATATACCGCATTGATAAATCCGGCGATTGAAAACAGCATGGAGGTCATTAGTACGATAAAAATCGTCATAATCGGGTGTTGGATATTCAATTCAGAAAAGAACAGCGATACCAGTGTTACGATAAGTCCCACGGTTAAACCGCGCGCCATGCCGCCACCAATGTAACCGAGCAAAATAACATGATTCGGTACCGGTGAAATTAACATTTCCTGCACGTGGCCGTACATTTTAGCGTTGAAAAATGCAGCGACAACATTGGAGTAGGAGTTGGTGATTACCGACATCATAATCAATCCGGGAGTGATGTATTCGATATATTTGAAACCGCCCATTTCTCCGATAGCATTTCCAATCAGGTTGCCAAAAATGACGAAGTATAGAGTCATGGTGATGGCTGGTGGGATTAAGGTTTGCACCCAAATACGCAAGAAGCGCAAAACTTCTTTGGTGATGATAGTTTTAAAAGCGACCAGGTTTTTGGCATTATTCATGATGTTGCCTCCACCGCTTTGGCTTCCTGGTTGGGCTGATCTTCCTGCCTTTATCTTTTTCAACCAGATTTATAAATAACTCCTCTAAACGACTGGTTTTATTACGCATACTGGAAATACGAATATTATGTTCGCTTAGTTTTTCAAAGAGGAAATTTAAAGAACGTGATTTATCAAGATCAGCTTCGACGGTATGTGCATCTCGTTGGCGCAGAGTGATGTCTTCTATTTCTGGTAATACAGTAATTGGTTCTTTAGTGTCGAGTACGAATGTTTCTACCTTTAAATGAGACAGTAAATTTTTCATGCTGGTGCTGGTAACAACTTCGCCTTGATTAATGATGGCGATGTTATTGCAATTATTTTCTGCTTCTTCAAGGTAATGTGTTGTGAGAATAATGGTTGTTCCCGCTTGATTTAATTGAGTGAGAAATTTCCACATGGAACGGCGAATTTCAATATCCACACCAGCAGTTGGCTCATCTAAAATCAGTAATTTAGGTTTATGTAAAAGCGCTCTGGCAATCATTAAACGGCGCTTCATTCCGCCTGATAGTTTATTGGCTTGCTCGTTGCGTTTATCCCATAGGTCAAGGTGTCTGAGTAACTCTTCGGCGCGCTCAATCGCGGTCTTGCGATCAATGCCGTAGTAACCGGCCTGATTGATAAGAATATCCATCACTGGTTCCCACACATTGAAATTGAATTCCTGTGGGACTAAACCAATCTGTTCCTGGACTTTTTCGCGCTGAGTATCCAGATTGTAACCAAATACCTCAACTTCACCGGCGGTTTTATTAACCAGTGAACAGATAATGCCAATGGCAGTTGATTTGCCCGCGCCATTCGCACCAAGCAGCGCAAAAAAATCACCCTGTTCAACCTGTAGATCAATGCCTTTTAGGGCATGCATACTGTCGCCATAGGTTTTCTTCAAATTTGTTATTTTGAGTGCAAGTGTCATGGTTTTGCTTCAGTGATTATTTTGCGGATTCGATCCAGTCGAATGATGTGGTATCTTATCTGACAATTCAATATAAGAAAGCGTTTTGTTATGGGGGAATCATCGAAGTGGTTTGTATATATGCTGCGTTGTGCAGACAACAGTTTATATACGGGCGTAACCACAGATATAGTGCGACGTGTACAAGAACACAATGAAGCCAAAGCAGGTGCAAAGTATACGCGCGCAAAACGCCCCGTCTTTTTGGTGTATGAAGAATCGGCAGAATCGCGTAAGGCAGCGTGTCAGCGTGAGTATCAACTTAAACAGTTAAGTAAAACAGATAAAGAAGCACTGATTACATCCATTTCGTAACAAGAAAAAGTATCTCGCTTTGCATAAATTCTATTTACGTTTTTATGCAACAAAAACAAATTGTCATTCCGCAAAACATAAATTCTATTTACGTTTTCAAATAACGAAAACCTAATATCATTAAAAGTAGGGGGGTGTAATTCAATTATCCTATTTATTCCCCTTATTTGGATATCTACTTAATTTTCAATGAAAAAACGTACATTCATATTTGATGGATCAGAAGGCTCAGCAGAAGCCTTGGCAAAAGTCCTGCATTATTATGCTTTGGCGGCATACCCCGATGGTGGCTCCGATTGCGCTGCAACCTCTCGTCAAGCGTTACAGGATATAGTTAGCAACATTCAATCTTCTGAATTTTGTGAAATAAGTACAAGACAGCGTCCAATTCTAAAAGCTGCTGTGAACTGGTTTTATCAAGAATCTGGATTGGCCGAGCAACCAGATACAGATGAAACAGATAAAGCATCGCAAACATTTGATCGTTTGATTTCTTTATTGGAAAAATAGGTTGGGGCGTTATGGCTAATAATTACAGGCTGATTTTAGGTCGTATAATTATGTTAGCAATCAACAAGCCTGCCGCAATGGCCAGCGCGACAATGAACATTTGCAGAAACATCTGCATACCTTGGTCAGCTTGCTGAGTTGCTGCAGTGAGTAAACCACGGAAACCGATCGAGCCACTGACCAGTATCGTTATCGCAGGAATCAACACAATTGAAGTCGGTCGATTGGTTGTTCTTGCCCATAAATTCGCGAACATACTGGCTACGGTTGCACCGAACAAAATGCCGACATCAGCAGACAGTAGATGGCTGCAACTGAGTACGATACCATAGGCTAGGGCACAATTAATCAGCACCCAAAAACAGTCTCTCAATAAGGTCTGATAAGCCAGGCATAAACCAAAAATCAAACACGTAATAGATAGCAGGATGGTAGGGATTGAAGTGTATCCAAGCGAGGTATTTAGATCAATAACCCCGAACAAACTGATAAACGAGATGCCAAGCCATGCACCAGTGAATTGTTTAATCAGGTAAACCAGGCCACCAAACAGGCGTGCGGTTCCGGCAATAATGTAATTTTCGACGATTTCAACAATGCCCGCCGAAATAATAAAGCCAGGAATTAGCACTATAATCGCGGCTAAAATCACGATGATGTGGTTGAGTTCAGGGAACCATAATTTAACAGCTGCGGCGCAGCTGCCAGCAACAAAAGCAGAGGTGAAAGGCAAAGCGTCTAAAAAACGACCCTTCCACTTTTCGGCCAGCAAAAATAAAGCACAAACGACAAGGCTCAAACAAACCGAGACGATATTGTCCAGTAAGCTACCCTCTAACATACCTGAAAAGCCAAAGGCGACTAACGCAAAACTCAGCGGGTAAGACCACAATCCCCAGGGATCAGGCATAACCTCAATTTCATCCAAACGTTTTGATGCTTCAATTAGGGTGATCTTGTCTGCTACCAACTCCTCAACCAGGTTGCCCACCTGCGCCAGCTTCGCCATGTTGTAACCACCAACAGGCACAACCGCAATATGAGTAAGTTGCCACCATTGATCTGGCTTAGAAAAAGCAAAGGTAATCTCAGAAGGAGTCGAGCGAAACACCCCCTCATAACCAAGCGTGGTACAAACCGCCGTTAAGTAAGACTCAAGGCGTGCCGCAGACGGGCCATAGTGATGCACCGCCGTACCCAGTTTAATAATAAACTGACACGCAGCGTCATATTTCTGGTCGTGGGGATATTGCGGGCTTAGTTGAGACATGACGAATTAATACTAAGATATTGTCGATTGTAAGATGGCGTACCTTATCCGACCTGCCGGGTTATTTGCAATAGCTAAAAATAGAGTTTAGTACCAGCAAGCATACGAACTGAAAAAACGCAATCCCAAGCATTAGAATTGCACGTTTACATGTGCAATTGCATCATCTACATTTTTAGCAAAGAATAATTAGACCGTTATGATGGCACTGATCCAATTTCCCCAACCGTTTTCTCCAAATGATAATCTTTTCGCTGTTGATAAAAATTAGCCTGTGCAATCAGATGAGTACAATACTTAAGGCTTAAGTTTCATCACCAGAGTGGTCGCTTGCTTACAAGCCATGGCATAGATTGATAGTTGTGGATTAGCTCCGACAGAGGTTGGAAACACTGAGCCATCAAAGACGTAAAGATTATCTAGATAATGATATTTACACTCACTGTCTACCATGCAAAAATCCTTGTTTTCACCCATAGCCAGACCCCCCATGACGTGAGCACTGCCAACCAGAGAAGTACTTGGTTGATATTGCATTTCATCTTGGCCCTGCTTAAAGGCTTCCAGAGTTTCAAACCAGCGGCCGTCTTGGTGGGCTGCACCGAACTTTGCTGGCACCGGCAGCAAACTGAACTTCTGCCATCACCAGATGGGAACGTTTAATACCATCCCAGAGATAATCGTTCAGCTCATAATCCACCACAGGTGAGCCATCATCAGATAGCTCAATACTGCCACCTTCACTTTCTTTGTCAAAACCATCGCGCATCAAAGCGATCATAGCGCTGGTATTGGGAAGTTTGCTCATGTCATCAACTTGTTTATCGCCATGACCCATTAGTAGTACTGATGTGAGACCCGGGTGCAACGGAGGTACTTCAAGTTTGTAGCCCATGGGCCCACGGGCACCATGCTGCCACTGGAAGTGATCAGAGTAGATGGACTGAGGAGCACCATAAAATGGATTGATAGTTTTTTCAAACTGGGCAAAAGAAAAGGCAACTGGATGTAAAAAGGTTCTTTTACCAATACGGTTTTTAGGGTCTGGTGCTTTGGAGCGTAATAGCAAAGCTGGGCCATTGATGCCGCCACAAGCCATTACGATGTGAGGAGCCTTAACGGTAATGGTTTTACCTGTTGCTTGATAATTATCGTCCAGCGCAGTACAAACTACGCCCGTTACTTTGGTGCCTTCAATCGTGAGGCTTTCTGCACGCGCGGAGTATAAAAGTGTGGCACCTTTATCTAATGCGCTTGGGATGGTGGTAATCAACATCGATTGCTTGGCGTTGGTTGGACAGCCTGTACCGCAATATCCCAAATTCCAACAGCCAGAGACGTTACGCGGAATGGTTTTCCATTTTATTCCCAGTTTGTCGCAGCCCTCACTTAGGGTCGCATTATTAGGATTGGGTGGAGCAAGCCAGGGAGATATCTTTAGGCGTTGTTCCATCCGCTCAAACCACGGAGCCATTTCATCAGGACTACAACCTTTAACGTCAAATTCTTCGTCCCAGTAATTCAGTGTAAGCTCAGGTGTACGAAAACTGGAAGTCCAGTTAATCACCGTGGTACCCCCGACACAGCGGCCTTGTAAAATCGACATGCCACCGTCTTTGGTCACACGACCTGCACTTTCTTGATACAAATCTCTATAAGCTTCACGCTCATCCATCTTAAAGTCATTGGTCGACTTTAAAGGGCCTTCCTCGATCATCAAAACTTTCAAACCAGCTTGGGTGAGGATCTCGGCAGTGGTACCTCCACCGGCGCCAGTGCCTATGATCACAACATCGGCTTCTAGCGTTGTGTTGTCAAGTTTACCAGCGTCTATGGTCTTCCAGGCTTTTGCTGATTCCTGGGCAAAAGGATCTTTAATGCCGCGAATCTCAGGTACTATTTGCATAATGTTTCTCCAATCCTACGCCGGATATTTTTTAGGTGGGCCTGGGTAACCGGCTTGACTGTAGTTTTCTGGCTGCGAATACCAGCTAACAGTGATGAGTTTGCAAAGTGAGACATAACCCATACGCTTAAGTAAAAACATGCTATCGCGCCAACTAGTCAGAAATGAATCTATTTGTTCACTTGATGCATCTGGCCAGCCCCCCATGGGGCCACCAGCAACAAAGCGGGCAGGGCCTACGGACATCAAATCAAATAACTGTAATAGCTGGTTTTGGGAGAATTCTCCCAGCGTTTCTATTAAGTCATCTAGGGCTTTAAGTAAGCGCGCTTCTGCCTTTGTACCCATAGGGCCGGGATAATTATTTTTTAAAATAACCGGCGCTAATGCAGATAGGAAAACAAGATCTTGCTCACGCAAAAAACGGAAGCCTCGTTCACTGGCAGGTTTTCGATTACTGAATGAAAGGGTCGCCACCGTGCCGCCAGCGATCAAAACCATAGTACCCAATAAACCTGCTTTGAGCAGACCTCGACGAGAAGTGTTTAACGACATAATCGGCCCTAGCGAATAAAGAATTTATAAATCAGTTTGTGAAAAATGCTGCCATACGGAGGGTAAGCGAGTTTACCGCTGTTATTTTTACCAATACGATGAACTGCCTTGGCTTTTGACATGGTAAGGAAACCTTCGTAACCGTGGTAGTGACCCATTCCAGAAGAACCTATGCCACCAAAAGGCATGTCTTCCTGAGCTATGTGTGTTAAAGAATTATTAATCGTAACACCGCCGGAGTGAGTCTGGTGGATGACTTTTTCTTGTTCTTCTTTGTTGTAACTAAACAGATACAAAGCTAGTGGACGAGGGCGCTCGTTTACGTAGTTAATGGCCTGATCCAATCCTTGATAACTTACGATCGGCAAAATAGGGCCAAATAATTCATCTTGCATGACCATGCTGTTGTTATCGGCGTTTTCCACTATGGTAAGTGGCATTTTACGAGATCCATCGAAGTTTTCTTGGGCTGGATTCACCTCAGTCAGCGTACCTCCATTCTTTGCAGCATCCTTCAACAAATCTTGTAAACGCTGATGTTGGCGGTCGTTAATAATGGCAGTGTAGTCGTTGTTGTCTTTAAGGGTTGGGTACTTTTTTGCAAAATAATATTGAAATTCAGACTTAAATTCTTCTTCACGTCCCTGAGGCACCAAGATGTAATCCGGGGCGATACAGGTTTGGCCAGCATTAAGTGATTTACCAAAACAGATTCGCTCCGCGGCTTCAGCCATATTAGCGTCTGGCGCAATGATAGCAGGTGATTTACCGCCCAGTTCCAAAGTAACAGGTGTCAAGTTCTGTGCGGCTGCCCGCATTACATGTTTGCCAACAGCGATAGAACCGGTAAATAGAATATGATCAAAAGCGAGTTCAGAGAAGCTAGCAGAAATTTCTACCTCACCTTCAATAATAGCCACTTCATTTTCGTCAAAGGCTTCTGCTAAAACAGCGATTAAAACTTTGTTAAAAACAGGCGTGAATTCAGACATCTTGATCATGGCCCGGTTACCAGCCACAAGTGCGGTAAGCAAAGGGCCTATGGCCAACAGCAGCGGGTAGTTCCAAGGCACGATTATGCCTACAACGCCCAGTGGCTGAAAAACCACCTTGTTTTTTGCGGGCTTATACATCAAGCCCACATGGCGCTTGGATGGTTTCATCCATTTTTTAACATTTTTGATGGCCATGTCGATGCCTTTAACACTGGTCATTACTTCTGCAAGGCGGGTTTCATCTACAGAACGACAGCTAAAATCTTCACTTATGGCTGCAGCCATTTTGTCCTGATTTTTCAAAACGGCAGCTTTCAACTTTTGAAGATTTTGAATACGCTGTGATGCACTGGGGTATGGGTTGGCCCCAAAGGCTGATTTTTGCTGAGCAAAGATCGCCTGCATGGAATCAAGATCAGTGTAATTTGATATCTGAGTCACAGCTGCGGTCATATGTCTCTCCTAAGATTTGATCTGTACGTAGATAAATAGTTATAAGTATTATCATAGAGTTATTAATGTGAATCCATTACATTAATAACTATCACGTAAAAAGGTGGTGCTTCCTTAGATTTTCTATGAATCAATGAGGTAGTAGAGCAACTCCCAAAAGGGAGTGCCGAGGGAATTTCGAAACAACGTGCAGAAACACCCAAAAAGTAGGGGGGTGTCATTTAAAAATTATTTAAATAGCTATCAAGATGTCTAAGCGGAAAACAAATTCCCTGTCTTCAATAAATCCTTAAACATCTCTTTAAATTCATCGTACTCAAACAAAGGCTTTAGCGATTCTGCACTGTAGAAATAATGTTCGCAGAAGGCTTGAATCGCTGCTCTTTCTGATTGCGGTAAAATTACATGCTGACCTGCTGCAAATAAATGAATACTTTTATTCTGATCATTTTCAATATAGGAAGTACGTGTCCAGCTTTGGCGTTCGTAGTCTGCTTTTTTTGAGAACTTGCTTGAGATGACTTCTTCATCTTCTAGTTCGCTATTTTTAGTTTCCGTTAAATATTTGCCCAGGAATATCGGGAGTTGTTGTTCCTGATTTTTGACTAGGTCCATTATTAAGTTTGATAATTTCTGTATATCTTCAGCCGTTATTTCGCCTGAGCTTTTTTGTATTTTGCGTTCGGCATCGTTAAAGCGTTTGGTGATTAGTTCTTTTGTCTTCTTCTCTTGCTGAGAGCCTTCAGCCTTGTCGGAATAAGAGTTACTAAAACTCTCTAACCAGCTTTGGGTTAAGCCGAGTGTATCGGGTGCTCTAAAACCTACCGAGAAGGTCATGCATTCGCCTTCTGCGACACCGTGGTGTGGCATATTGGGTGGTAAATACAGCATGTCGCCGGTATCGAGCAACCATTCTTCATTGTGCTTGAAGTTCTTCAAAATAGCTAATTCAGAGTCTGGAAGAAGTTCTGTTGGGTAGTCTGGATCAGTCACTACTTGCCAGCGGCGCTTACCTTCGCCCTGAATTAGGAATACATCATAGGCATCAACGTGTGGGCCGACTGATCCTTGATCAGCCGCGTAGCTAACCATAAGGTCGTCGATACGCCAATCAGGGATAAAACGAAACGGCTCGATGAGGTTACCTAATTCGGGATAATAACGCTCTAAGTCATTGACTAAAAAAGTCCAATGCGTTTCTGGTGTGCTGGTGAAATCTTCATCAGTGAAGGGTGGGTATTTAACCGTCCAGGGCTTACTCTCGGGAGCCTTATTGTTAGTAATAGGGTTCTCAAGGATGATGCGGGCTGGACTATCAGTTTCGAGCGCAAGTCCTGCGAGTTCACCCGCATCGAAAGGCATTTCAAAATCAGGAAACGCACCACGGATGACTAATGGCTTTTTCTGCCAGTAATCGTGGAGGAATTCTTCTGTGGTGATGTCGCCTAGGATGCCCATAGATTCAGGCTGGGAAAGAGGTCTTAAAAAGACACCCCCCCACTTTATGGCACTTTTTTAGAAACAACATTAAATAGCTTTAGCCTGCTCAATCGCATTACCAATATAAGTCGCTGGCGATAATTCCAATAATTGCTGTTTTGCTTCTTCAGGAATTTCCAGCTTTTGAATAAACTCTGCCATTTTCTCTGCGTTAATACGTTGTCCGCGAGTCAGCTCTTTGAGTTTTTCGTAGGGCTTTTCGATGCCGTAACGACGCATGACTGTTTGAATCGGCTCTGCCAATACTTCCCAGTTTGCATCTAGGTCGGCGGCAATCGCTGCTTCATTCACTTCTAATTTAGAGATGCCTTTAAGCGTTGATTGGATATGCAATGCTGGTGTGGGCGAATCCTACGCCTAAAGTTCGTCAATACGGTTGAGTCGGTAAGGTCACGCTGCCAGCGAGAAATAGGTAGCTTTTGCGATAGATGCGTCGAATCATCGCATTTGCCATGCCCATATTGCCTTCGGCGTTTTCAAAATCAATCGGATTAACTTTGTGCGGCATGGTTGATGAGCCAACTTCGCCTGCAATCAGTTTTTTGCTTGAAGTAACCAATCGAGATGTATGACCCCAGATGTCACGACAGAAATCGATAATGATGGTGTTGAAACGTGCAATCGCGTCAAATAGTTCGGCGATGTAATCGTGTGGCTCAATCTGAATGGTGTAAGGATTAAACGTAATACCTAATGATTCGATAAAATTTTGTGAGAATTTAGGCCAGTCGATATCTGGGTAAGCACTGATAGTGTGCATTGTAGTTACCTACTGCGCCGTTGATTTTTCCGAGTATTTGTACGTTGGCAATTTGCTCGCGTTGACGTTTTAAGCGATATACTACGTTTGCCATTTCTTTACCTAGTGTTGAAGGCGATGCAGTTTGTCCATGGGTGCGGCACAGCATAGGAATTTCAGCATTATCAAGTGCTAAGGTCCTAATTGCTGAATTTAGTTGATCTATTTCTTTGAGTAATACTTCGTCTCTGCCGCCTTTTAACATCAAAGCGTGTGATAGATTGTTGATGTCTTCTGAGGTGCAGGCAAAGTGAATGAATTCAGTAACCGCGTGTAAGTTCTGCATTATCGGCAATTTTTTCTTTTAGGAAATACTCAACTGCTTTTACATCATGATTAGTAGTGCGTTCTATATCTTTAATTTGTTGCGCATCAATTTCACTGAAATTAGTGAGGATAGCTTCCAGATAGTCATTGGCTGCATCTGAAAATTTAGGCACTTCTGCAATTGCTGGCTCATTAGCCAGGGCTTGTAACCAGCGAACTTCTACTAAAACGCGATGTTTGATTAAACCGTATTCGCTAAAGAATTCACGTAGTGCGCTAGTTTTTGACGCATAACGACCGTCAACAGGGGAGAGTGCGGTTAAAGCAGATAAGTTCATGTCTGTATTTTCTGTAATGAGAGGTGGGGTAAAATTAATGGGGAAGTATAACCGAAGACATTATGCATACAAGAGCATCTTTACTACGCTTTTTAATTGTGAATTTAGATATATAATTAACTCGATAATCATCAATCTGTTCTTATCGCGTTTTTTAATCTTTTGTATAGAAGTGCCCTTAATGTGTTTTAGATCAAAAAACCCTATCAATTTAGGATTATTTCTTGACCTTCTGAGCCAGTTAAGCGAGGATACTGCGGTTTTTCAGTGTGGAAGAAAGCTATAAATATTCCCGCTATTTCAGATTTTATTATTTATGTGGAGAACATGAATCATGTCAGATTCTGATTCGAATACAGTCGATAAAAAGCGCAGACGTATGCTTATCGGTGCCACTGCAGCAGTTGGTGCAGTTGGAACAGCCGGATTTGCTGCGCCACTTCTTATCTCCTGGATGCCGAGTGCAAAAGCAAAAGCAGCGGGTGCTCCTGTTGAAGTTAATATCAGTAAAATTGAGCCTGGACAGTTAGTCAGAGTTATCTGGCGTGGTAAACCGGTATGGTTTATTCGTCGCTCTGAAGAAACTCTAGCTAACTTATCAACCGTCGCTAACTTGCTTGCTGATCCTGACTCTAATGTCGAGGCACAACAACCAACTTATGCAAAGAATGCAGGTCGATCGATTAAGCCAGAGATTTTGGTATTGATCGGAATTTGTACACATTTGGGTTGCTCTCCAACTTACAGGCCTGAGTTGGCACCAGCAGATATGGGTGCTGATTGGAAAGGTGGATTCTATTGTCCTTGTCACGGTTCTCAATTTGATATGGCAGGTCGCGTGTATAAAAATGTTCCAGCGCCGACTAATCTTATCGTTCCTCCTTATTACTACAAGAGTGACGAGTTGATCCTGGTTGGTGAAGATGGAGGTGCTGCATAATGGCTGCTAAAGAAAAGTCAGAATTAAACGGCGTTTTAGGTTGGGTTGACGAGCGTTTTCCATTATTGGAAACGTGGAAAGCCCATATGTCAGAGTACTATGCACCCAAAAACTTCAATGCCTGGTATTACTTCGGTGTTTTGGCAATGTTTGTATTGGTGATTCAGATTGTCTCTGGAATCTTCCTGACCATGCACTATAAGCCTGATACAGAATTGGCATTTGCTTCTGTTGAATACATCATGCGTGATGTGCCAGGTGGTTGGTTTATCCGTTATTTGCACTCGACGGGCGCTTCGGCATTCTTCATCGTGGTGTACTTTCATATGTTCCGTGGTCTGATGTACGGCTCGTACAAAGGTAAGCGTGAACTTATCTGGTTGATTGGTATGGTTATATACCTGGCACTGATGGCAGAAGCCTTTATGGGTTACCTACTTCCTTGGGGTCAGATGTCATTCTGGGGTGCTCAGGTGATTATTAACCTGTTCAATACCATCCCATTTGTGGGTGAAGGTTTATCCCTGTGGATTCGTGGTGACTTTGTAATTTCTGATCCTACTTTGAATAGACTATTTGCTTTCCACGTAGCTGCTGTGCCGTTAATTCTGGTGGCCTTGGTATTTGTTCATATCGTAGCGCTTCATGCAGTGGGTTCTAATAATCCGGATGGTGTTGAGATCAAAAAATTAAAGAATGAGAAGGGTATACCGCTTGATGGTATTCCATTCCATCCTTACTACACGGTGCATGACATTCCAGCAATCGTCGTGTTTTTAATCGTGTTTTTCTCGATTGTTTTCTTTGCGCCTGAAATGGGGGGTTACTTCCTCGAATACGCAAACTTCGAGCCTGCAAATCCATTAAAGACTCCGGAGCATATTGCACCCGTTTGGTATTTTACTCCATTCTATACGGTATTACGTGCGGTTACTTTGTCTCCGTTCATGGGTACTTTAGCCATGTTTGGTGCAATAATTATGTTATTCCTATTGCCTTGGTTAGATCGTAACCCGATCAAATCATGGCGCTACCGTAATACTGCACACATGCTTAACCTGGCTATTTTTGCTGCGGTATTTATCATCCTTGGTTATCTGGGTGTTAAAGCTGTTACTCCTGAATATAAGGAGATGGGTGTACGCATGACTGAGATCTACTTCCTGTTTTTTGCGGTGATTTTTGTACACAGTAATTCAACAAAGCCGGGTCGTTATCTGGTTTGGTTTGCAGTTTTGGCAGCCGCTATTTTTATGATCGATTTTATTCGTTATAACCCAGAAGCTGCAGACACTGCTAAACAGATTATGTGGCAGTGGGTATGGCCTATCGGCTACTTGGCAGTAACCTTATTACTACCATTCTTTTTGAAAAGCTTTAATGCAGAGAAAGAAGTTCCAGAGAGGGTAACATCATGAGTAATAGTATTCGCAAATGGATATTTGTGTTATCAGTGCCTGCCTTGATTTTCCTAATCCTTGGTAGTGTTGGTGGAGGTGCAGGACATGGTGCTGCGCTTCAAAGTGCAAATATAGATTTAGATGATAAACAAAGCCTGCAAAATGGTGCTAAATACTATGTAAACTACTGCTTGGGTTGTCACTCTCTAGAGTTTAGTCGCTACAATCGTATGGCTGAAGACATGGGTCTTAATGAAGATAATGGTTTAACGCCTGATGATGTCGCTAGTTTATTAAGAGAAAATATGATCTTTACTTATGATGAAGATGGTAAGCAGGATAAAGTGGGTTCTTTAATGAAAAGCGCTTACTCTCCTAAAGCTGCTGCAGAAGCATTTGGTACAAGTGTTCCTGATCTTTCTTTAGTAGGACGTTCGCGTGGTACAGACTGGATCTATTCTTACTTGAAAGGTTTCTATCTTGATCCTTCTCGCCCAATGGGTGTTAACAACACGATCTTTAAAGACGTTGGTATGCCTCATGTGTTGTGGGAACTACAAGGCTGGCAGCAGCTGGAAGAAGCTCATGGTGAAGGCGATGCAGTTCATCATGGCGCTCCAAAATTGACTTTATCTAAACCAGGTAAAATGTCAGAAGGTGAATATGATCAGGTAGTGCGTGATCTCACTAACTTCCTAACCTATGTAAGTGAGCCAGCACAGTTATCAAGGAAGATGTATGGTGTATTTACACTATTGTTCTTATTGTTATTGTTTGGTGTTTCCTGGATGTTAGAGAAGGAATACTGGAAAGATATTCACTAATTAATATAAGGATTATTGTTGGAAATTCCGTTTTCAACGGGTTTAATTGGCAAGGATTTTTATAGATTTTTAGTGTAGAATACTGGGCTGCTCAAAATGAGCAGCCTTTTTTATTTTATTTGCTTCACCGTGAAGTGTATTTAATAACACCCATATAGCTGTTGGTAAACATTATCAGCAAGCAGGAGAATTAGATGTCATCAGTTGCAAATCGTCGTTCAGTAATGACCCTTTTTACTTTGCCGGATTGTCCGCATTGCCATAGCGTAAGAATTGTTTTGGCAGAAAAAGATATTCAGGCAGATATTATTGAAATGGACCCTAATAATAAGCCTGAAGACTTAGCTGATCTTAATCCTTATAACTCTGCACCTACTTTGGTTGATAGAGAATTAGTCCTGTATGACTCACACGTTATTATGGAATACCTTGATGAACGTTTTCCTCATCCACCACTAATGCCGGTTGATCCAGTATCAAGAGCGCATACTCGTCTTACTTTGTTCCGTATCAAGAAGGATTGGTTATCACTGGTTGGGGATTTGGAAAGTGGCGAATCTGAGCGCATGGATACAGCCCGCGTTATCTTAAGAGAGAGCATGTTAGCTGCTGCTGAAGTTTTTGAAGTTAAAGATTACTTTCTAAGCAATGATTTTTCTTTGATCGATTGCACAATTGCTCCAATCTTATGGCGTTTACCGAAGTACGGAATTGATCTAAATGGACCAGAAGTTAAACCAATCCATGATTATATGGATAGAGTTTTCTCTCGTGACCTGTTTCAGGGTTCATTGACATTGGCAGAGCAGTCAATTCGCCCTTAATTACTAGTTTTAAAAAGCCAGTTCATTATATACCGCATATAGCAGAAGGCGTTTAAGCATGGAATTAACATCAAACAAACCATATTTGCTTAGAGCAATATATGAGTGGGTGGTAGATAATGATGCCACCCCTCATGTTGTGTTATTTGCAAATAACCCTCTGGTACAAGTTCCGCAGCAGTTTGTTGAGAATGGCAAAATTGTTCTCAATATCAGTCCATCTGCAGCAAAAGACCTTTTGATTGACAACGATGGTTTAAGCTTTAGTGCGCGTTTTAGCGGCAAGCCGCATTCTATTTATGCTCCCATTGGGGCAGTTTTAGCGCTTTATGCGAGTGAAACGAGCGAAGGTTTGTCATTTGAGCCAGAAGAATTTGACGGCAGTACCCCACCAGATGATGAGCCACCCAAGGGTCATTTGTCTGATGCCAGTTCTAATAAAGGTTCAGATAAATCAGAAGCTAAGAAACCCAAAAAATCCTCTAAACGTCCAAGTTTGAAAGTCGTTAAGTAGTGATTATAAACAAGGTTTTGAAATGAAACTTTCCATGATAGTTGCCATGGGTCAAAACAGGGTGATAGGCATAGATAATAAAATGCCTTGGCATCTGCCTGCTGATTTGCAATGGTTTAAAAAAACGACATTAGGTAGCCCTATTATTATGGGGCGAAAAACCTATGAATCGATTGGCCGTCCACTTCCCGGAAGATTAAATATTATTCTAAGTCGTAATACTCATTTGGAAATAGAAGGGTGCACTGTCGTAAATACCTTGTCAGATGCCCTCGAAATTGCGAAAGACGCAGATGAAGTATTCATAACAGGTGGTGCACATCTTTATGAAAAGTTCTTGCAGGATGCAGACTTGTTGTATTTAACCATGATAGATGCAGATTTTGAGGGAGATACATTTTTTCCCGACTATACTCAATATGCATGGAAAGAAATTGATCGAATCGACAACCCTGCAGATGAGAAAAATCCTTATCCTTATACATTCGTCACGCTAGAGCGAATTAAAGATTAGCAAAGAAGTGCTTGGTTCATAAGAAACCCAGTAAGCATAGCTAGACAGGATTGATATACAAACCTATGGCTTTAAGGAGAACCTGATTAAGTCGATTAAATTAAAGCACAGAAAAAACTGTCGCTATTTTTCATGAAGTGAGTCGTAATAGTCATTCTATTGCGGCGATCTTCGTGGAATATATCGATAGTTTTAGCTAGCTCAAAATAATTGGACTTGATCAGGATCTCCTTAAGTGAACATCAACTATGAGTAGTTTATGAGTAGTACCCTTTTAATACTCAACGCCAGAATTGTTAATGAAAATTCAATCGTAGAGTCTGATATTTATATCAGAGGCGGGCGTATTGAAAAAATAGCAAAAAACCTATCGGCAATGAAGGTCAATAACGTTATAGACGTTAAAGGCAAGCACGTAATGCCAGGTATGATCGACGATCATGTGCATTTTAGTGAGCCAGGTTTAACTCATAAAGGTGATATTAAAAGCGAATCACGTGCAGCTGTTGCTGGTGGAATTACGACTTTTTTTGATATGCCAGACAGTATCCCCAACGTGCTTAATAGCGAACTTCTGGAACAGAAAATGCAGTTAGCGGCAGAAACATCTATCGCAAACTATTCTTTTTATCATGGTGCTTCTGACGATAACCTTGAAAATATAAAAGTCATCGATCCACTTGCTTGTTGCGGCCTTAAAGTATTCATGGGTGGATCCAAAGGAAATATGTTGGTCGATGATGAGAAAACACTCAATGATATTTTTGAACATACGCCGATATTGTTAGCTACGCATTGCGAAGATACGCCAACTATTGTAGAGAATGAGGAAAATTACCGTCAAATATATGGTGATGATATTCCCATCCAGTTTCATTCTAAAATTCGTAGTGTAGAAGCATGCGTAAAGTCATCAACACTCGCGATGAAATTAGCCAATGCGCATGAGACGCGCTTACATATTCTGCATGTCACAACTGCAAAAGAAGCAGAAAAACTGTCAGAATTGCCACTCGAAGAAAAACTCATAACAGCAGAAGTTTGTTGTCAGTATCTAATGTTTTGTGATGAAGATTATGAAACCAAAGGCTCTCTAATTAAATGTAATCCCTCAATTAAAACAGCAGTAGATCGTGCCGCTTTAGTCCAGGGTTTATTAGATGGTCGTCTGGATGTTCTTGGAACAGATCATGCACCTCACACACTGAAGGAGAAGCAGGGTAACTATTTTGATGCCCAAGAGGGTATGCCTATGGTGCAATATGCTTTATCGAGTCTATTAGAGCATTACCAAGATGGTATTTTCTCCTTAGAGCTTATTGCTGACAAAACAAGTCACGCGGTTGCAGACATATTTAATATTAAAGATCGAGGATATATCCGCGAAGGTTACTGGGCAGATTTGGTTGTGGTTGATCTTGAAACTGACGAAACAGCAAGTAATGATGAGGTTATTTCAAAATGTGGCTGGACGCCATTTGATGGATATGAATTTCGATCTAGTGTGTATGCGACAATAGTCAATGGCGATCTGGTTTATATCAATAAAAAAGTTAGAAATGGTAAATTAGGCCAACGTATTGAATTTGATCGAGAAAAACGCAGCTAATAAATAATTATGCGTCGATACTAATCGATATTCCGCGAATAAAAGATACTTAAAAAACAACTAGATATTCTTAAAAAGTGCCTGAAAGTTGGGGGGTGACTCTTATCTATTTGTCATTTTAAAACATCGCTATAAAACAGGCTCAAGTCATTGTAGAATCAATCAAACTAGCTACCAAAAGACCCTTGATGAAAATCTCCCTAAAGCTTCAATTTTTACTCTCTTTAATTCTTGGTTTCTGTGTTTTTTCTGTTGGCGTGAATGCCGAGATGATTATCCATCGTGGCAATGGCGCAGAACCCGAAACGCTCGATATGCATAAATCTACAGGGGTGCCTGAAGCTAATATCCAGCGTGATTTATTTGAGGGTTTGGTATCGGAAGCTGCTGATGGTTCACTAATTCCGGGGGCTGCAGAAAGCTGGACAAAGACGCAAGATGGAAAAGTATGGACCTTTAAGCTTCGTCAAAACGGGAAATGGTCCGATGGTACTCAAGTCACTGCCACAGATTTTTTAAATGGTTTTCAGCGTGCCTTATTGCCAGCAACAGCTTCTGAATATGCCTTTATACTCTGGCCAATCAAAAATGCCAAGGCGATAAGCAAAGGCGATATTAAAGATATCAATCAATTAGGTGTTAAAGCTCTAAATGATTTCACCTTAGAAATAACATTAGAAAACCCAACGCCTTTTTTAACTGGATTACTCAGTCATCACATGGCTTATCCGGTACCTCTTGCAAAGATTGAAGAACACGGAAAAAAGTGGACACGTCCCGGTAATTTAATTTCCAATGGTCCTTTCCAGTTAGCTGAATGGCAACCACAGTCACAAATTATACTCATAAAGAATCCACATTTTCGTGATCATGACTCTATAAAAGTTGATACGGTATATTTTCATCCTATCGAAGATAAAGCGACAGAGTTAAAACGGTTTCGTGCTGATGAACTCGATATCACTGATGATGTTCCGTCGGATCAAATATCATGGGTAAAGGAAAACCTGGGAGAAGCTTTTCGTAATACGCCTTATATAGGAACCTATTATTTGGCGATGAACCTAGAACAGCCACCGTTTAAAGATAATCTGTTGCTTCGCAAGGCCTTGAGTTTTGCGCTTGATAGAAACATCTTAACGGAAAAGGTGACCAAAGCTGGAGAATTACCGGGTTTGGGTTGGGTTCCACCGGGAATGAATGGCTACACATCACAAACGATTCCTGAGCTGGCGTTAGATAAAAAACAGCGAATCGCTTTGGCACAGCAGCTCTATGCAGAAGCTGGTTATTCCAGAGACAAGCCACTCGAAGTTGAATTGCTCTATAACACCAGCGAAAACCATAAAAAAATTGCCATTGCACTTTCTGCAATGTGGAAACAGACATTGGGTGTTAAGGTCAGCTTACGCAATGAAGAGTGGAAGGTTTATCTTAATTCACGTTCGCAGAAACAGTTTCAACTGATTCGATCTGGCTGGATTGGAGACTATAACGATGCCTCTAACTTTCTTGATTTATTTCGTTCCGATGTAGGTACAATAAACCCCGCGGGATATAAAAATGAAGCCTACGATAAGTTATTAAAGCTAGCCGAAATCGAAACTGATACTAAAAAACGTGCTGGTTTTATGCAGGATGCCGAAAAGATTTTACTTGCCGATATGCCGTTAATACCAATTTATTATTACACCACGCAGCATTTATTGAATCCCAAGATAAAAGGCTGGGAAGATAACGTTATGGACATTCACCCAAGCCGTTATTTAGTTAAATAGAGACTCCAGGATAAAAATGCTCTCTTATTTTGCAAAACGTATTGCTTCGAGTATTCCGACACTTTTTATTATTATAACAATCGCCTTTTTTATGATCCGTTTGGCACCGGGTGGCCCCTTCGATTCAGAACGTCCAGTCCCTGCAGAGATTGCTGCAAATCTGGAAAAAGTCTATCACCTCAATGATCCGCTGCCAGTTCAATATGGCTATTACTTATTGAATGTCCTCAAGGGGGATTTTGGTCCGTCTTTCAAATATCATGACTTCACGGTAAGCGAGCTTATCGCACAAGGGTTTCCAGTCAGTATCAAACTCGGTGTATTAGCTATTCTACTCGCCTTGATAGTTGGTGTATCACTGGGTGTTATCGCAGCATTAAGACAAAATAGTGCGATTGATTACCTGGTAATGGGACTGGCGATGACGGGCATAACTATTCCTAATTTCGTTATGGCGCCAATATTAATTCTGCTTTTTGGTGTGTTCTGGGGGTTGTTGCCAACCAGTGGTTGGGGTGATCTAAAGCATATGGTGTTGCCGGTTATAGTATTAAGCCTGCCGCAAATAGCAACAGTCGCGCGTATGACACGAGCCAGTCTTATTGAAACGCTCAACATGCCCTATATTAGAATGGCTAAAGCAAAGGGTTTACCGATTAATTTAATACTCTCCCGGCATGCCTCCAGAGCTACTTTATTACCGATATTGTCATGGTTAGGTCCTGCCACTGCAGCCATAATTACAGGGTCAGTTGTCGTAGAAACCATTTTTGGACTACCCGGAATAGGGCGTCACTTCATCAATGGTGCACTTAATCGTGATTACACCTTAGTCATGGGAGTTGTTGTTTTTTATGGTTTTATAATTATTCTAATGAATTTATTAGTCGATCTACTGTATGCCTGGCTTGATCCGCGGATTAAATACTAATATGTCAGTGCTTATTGAGAAAGACGACAGAAACGTAACAGCCATAGTAGGCTTATCTCCCTGGCAGCAAGCGTGGCGACGCTTATTGCATAATAAAGCTGCGGTAGTGAGCCTAGTGCTATTGGTGCTCATAGCCGTTGCATGTGTATTCGGCCCACTATTTAGCCCATGGGAATTAGATTCAGTCGATTGGGATAGTATGGGAACACCCCCCCACTTTGAGTCCAATCATTACTTTGGTACCGATTCCAATGGTCGTGATTTATTTGTGCGTACCTTGGAAGGCGGGCGCATTTCTTTGATGGTAGGTTTGCTGGCAACAGCAGTGAGCTTCATTATTGGAATCATTTACGGCTCGATCGCAGGTTACGCGGGAGGCAAAACAGATTCGATTATGATGCGTTTTGTCGATGTCTTATATGCCTTACCTTTCATGTTCTTCGTTATTCTGCTGACCGTGTATTTTGGACGTAGCATCTGGCTGATTTTTATCGCAATTGGTGCCGTTGAATGGCTAACTATGGCGCGTATTGTTCGCGGCCAGACCTTATCCCTCAAACAACGATCTTTTGTAGAAGCGGCGCGGGTAACAGGCGCTAGTCATTATTCGATCATCAAGCGTCACATCATCCCCAATACACTGGGTCCGGTGATTGTATATGCCACATTAACCGTGCCGCAGGTAATTCTATTTGAGTCATTTCTCAGTTTTCTTGGTTTAGGTGTGCAAGAGCCGATGTCGAGTTGGGGAGTGCTTATCGCGGAGGGGGCACAACAAATGGAATCAGCTCCGTGGATGGTGTTGTTTCCAGCAATCATGCTCGCCGTGACTTTGTTTTGTCTGAATTTTATCGGTGATGGTCTGCGCGATGCGCTCGATCCGAAAGATAGGTAAGATAAACGGATGATGCTCTCTATCGAAAATCTTCGCGTTGAATTTGAAGTTGATTCAGGCGTTAACAGAAAACAACAGCTTCGGGCCGTTAGAGGTGTTTCTTTCCAGCTGGATCAGGGAGATACGGTTGCAATAGTTGGTGAGTCTGGTTCAGGTAAAAGCCAATTATTTAACGCCTTGATGGGTTTACTTCCACCCAATGGAAGCGCGCAAGGTTCGGTTGAATTTCGCGGGCAGCAATTACTCAATCAACCAGACAAAACGCTAAATAATATTCGGGGTAAAGAAATCGGGATGATTTTTCAAGACCCGATGACTGCATTAAATCCATATTTGAGGATAGGCAAGCAACTCACTGAAGTGTTAGAAGTCCACGAAAGCTCTAGTTTTACTAAAGAGTCTGCCAGGCGCAGAGCAATTTCAATGCTCGATAGAGTAAAGATAAAAGATCCAGAGTTGCGTTTTAATAGCTTTCCACACCAATTATCGGGTGGCATGCGACAGCGCGTAGTAATCGCAATGGCGTTATTATGCAAACCCAAGTTAATTATTGCAGATGAGCCAACTACTGCCCTTGATGTCACGGTACAGACAGAAATAATCCGTCTGTTAAAAGATATACACCAACAGGAAAAAACCAGCATCGTATTGATTACACACGATTTACCTTTAGTCGCGGGTTTGTGTGATCGAATTATTGTAATGTACGCAGGTAGAATGGTGGAATCAGGTTCTGTGGAAGAGATTTTCCATAATCCACAGCATCCCTATACACAAGCATTACTTGCGGCGACGCCAACCAATACAGAACAAACGGGTAAAATGATGGCGATTGATGGACAACCCCCAGATCCATTAAATCTACCTCCAGGGTGCGCTTTTTCGCCGCGTTGTATGTATGTCGAAGAGCGCTGTAAAACAGAGGTTCCTGCAGAAAGATCAATTAACCAAGATCATTTGTTTAGTTGTCATCGGGAGATCAAATAGTGTCATCCGACTCATTTACTTCAGAAGCTGCACTACTTTCGGTGGAAAATCTCAGTGTGGTTTTTAATCAGGGTATTAAAAAAGGCTTGAATCAGGAAGTTCAGGCATTAACAGATGTATCTTTTGAACTTGCTAAAGGCGAAATCCTCGGTGTGGTTGGCGAGTCAGGGTGCGGCAAATCAACCCTCGCTAGAGCGATTCTACAGCTACAAGCTGTGACGGCTGGAAAGATAAAGTGGCTAGGGGAGGATTTAGCTGAATCTGCCAATATTAAAAAAATGCGGGAAAATATTCAGCTAATATTCCAGGATCCCCTGGATGCACTTAATCCACGCATGACCGTCGAACAAATTATCGCGGAACCCTTGTATAACTTGAAAGCAGATTTATCAAAACAAGAAATACAGATAATAGTCGTCGAGTTGATGTTCGCAATGGGACTGCAAGAGCAACAAAAAAACCGTTATCCGCATGAGTTTTCAGGTGGTCAATGTCAACGAATTGGTATCGCCAGGGCAATGATTTTAAACCCTAAATTACTGATTTGTGATGAGCCAGTGAGTGCGCTGGATGTATCAATTCAGGCACAAATAATTAACCTTTTGATGGACTTAAAAAACCGTACGGGAATGAGTATGATATTTATTTCGCATGATTTGAGCATCGTCAGGCAAGTGTGTGATAGTGTTTTAGTGTTATATAAGGGTAAGGTAGTAGAGAGTGGAAAAGCCACGGAAATCTATAATAATCCGCAACATCCATATACAAAAAAGCTGCTAGATTCTATACCATTAGCAGATCCGGAAATGGAAAGAAAAAGGATAGGTTAGATTTGAAGTAATATCAGTAAATAGGCCACCTCTGTATAAATTCTATTTACGTTTTTATAAAACAAAAACGAGCCAAACGTGAGTGATACAACCGCATTGTTGTTTAATGCTTGCCCGAAGGGAAGACGCATAAATATCATTAAAAGTAGGGGGGTGACCTCATTTAAAGGTAATAAATTATAATGAATAAATTAAAAATCGGATTGGCATTAGGCAGCGGCTCTTCTCGAGGCTGGTCCCACATTGGTGTTATTAATGCATTGACTAAACATGGTATTGAACCGGACATCGTTTGTGGTACATCAATTGGTGCTTTGGTAGGCGCATCTTATGTTAATGGAAGACTGGATAGACTTGAGAAGTGGGCAACTTCATTAACAAAATTTGAATCAGCCAAACTGTACGAAATCAATTCAACTCTAAATGGTTTTGTAAATACCAGAAGACTGCATATATTAATGAAAGATCTGGTGGCAGATGAATCAACCTTAATCGAAGATCTTCCCAGAAAATACGCATCAATTGCGACAGATTTAGGAAGTGGTCGTGAAATCTGGCTTAAAAAAGGATCGGTTTTAGAAGCCGTATGGTCATCAATTTCATTGCCCGGTTTGTTTCCTGCTGTACGTAAAAACGATAAATGGCTAGTAGATGGCGGGCTGGTAAACCCAGTGCCAGTCTCGACCTGTCGGGCACTTGGTGCCGAGCTGGTGATTGCTGTTAACTTGAACGGAGATATAGTCGGGAAGCATACACGTAAAAACCACCTGGAAAATTCTACTTCTGAAGTTTCGAAGCAAAAGACCAAACAAATGGAAGAAAATCAACACAAGAATGGAAATGGCTCACAAGGGTTCGTCAATAAGTTTGCCAGTTTGGTTGAGGGTTATACACCATCATTTTTTTCCACCAAGAAAGATAAAGAATCATCACCTTCTTTGTTTGAAACGATCGCAAGTTCAGTCAATATCACTCAGGATAGAATTACCAAAAGTAGGATGGTGGGGGACCCTCCAGAAATTATTATTTCACCTCGTTTGGCACATATTGGCATTATAGAGTTATATCGGGCAAAAGAAGCCATTGCTGAGGGTGAAAACTGCGTAAATAGAATGATGCCCGAAATTAGACGAGTGTTAGGGTTAGAACAGGAAACAGATTGAAATCAGTACATTTTATGTTAAATTTTAAGCAGATGAAGCTAATCATCAAAAGACTTCTTGTGCACTGCAGCAATTCAGGTATAGTAGGCAATCAATTGATTAAAAGTGTAAAAATAAGATGACAAAAAATAAACCAAATACAAGTATTAATCATAAGGAGTCGATTGCTATGAAGTCGGCTGAGTTGTCAACGGCTGTACCAGAAGTGATAGCGCATCGAATGAGTCAGTTTATGTTTGCTGGATATCAAACAAGCGATGATCATCATGAAGAATTCCAGCTGATGTGGTCAGAGAAGAACGATGCGTTTGTTGAATCGTGGCAGGCTATGGCTGATCAAACCATGAAAATCAATCAAGAATTCTATTCGTCAATGGTAAAGGCAATATTCACACCCTGGTGGAAAATGAGCCATATCGATCTATACAACCCAAAAAAGCTAAACAAAGCAGCTTTGAGTATCATAAACAAAGGGCTAGAACCGATACATTCTAAAACGACTTCAAACGCCAAACGCCTTAAAAATAAATAGTTGTCGTTCTAATAAAAACAACCTCAAAGTAGGGGGGTGTAATTTCAGAATGAAAAATTTCACTTGATCTAAGTCAGGTAAGCATTGTATTAATTCTCTTGGTTTTTTTTCAGGCCTATAATAAAAGTATAATCAACCTGTAGGAGAAAATCATGGATATCGAATTCAAAAAGAAATTAGAAGCTGCAGAAGAAGCTATCGATCGACTCGAAGATAAGATTGAAGATAAAGTCGAAGATATTAAAGATGATTTGGCAGAAGATGCTCGTGAGCTATGGGGTGATATTAAAAACAGTTTCGCTGGTGTAAAAGGAAAACTGAAGGACGCTGCTACTGCACTTGATCAAATCGGTGACGAAACTAAAATGCAAGTTCATTTGGGCACCATGGAAGCGCACGACAAACTCGAAGGAGTAAAGGCCACGCTCGAAGATTTCACTCAGAAGATTTCAAATAAAGCACATACTGAAATTGATACGGTAAAACTGCGTGCGCATTTAGCAGAAATGGAAGCGGAAGATTTCATGGAAACCAAAGGCGCTAAAATAACCCGTGACTTAAATAAGTCTGGTGAGAAGGTAAAAGACGCGTCTATCAAAGCAGCAGGTGAAGTGAAAGATTATTTTGACAAACTACTGGAAGACATTAGCAAGAGCGTATGACCGGGGTTTGTTTTTTGAATTAAAAGTATAGACAACTAAAAAGGCTGGCACGTTTAAGTACCAGTCTTTTAAAATATACCTAAAAGTAGGGGGGTGCCATGTAAATAGCCTCTAGCGTATTTATTAGCGACATTCATTTCTGTAGACTGCCTGGATATTTTCTAAATAAATAAGATCTATATAAATACACCCTATCTATGACCTTAATGAATCTGAAATATTTACCCTCTATTATTTTTGTAGCTTTTGTTTTATCTTCAATTATAGCTTTTACAGCTAATGCTGAAACTCAGCAAACCGTCACTATTAATTCAGAAAACGGGAGTAAAACCTGGGAAGTTTATTCCAATGGTGCCAACTTTCTCATGCGCCAAATACCACAGGATCAACTCAAGGCATTTTATATCAGCCGTGGTTTTAGTTTGGCTCAAATCGAACCTTATACCTCATCCTGTGTCTTTATGACTGTACTGCGTAATGATAGCGTTGCTGCAGGTCTGCATTTTAAGCGTGATAATCTAAAGATAACAAAAGCAGGAAAATCACACCCTTTAGTATCAGTTGAAGAATGGCTGCAACGCTTATCCAAGGTGACCGATAAAAAACCACTATTGATTGCATTTCGTTGGGCACAGTTTCCAATCGATCAGGTTTTCGAACCCGGTGGCGATTGGAATCAGGGTATGATATCGGTTGGTTTACCTCCAGAGAGTAAATTTGATGCCGAAGTAAAGTGGGAAGTCAAAGGCAAACCAGTCACAATAAAACTAGAAGGTGTTGAGTGTGTTAAATAATCGAATAGTAAAACCTGTTGCTGGATTCGTTTCAGTATCATCATTTATCATATTGTTGATAATGACAGTGGCTAATGCAGCAGAACAACCACCCTTAACGCACAAACTCACACCTGTAAAAGAATCCATAATGGCTCCCGCTCTTAAATTACAGGATATGGATGAGGAAACCACTGATTTAAAAGACCTTAAAGGTAAAACAGTCGTCGTCAATTTCTGGGCGACCTGGTGTCCACCTTGTCGCAGAGAAATGGGCTCGCTAGAACGGATGTATCAGGCCACTAAAGATAAAAACGTAGAAGTGTTAGCCGTTGATATTGGTGAAGATGAAGACGCTGTTTTCGCTTTTATGGGAGAGCTTGATCCAACTCCTGAATTTAAAGTGCTATTCAATAAAGATGGTTCACTGATGCAAAGCTGGAAGGTTAGGGGATTGCCAACTACCTTTATTATCAATCCCAAAGGTGAAATCGCCTATCGTGCCGTGGGTGGCAGAGAGTTTGATCACCCTGAAATTATTAAAACGATTACAGACTTAAACTCCTCGAAAGATAAAAGTTAGCTAAACGGCAGCCTTCGCTGCACGTGCATGGTGAAGCTTCTTGTAACTTTCGATCAGTTTGAGATGACGATCTAAACCTTCCAGCTTCATACTTGTTTTGCTTAGGCCATAAAATTTCACCTCACCATTAAGTGAGCCGATCACATTGTTCATCGTTTCTTCACCAAACATTCTGTTTAGATTAACGATATAGTCCTCAATCACCATTTCGTCATCTAAACTAATCTCAAGTGCAGCATGAACCGCCTGATAGAATAAACCACGTTCAACCGTGTTGTCGTTGAACTGCAAGAAATCACCTACCAGCTCGATGGCTTCCTCAAGTTCACCCAAAGCAAGGTTGATAAGAATTTTTAGTTCGAGGATTGTTAATTGCCCCCAAACGGTATTTTCATCAAATTCGATGCCAATCAGTGTCTTAATATCGGTATAGTTATCTAGCTGACTTTCTTCCAGAAGATCTTTCAGATTTATTAATGCATCATCACTCAAGGTATGAATATTCAGGATGTCTTCGCGGTAATCCAGAGCTTTGTTGGTATTATCCCAAATAAGATCTTCAATCGGATACACCTCCGAATAACCCGGTACCAAAATACGGCAGGCACTCGCACCTAACTCATCAAAAACCGCAATATAAGACTCTTTGCCGATGCTTTCTAAAATACCAAATAAGCTGTCACACTCCTCCTGGTTAGTACCAGAAAAATCCCATTCGCAGAAATCATAGTCATGCTTGGCACTAAAAAAGCGCCAGGAAATCACGCCTGTTGAATCGATAAAATGCTCAACGAAGTTTTCAGATTCCTGCACCGCAAGGCTGTTAAAGGTGGGGGGTGGTACATCATTTAAACCTTCAAAACTGCGGCCTTGCAATAACTCCGTCAGGCTGCGCTCCAACGCTACTTCAAGGCTTGGATGCGCACCAAAAGAGGCAAATACACCGCCAGTTCTAGGATTCATCAAGGTTACACACATCACAGGGAATCGACCACCCAATGAGGCATCCTTGATGACTACCGGGAAGCCTTGTGCTTCAAGTGCTTGAATACCTTCAACAATATTTGGGTATTTGTTTAAAATCTGCTGAGGCACGTCTGGCAAGGCAATTTCTTCTTCAATAATGTGCTTTTTGACCGCACGCTCAAAAATTTCTGACAAACATTGCACCTGTGCTTCAGCTAAATTATTACCCGCACTCATACCGTTGCTTAAGTATAAATTCTCAATCAGGTTGGAAGGGAAGTACACTGTTTCACCATCGGAATGACGTGTATATGGGATTGAACAAATACCACGTTCAACCATGCCAGAATTGGTGTCAATAAGGTTTGAGCCAAGAAGCTCACCATCGGGGTTAAATATATCTAAACAATATTCATCTAAAATATCTGAAGGAAGCTCGTCGTTTGGTCCCGGTTTAAACCATTCCTCATTAGGGTAATGTACGAAATCGCTATTCGCTATTTCTTCGCCAAAATACTGATCGTTGTAAAAGAAATTGCAGTTAAGGCGCTCGATAAACTCACCCAACGCCGAACAAAGTGCGCTTTCTTTGGTCGCACCTTTGCCATTAGTAAAGCACATTGGCGATGCAGCATCTCGAATATGCAATGACCACACATGTGGCACAATATTGCGCCAGGATGCAATCTCGATTTTCATCCCAAGGTCAGCCAAAATACTTGTCATATTAGTAATTGTCTGTTCTAACGGTAGATCTTTACCTAAAATAAACGTGCTGGAATCGCCTCCCGGCTGTCCCATTAGCATCGCTTGTGCATCTTCTGCAAGGTTTTCAACCGATTCAATTTCGAACTTGGGATTATTTTGTATGACTCTTTTAACCGAGCAACGATCAATCGATCTCAGAATACCTTGGCGATCTTTATCTGAAATATCTTCCGGTAACTCCACCTGAATTTTAAAAATCTGGTTATAACGATTTTCAGGGTCAACGATATTGTTCTGAGACAGCTTGATGTTTTCCGTCGATATATCACGAGACTCGCAATACAACTTCACGAAATAAGCCGCGCAAAGCGCAGACGAAACCAGAAAGTAATCAAAAGGACCTGGAGCCGAACCATCACCCTTATAGCGAATAGGCTGATCTGCAATCACAGTGAAATCATCAAACTTAGCTTCAAGTCTGAGGTTATCGAGAAAGTTAACGTTGATTTCCATTAAATGGCTTCCGAAGTCGAGGTTTTCTTGGAACTTGATTAAGCAATTTAGGCAGGTGAGATTGTTAGAAACTGCCAATGATCAGATTGAGCCTGAATATAGCTGTTTTCCGTTTTTAGAATCAAGAGTCTGATAAAAACAGGATTTGTGTAGAATTAGCCAATCAGTAACTCTATTTAGTTTAAATTACTGGGGATTTTAAGCTATTAATATTTATTAACAAGCACAGAACAGTATGAATGAACTTTATTAATATGTAATCTTATCTGTTTCAATTTAGAGCATTATAAAATTTATAGAATTATTGATTAAAAAAGCCGTTCCAAAGAACGGCTTTTATGCAGATATATATTCTAAATATAACTATTTAAAACATACCTTTGAGGTATTATGCGCGTTCTACTGCAAGCGCAATACCCATTCCACCGCCGATACATAAAGTCGCGAGACCTTTCTTGGCGTCTTGACGTTTCATTTCATGTAGAAGAGAAACTAATACACGCGCTCCAGATGCACCGATTGGGTGTCCGATAGCGATTGCGCCGCCATTAACATTGACCTTACTCATATCCCATTCCATGTCTTTATTGACTGACATGGCTTGTGCTGCGAATGCTTCGTTAGCTTCAACAAGGTCAAGATCAGCAACTGACCAACCAGCTTTAGATAAACATTTCTGGCTCGCAGTAATCGGGCCTGTACCCATTATTTTAGGGTCAACACCGGTGGATGCGCTAGCAACGATTTTTGCCAGTGGCTCAAGACCAAGTTTTTCTGCGTTTGAACGAGTCATTACAACTACTGCCGCAGCACCATCATTGATACCCGAAGCATTACCTGCAGTCACTGTACCGTCTTTTGAGAATGCAGGGCGTAATTTGCCTAGGCTTTCTGCTGTTGTGCCATGACGGATGAATTCATCATCAGCAAATACCACCGGATCGCCACGACGTTGTGGAATTTCAACAGGGATAATTTCATCTTTGAATTTTCCAGCTTTTTGTGCAGCTTCTGCTTTTTGTTGAGAGCTTGCGGCAAATTGATCTTGCTCTTCGCGGGTGAAGCTATACTTATCAGCAATATTTTGGGCGGTTGTACCCATGTGGTAGTCATTGAATGCACACCAAAGGCCGTCTGTGATCATGGAATCTTTCAGTTTCCAATCCATCATTTTCTGGCCGTTTCTTGAGTTTGGTAGAACGTGAGGCGATGCGCTCATGTTTTCCTGACCACCTGCGATAATGATATCTGCATCACCACAAGCGATGGCTTGATAAGCAAGAGCTACAGCTTTCAGCCCACTACCACAGACCTTATTGATAGTCATGGCAGGTACTGATTCTGGAAGTCCTGCTTCGATCACCGCCTGACGCGCAGGATTTTGACCCAAACCAGCAGTCAGAACGTTACCTAAAATGACTTCGTCAATACTCGCAGGATTAATACCTGTTTGCTCAACCAGACCTTTAATGACGTTTGCACCTAAAGTAGATGCAGGAACGGAAGCCAGGCTTCCACTAAAATTACCGACTGCGGTACGACCAGCAGCTACGATTACAATATCTTCGCTCATATCAATTAATCCTTTGTTTGTTTTGAGGAGGTCCTAGATTGAAAACTCACTCTGATAGAGACCACGGCACGAAATTTTGACAAGAATAACAAAATTAAGGCTCGGGTAGCGTGTTAACTATGAGCTATATTTGTCTATCTAGATCTTGTGCATAGATCTTATATAAAAATACCCTCAAAAATCAATGATTAGAGAGGGTATAATTGCACTAATTTTTCTCTGAACACTAACTCGAGTGTATTAGTTTAGTGACTGATGAATAATCCGCCGTTTACAGGGATAACAGCACCTGTAATGTAAGAATTATTTTCATCAGCTAACCAGGTAACTGCTGTTGCAATTTCAGCAGGTTGAGCCATACGACCCATTGGGATACCGCCGATGATTGATTCCAATACATTCTCAGGCATTGCTTCTGTCATAGCTGTAGATACGTAACCTGGAGCAACTGTGTTTACAGTAACGCCTTTACGTGCGCCTTCGTAAGCTGCAGACATTGTGAAACCGTGGATACCCGCTTTAGCAGCAGAGTAGTTAGGCTGTCCAAATTGACCGCGTTGGCCGTTTACAGAAGAGATATTGATGATACGTCCGTATCCACGCCCTGTCATTCCTAGAAGGACTGGTTTAGTTACGTTGAATGCGCTGGTAAGATTAGTATCGATAACTGCTTTCCATTGTTCGATATTCATGTTCTTGATCGTTGTATCACGTGTAATGCCTGCACAGTTAACAAGTACGTCGATTGGTCCTATATTGCTTTCGATGTCTGCAATCATTGCGCCTGTTGCGTCAAAATCTGTTACATCTGCAGGAGCGATTTCGATATCAAAACCGGCTTCTTTTTGTGCAGTTTGCCATTTTTCAGCGTTTTCTTTATCAGCAGGGAAGTAGTTAGCGACTACTTTGCAACCAGTTGCTGCTAATTGTCTACAAATCTCTTCACCGATTCCACCTGTTCCACCCGTTACTAGGGCAACTTTATTTTTTCCCATAATTTAATACTCTCCATCTTCTAGCGTATAACAAAAAAAGGCTCCACCACTTTTTCTCATATTTCAAAGAAATAAATGAAGGAGCCCGTTGTGTAGCGCAGCTACTTTATCCGTAAAGATAAGTAGCCGCAACTAAATGCAAATTATTTTGCAGTTTTTACAGCTTTTTTAGCAGCTTCTGTAACTTCAGTTGTAGTCTTCTTAACAGAATCAACAACCTGGTCAGCATTGCTCTTAGCAGTCTTCATAGACTTCTCAGAAAGCTTCTTGTATGCGTCACGGTTAGATTCAGCAGTCTCAACTGCTTTCTTCCAGTTACCCATTGCGAAGTTGATTGAAGATTGGAACATTTCGCTCTGTACTTCCATGAAAGACTTAGGGTCTTTAGCAGCAGAAAGCTTCTCGATGTTTTGCTCAGCAGTAGCTGCTAAACCTTCAGTGATTTCTTTCTGTTGTGCGAAAAAAGCTTCAGTTGTTTTTGCGTTTAATTCGTTGAACTGCTTGAAAGTAGCTAGGCTATCGTTAGCAATTTTAGTGTTTAAGTCGATGATGTGTTGCATTGTAATATCCTTACATTAAAGTTAAATAAAAATTTGTGCGATGCAGTAATTGTTGCAGTGCACAAATTATCAGATAGATTGTATTTTCTGTCAACTATTATTTTTAAATTAAATGAATAAAACTGTTTTGGCTATTGACTAGTGTAAAGTTATTTCATGACTTGCCATTAAAAATCAATCAGTTATAGAAAGAAATATGAAAAAATAGGAGGGGGGGTGATTATTTTTTGATGTTATTCAAAAAATATCAAAAATAGACTTGAGTTCAGATTTGTTTAGAAGTTTTTACAAGGATTTTTATAAAATATTTGATGATTTGGTTGCTAGTGATTCATTCTTTTTTTTCTTCTTCAGAATTAGATTTAGAGTTGGGGAGAATAAAATTCTCCTGCATTTGTTTCCATACATCCATATTCTTTTTCGTGCTATTCGTCCAAAATTCAAGTGGATTGAAATCAGAAAAGCCTTTGAATTGATCTTGTATTTTCTCTTGCTGCGTTTGAAAAAAGTCGAGGTTTTTATCCATGAAATGCATAAAGCCTTCACGCGAAGTTTCGCCATTGTAACGAATAAAGTTAATCAGATTTTCAGTCGAGAATAAAGGTTCGTTATTTGATTCTTGTTCCAGAATAATTTGTAATAGTATACTGCGAGTAATTTCTTCCTCGGTATTGCTATCTATGACTTTTATAGGAATGCCGCGTTCAATCATATCTTTAATTTCTAGCAACTTTATGTAACAGCTATCCTCCGTGTCATAAAGTCGTCTATTTGGATATTTTTTTATAATTCTAACGTCAGATTCCATACTTTTATCTCTTTACTAATCTTTAGCTAATTCTGGTTTGTCTTTTTTTCTTTCTATTTATCTTCTGCTGGTCGCAGCTTATCTTTAAATTAGTTTAATCGTAGCTGTTTTATGCAACTCTAATTTCACAGACTGCTATTTTTCATGGTTTTGTTCTATTACAATAGCAGTGTAGGCTGGATACGCAAAAGGTCAAGCTGAGTAAATAATAATTTAACAAAGCCGCAACTGAACTCAACTATACATTATCACCTGATTATCATCCTTATATCTTTATAGAATTATTGACGCTATGTTAGAAAATACCCCATTCAACGACGAGTGGAACAAACTACAAAAAACATTTTGGGATAATGTAGGTTCAAATTTCTCTACATTGCCTGCTGCGTCTCCCGATGCGGAAAGTGTAACCCAGTCTCAGCAGGCTTCATTTTTTAATCAGTGGTTAAATAATGTTGATCAATGTTGGCAAGATCATGCGCAGGTGAATTCGGGTGATATTGATTCTTTATACAATAAAATCTCTTCTTCCAGCCGTATCTTTTTTAATTTTACGGAATCACTGGCGTCGAATAAACAAGGCGAAACTGCGGACGTTTTGATTGCCAAATACCTTGAAGAATTTACTAATAAAACGACCAAAAAGACTAAGATCTGAACAAAACGCTTCTGAACAAAGTACTTCTGAAAAAAGTAACGTTGAAAATAAAACAGACGCAAACGATACATCAAGTCAGCAAAAAGATAACAGCGTTAATAATTTTGGCATTGATGCATTCTGGAAAATTCCCTTGCAGAACTGGGAACAACAATCGGCCTTTTTTACATCTCACAATCAGTCATTAAAATACTTATCCGGCTTTTTGGGAGATGCAGTGAACAATCCAGAATTCTCAAAGGTACTAGAAGCCTACCTTATCGCTCTACAAGAATACCAACGGATATTTTATATGCTCTTTATCAATGCCGCGAAGCACACGGTTGAGGCATTAAAAATGAATTTAAAACAAAGTCAAAACGGTCCAGCTTCAGCAAAACAGATTATGTCAATTTGGTTAGAGCAACTTGAAACCCATTATCTTATGTTAATCGCAACAGAGGACTATTCTCGGGCTTACGCCAATGTGGTGAATAACTGGATGGGAGTGATAGATAAATCGAATAAATCGTTTGCTGAATTTATGCAGGCGACTGTGGCATCAACTCAGTCATCTATCTCAGGCAAATTCTAATGGCTGATCAACAGTCATTTGATGATCTAAAAGCCTATGGTGAAAAATTCGGCCATTTGCTAAAAGGTTTAAAGCATCATGATGGGCTTGAAGAAGGGCAGTATTCAGAACGCGTGCTTGTCCTGGAGAAAGATAAATTAAAGCTTTATCACTATATTGCTCCCGGCCATTCGAATGAAAACGAAACTAATCTAAAAAACATTAAAGTAAAAACCCCCGTTTTAATTGTGTATGCACTGGTTAATCGGCCTAGTATTTTAGATCTTCAACAAGGTCATTCTGCGATTGCGAAAATGCTCGAATCGGGACTTGACGTTTATCTCATTGACTGGGGCTATCCTGATGAGTCAGATAAGCATTTAGACCTCAATTATTATATCAACAAACAAATCGATGCCTGTGTTGACCTCATCTGCAGAAAGGAAAGCACTCAAAAGTTGAGTTTAATGGGAATCTGTCAGGGCGGCGTACTTAGTATTTGCTATAGCAGTTTACATCCGCACAAGGTCAAGAATCTGGTGACCTTGGTGACACCCATTGATTTTCATACAGAAGCAGACACACTCAGCAATCTGGTCAGACATGTCGATATAGATTTAATGGTCAAAACCATGGGAAATATCCCGGGTGATATACTCAGTAATACGTTTCTATCGTTACGACCCTATTATTTACAGCTGAAGAAATATTTAAATCTGGTGGATGCGACCGAACAACTCGATGAGAAAAGTAAACAACGTATCGCCAACTTTATTCTTATGGAACGCTGGATATTCGATAGTCCAGACCAGGCCGGCGAGGCATTTCGTGAATTCGTCAAAGGTTGTTATCAACAAAACCTATTAATAAAAAACACCTTAAAAGTAGGGGGGTGTCCCATTGATATTCCAGCGCTTAAAATCCCCGTGTTAAATGTGTATGCAAAACAAGATCATCTTGTACCACCCGCCTCATCAAAAGCACTAAAGAAACTTATCCCTAAAAACCAGTATCAAGAGATGCCTGTGAGTGGTGGCCATATCGGTATCTTTGTTAGCCCCAAATCAGTAGATACGATTTTCCCCAAAATTGCTGATTGGTTAAGGGATCACTGAGAAAACCACAGATTTTCAGATGTGTCTGGTTTTGTTTTCACAATTTAATCAATCAAATGCTTATGTATCTATAAATAAAAATAATCAAATAGATAAGGTGTTGTTTTAACTGTGTGTATTTGGCGTATTTAGAACGCTATATGCCGTTTTTTAGTTATTCAAAGACAGGTCATAAGGTTATTGTTTGCTCGTAGTAACACGATCGTTATATAACAATTAAATGCAACTTGAGTTCAATACCAACTGAGTTCGGAACAAACTTGAGTTCAATACCAATAAAAATGGATGAGGAAATAATGGCAAAAAGCACAAAACCGCTATCAGATATAGAGATTGCCCGAAAAGCAACCATGCAACCCATTCAGGAGATCGCAGATAAACTCGGTATTTCCAGCGATCATATTCTCAACTACGGTAAGCACCGTGCCAAGATAAGCCGTGAATACGTCGAAGCACAGAATGATAAGCCAGATGGAAAACTCATCCTTGTTGCCGGTATTACACCAACAGCAGCGGGCGAAGGTAAAACAACCACATCAGTAGGTATGGGCGATGGTCTTACCCGTCTAGGAAAAAAGACTGCGATATGTCTGCGTGAGCCTTCACTAGGCCCATGTTTCGGTATGAAAGGTGGCGCCGCAGGTGGTGGTTATTCTCAAGTGGTACCGATGGAAGAAATCAACCTGCATTTTAATGGTGACTTCCACGCAATCGGTGCGGCACATAACTTATTGTCAGCGATGATTGATAACCACATCTACTGGGGTAACGAGCTAAACCTGGATTGCCGAAAAGTCACCTGGGGCAGGGTGATGGACATGAATGATCGATCATTGCGTCAACTAACAGTTGGATTAGGGGGTGTATTCAACGGTTATCCACGAACTGATCATTTCGATATTACGGTTGCCTCTGAAGTTATGGCAATTTTCTGTTTAGCCAGTGATTTAAAAGATTTGCAAGAACGCCTTGGTAATATCATTGTCGGTACAACGCGAGATGGTGATGATATTTACGCACGTGATATCAAAGCCGTCGGTGCAATGACCGCCTTATTAAAAGATGCGATTCAACCGAACCTCGTTCAGACAATGGAAGGCACACCGTGCTTTATCCACGGTGGTCCATTTGCCAATATCGCCCACGGTTGTAACTCGGTAATCGCAACCAAAACAGCGTTGAAGCATGCGGATTATGTGATTACAGAAGCAGGCTTCGGTGCAGATTTGGGTGCCGAAAAATTCTTTGATATCAAAATGCGCAAATCAGGTTTGAAGCCAGATGCAGCGGTAATCGTTGCTACAATACGCGCGCTTAAAATCCACGGTGGCGCAGCACCAGACCAGCTTGGCGAAGAAAATTTAGAGGCGCTAGAAGATGGTTTTGTCAACCTTAAACGACATGTTAGCAATACCCGTAAATTTGGGGTTCCGGTAATGGTCGCGCTGAACAGCTTCAGTGCAGATACAAAAGCAGAGCGTGATCTGCTCTTAGGTTTATGCGACAAAGCAGGCATCAGTGCGGTTGAGTCAGATCACTGGGCACGCGGTGGCGAAGGTGCAGAGGCATTGAGTCAGGCGGTGGTTGATATGATTGATAACGAGCCAGCTAAATTTGAGTTCTTATACAACGCGCAACTTTCACTTTGGGGTAAAACACGTACCATCGCTCAAGAGCTATACGGTGCAGAGGATATCATCGCCGATAAAAAAGTGCGTAATCAGTTTCAAGCATTAGAAGCGAAACACGGAGATTTACCTATTTGTATCGCGAAAACACCGCTATCGTTCAGTACCGACCCTATGTTAAAAGGCGCACCCAGTGGACACGTTGTACCCATACGTGAAGTACGATTATCAGCAGGCGCAGGCTTTGTGGTTGTTGTCTGTGGTGACATCATGACCATGCCAGGCTTACCAAGAAAGCCCGCAGCAGAAGATATTTATGTGAGCGAAGAGGGTGAGATAGAAGGCTTGTTTTAACCAGCCTAAAAAACTGCCCATAAGTGGGGAGGTGGCTTTTCAATTTCTTAATAGCTAGAAAAGCAACCTCCCCATTTTTATCTTGTTCCTTTACTCATTTATTTCACTGTAAATAGTGATCTAAGCCATCAAATACAGCCTACTTAAGCGATATAGAACGTGCAACAATAATAATCCCAGTTTTAATTGTTTTATCTGCAAGTGCAATATATGAAATTATAGAATGGCTTGTCGCTGACGTGTTTTTCGTAGATCAAGGCATTTCATATCTTGGAACCCAAGGTGATATCTGGGATTCACAAAAAGATATGGTAGTGGCATTTATGGGGAGTTTAGCCGCCATTGTAATATTTTATGTATATAGATTAACTAAACGATCTACTAAAAAGTTAAGTCATACGTAGAGAGTCGATTTGTCTGATAGGTAAAAAAAGTGCCCATAAGTAGGGGGGGTGACTTAAATATTCAAAAAGGAAAGAGTGGATTACGATTAACAGCAAGGACTAATGAGCCTATAAAGTTAGCCTGTAGCCAATATATTTCAAGAGGTAGAAATAGCGTCATTTCCTTGTTCGTTGCCTGTGGTTGATTCATCAACAAGTGCTGATACCTGCATATTCTCTAAACTAGCTGCACCGACAATGGTCGCAAAAGAAGCATCAGCCGCATCTCGCCCAAGACCAATACGCACAAAACCACTCACTGGCGCCATGCGGGTCGCATCAAACAGATACCACTTGCCATCCAGAAAGGCTTCAAAGAAACCATGAAAATCAGGTGGCTGTAATTCGACAGCATAACCAGAAATATAACGCGCAGGAATTCCCAATGCCCTGCATAAAGCAATGCTGACATGAGCAAAATCACGACAAACACCTGCCCGATTTATCAGCACATCACAAGCACTCGAAGAGGCATCAGTACTGCCAGAAGTGTAATCAATATGGTTATTTACCCAATCGCAAATGGCATCCACGCGTGAAAACCCCGTTTGCTGATTACCAAACTCTTTACTAGCGAACAGAAATAAACGATCTGATTCACAGTATCGACTAGGGTTGAGATAGGCGAGCACTTCAGCGGGGAGGGCTTGATAGCGCACTTCATCAATACGATGCGACTGATCTACATCAGGCGTTAATTCGACTCTCGCCTGATAATCCAAGCGGAAAGAGCCTGATTGAACCTCAAGACGTAAGTTACGAATACTTTCTTCGCCCACTTGTAGCCACTCATAATCAGGTTGTGGCGACAAATTCAGACTTTCTTCAAGTATCCGCTGATGAGGAGTCTCCGCAGGCACAATACTAAATATGAAGCTGGTGGGTGCGCTAACGTTATACTCTAAAGTCGTTGTGACGTTGATAATAGGCATGAAAGTTATTGTCCTTGGTTCTATTAATTATGGATACGAATGAAGACGAACACAGTTGATAAACACAGATGAGTATAACGCCAAGCAACTATTCTTTGATAATACATGACCTCCTAAATTTAGATATAGAAACAGTATCAACAGGCTATAATTTTACTTATTGAACGATAACCCATTGATTAGCTACCAACTTATATACTGGATTGGAGTTAATATGACGCCTTCATTGAGCAGCCTTTTAGATAAAGAAGTCCGTAATAAAGAAATCATTAACAAAGAGACTAAAATCGAAAAAACCAGTAAAGATAATTTACCCACTAAGCAGTTACAGGATTTTCAGAAAGAAATTAACTGGGACAAACTTGTAGACTCCACTTTTCAATACTATCTAGATTCGAATATTGGAAGCCTCATAGTACCTACCGAAAGTATGTTGAGGATATATTTTCTCCAATATCGTTATGGCATGTTAGCTACTGATATGGAGAAAGCACTAATAGAAGTCGATATGTTGAGAGAGTTTGCTCTAGAAATTGACGTAGTCCCAAGTGCCTCCTCTATCAGAGCATTTGCGAGTTTATTGTATGAAAATAATCTATCTGAAGAAATTGAAAAAGCATTTACTATCGAGCCATTGATAGTCCGGTAGCTTGGGTTGATTTTAGAAAGCCCAACAAATCTCAAATCTAATCAATATAGTGACATTGCTATAAGTCGAAACTCAAAAGGGCTACTCAAAAGAACTACTTAAAACCCTAGTTTTTAAATTATGAAAACTTTTGATCTATCTGTAAAAAGGTATCCTCATTACGGAATAAAAATAACATCACACATGCCGCCAACATCGGCCACGCAGCAAAGAACAATAAGTGGTTACCTTCAAAGGGTGACAGGTATTGACCGAAAGAGGACAAAGTCGATGCCGCATGTAAGAGCAAAACTGCGCCATAAGTAATGGTTTTCTTAAAACCGATAAAAAATAGAACTAATAGAATAAGCTCCAAAACGCCAATGATCGTGAAAATTGAGCTGGCTAATCCAGAGATCGAATAGAATTTACTAAAGATCGCAGCGGCGTGACCTGGGTTGATAAATTTATCTACCGTCCACATGAGTATGACGAGAAAAACACTCGCTCGAAGAAAAAACATTGAATACTTAAATTTGTTATCGGTGGTCACTTTCTATTTCCTTATGAGTTATCAATATAAATAGTTGAATTAGGGGAATTGAATGTTTAATGATTTAAAGTCACAGCTTAAACCATCACTTCTTGCCTCAATACGTGTGAAGTTTTTGTTTAGATACACAATTGGTAAAGATAAATAAAAGTTAATTTTAGGTAATAAAAACAGCCTAGCTCTGCATAAATT